>CAZHHJ010000007.1:0-38821 GCA_964531295.1 uncultured Syntrophomonas sp.
ATCATCTGGCACATTCTGTCCAGTTGTTAAATATGCTACTGGTTTGTTTATTTCATATATGGTATTTAATATCTGGCCATAACTATATGTTTCATCTAGCTTGGTAAAAATTACTTTGTCTATTTTCATAGGTGCAAATTGGCGGTAAATATTTATTAAATCCTGACTATGGGTGGTAACACTCAATACCAGAATGGTTTCATCAGGATGTCCTATATTCAGGTAACTTTTTAGTTCTTCCATCTGTTCCGGGTTCCTGGGACTCCGACCGGCGGTATCTACAAATATCAAGTCATTATCCTGATAGGAATGAACTGCATCTTTAAAATCGCTGCTATTAAATACTACGCTGATGGGAATGCCGATTATTTCGGCAAAGGTCCGCAATTGTTCTGCAGCAGAAACCCGGTAAGTATCAAGGGTTATCAATGCTACTGTTTTTCTTTCCAAAAAAGTCATATTTGCCGCTAGTTTGGCAATGGTGGTAGTCTTGCCTACCCCGGTAGGACCAACCATAAATACTATATGACCTTTTTTACCAGGGGTGGTGGCTATGGGCGATATATCACTGATATACTCCTGCAAAACATTTATATAGACATCTCTTACCCAGGTTTCGTCGTCCATTTTTTGCTCCGGCAGCTTGGATTCAATACTGCTCACAATACTCAGAGCAATGTCCTGATTAACATTATTACTGACTAGAATCTGATAGAAATGCTGGGCCATGTCAGATATTCCTTTTATAGCACCTACTTCATGCATTTTCATTTTTATGTCTTTCATCAGGTCTTTCATCTGTTGCAGTTCCAGGAGCATTTGCTCTTCTGAGGCTGAATGGTCCCTATCTGTCATCCCGGGCTTTTGGGTGGGTATGGTTTCTTTTATATCCGGTACTGCGTAAAAAGGATTTTCTTTTCGTTTCAAATCGCTGTTAACTTTCAGGTTTTTATCCACCGCTACTGTAATCTCAACATGATAAGGTGAAAGAAAGCCGAGAAACCTATTTTTTTTCAGCTGCCGGGTATGCAGGATTATGGCATCGCTTCCCATTTCATCCTGTGCTTGTTTAATAGCCGACTTGAAATCTTTGGCTACATATTTTTTTATCTTCATAATGTCACCATCCCTATCACTTCAACATTTGTACCTTCATCAACTTCGTTATAGGACAGTACAGTATAATTGGAAATAAAACGGTCAATAAATCGTTTAAAATATAAGCGCAATACCGGGGCACAAATAATAATAGGGGTCTGCCCTTTGGTAGTAATTTGTTCGTGGAAACGCGAAAGTTTATCCACTATTTTTTGAGCTAGCTCCGGATCCAGGGCTAAATAGGAGCCATATTCACTTTGCTGAACTGATTCCCGCAAGTTTTCTTCCAGTCCCGGGTCCATGGTAAGCACGGCTATCTTTTCCTCATCATTGGCATACTGCCTGCTGATCTGCCGCTTCAAGGCCTGCCGCACATATTCGCTTAGTAAATCGGTATCTCTGGTCACTTTGGCATAGTCAGCCAGGGTCTCTAAAATGGTCAGCATATCTCTTATGGAAATTTGTTCTTTTAACAGATTAGCCAGTACTCTTTGTATATCTCCCAAATTCATTAAATCAGGCAGTAGTTCATCGATTACCGCAGGATTTTGTTGTTTCATAAACTCTATGGTATTCTGTATTTCCTGCCGGCCCAGCAGTTCATAAGCATGGCTTTTAATTATTGAAGTCATATGGGTCGCCAGCACTGATGGGGGATCAACCACCGTATAGCCTTTGGCTTCTGCCAGTTCCCGGTCTTTAGAAGATATCCATCGGGCCGGAAGTTTGAAGGCTGGTTCAATAGTAGCCACTCCGTTGAGCTCGGTGTCGTTTTCTATATCCGGCCCAATAGCCAGATAATTATCAATTATCATTTCACCTGATGCAATAGCTATACCTTTGATCTTGATCGTATACGAATTAGGTTTGAGCTGCATATTATCCCTGATTCTAACCGGTGGTACAATGAACCCCAGTTCCATCGCACACTGCCGTCTTATCATGACTATTCGATCCAAGAGGTCTCCGCCCTGTTCAGAATCTACCAGTGGGATTAAGGCATATCCCAGCTCCAATTCCATTTTTTCTACCTGCAGCAACTCCACCACGTTTTCTGGTTTTTTTATCTCCTCAATTTCCTGTAAGTTATCTATATCACTTTCATCTGCTTTTTCTGATTTCACAGAACGAAAGGCAAAAAACATCAATCCAAAAACTATTGCCAGTGAATAAGTAGGAAGCTTGGGCAGGCCCAGGGTACCCAGAACCAGCAGAATAACTGCCGCTACTCCCAGTGCTTTAGGATAATTAAATAACTGCACGCCCAGTTCTTTGCCGAGGCTGAAACTCGAAGCGCTTCTGGTCACAACTATGCCAGTTGCGGTTGATATCAATAAGGCTGGTATTTGACTGACCAGACCGTCTCCTACGGTCAACAAGGTATATATTTGTACCGCTTCCGCGGCTCCCATTCCTTTTTGAGCCATACCAATGATAAGTCCGCCCACTATATTAATAATGGTTATAATGATGCTGGCTACCGCATCCCCTTTTACAAATTTGCTGGCTCCATCCATGGCTCCATAGAAATTAGCTTCTCTTTGAATTTTTTCTCTTCTGTCCCGGGCTTTCTGTTCATCAATGAGTCCGGCATTGAGATCGGCATCGATGGCCATCTGTTTGCCGGGCATGGCATCCAAAGTAAACCGGGCCGCTACTTCGGAGACTCTCTCTGCACCTTTGGTAATTACCACGAATTGAATTACTACAATTATCAGGAAAATCACCATACCCACTACGGTATTGCCGCCTACTACTAAGGAACCAAAGGAAGCTATTACTTCCCCGGCCTGAGCATTGAGAAGGATCAGACGGGTGGATGAAATGTTCAAGGACAGCCTGAACAAAGTCATAATGAGCAGCAGGGAGGGAAATACTGAAAATTCCAGCGGATCGGTATTAAACATGGCTACCATAATGATAATCAGGGCAAAGCTAATATTAAAGGTCAGCAAAACGTCTAGCATCACAGGTTTCATGGGTATTATCATCATCATTACAATGGTGATAACTGCGAAAGCTATTATTAAATCGCTGTAATCAAGAATTTTATCGAACCAACCTGCCCTTATTTCCATCATTCGGCCTCCCGCTTATAAAACCATCCGTTTTTGTTTATATACAAATGCCAGTACCTCGGCAACTGCCTGAAATAGATCTTCTGGAATCATATCTCCGATTTTTGCTGCCGCATACAGGGTCCTTGCCAGTGGTGGATTCTCAACCAGTATTATGTCGTTTTCTTTAGCCAGTTCTTTTATTTTCAAAGCCACAAAATCCTGTCCCTTGGCCACTACGACAGGTGCAGCCATTATTTCCGCCTCATATTTTAATGCCACCGCAAAGTGGGTGGGATTGGTTATCACCACATCGGCTCGGGGCACTTCGGCCATCATCCGCTTCATGGCAATTCCCCTTTGTATCTGGCGCTGCCTAGACTTTAGCAGCGGGTCCCCCTCGCTTTGCTTGTACTCCTGTTTAATATCATACTTGCTCATTTTTAAAGATTTATCGTATTCATACTTCTGGTATAAGTAATCCAAAACCCCGATAATTACAAAGGCTACTCCGACTTTTAAGGCCATCTCATAAACTACCTGGCTTAACACTACGATACTCTCGGCCAGTTCCATATCTACCAGCCGTGCAAACATTAAATAGTATTTATTTACCACGGAATAAACTATATATCCGGTTATGGTAACTTTTAATAAGGATTTACCCAACTCCACCAAGGCTCGTTTGGAAAATATTTTTTTGGCCCCTTCAACTATGTTCAGTCGCTCTAATTTGGGGGTGAGAACCTCCCCGCTGAAAACAAATCCTACCTGCAAATAGGTAACCAGCAAGGCTGCAATGGATGTTACACCCAATACCGGCAAAAGGCACTTGCCCATAGTAATTATCACTTCAATCACGAGAGCGTGCAGGTATTCATTAGAAAACTCGTAAATAGTCCGATCAGTAAAACACAGCCGCGTGAAGGTCATCAAGGTATCAATCATATAAGGAAAACATATGAATATTGTTACAGATCCTGCCAGAAGTATAACTGCTGAGTTCAGGTCACTGCTTTTATAGACCTGCCCCTTTTTTCTGGCTTCTTCGACCCTTCTGGGGGTTGCTTGCTCAGTTTTTTCTCCGGTACTCCCTTCATCAGCGAAAAGTTGCAGATCAAAAGGGAAATATACCCGGTATTCATCCATCATACTCATATACCTAATGCCATAATTATCTGATCCAGGTAGCCGAAAAAACGATCAAATAATACATTAAATATCCATAGATACACTGGAAGAAACAGGCATAGGGCCACCAAACCAACTATTATTTTCAGTGGCAAACCTACTATAAATACATTCATCTGGGGCACGGTCCGGGCCATGAAGCCCATAGCAATATCTGCGGTCATGGTTACTACCAGAATAGGCGCCGCTATCTTAACGGCTATAACAAACATAAGCACGGTAATTTCCACTATGATTTGATAGAATTCACCAGTAAGATTCAGCCCTAAGACCGGGATTATTTTGTAACTGTGTACTATGGCCTGCAGCAAATAGTGATGCCCATCCACCGCCAGATACATTAGTAGGGCCAAGATCTGAGTTAAATTGCCCATTAATGGTATCTGGGCTCCTGATTGTGGATCAACTACATTGACTATGGCAAAACCCATCTGCATGTCCATGACCTGGCCGGCCAGTTGTATAGCAGCCAGAACCACATAAACGGCGAAACCTATTATGTAACCAATAAATATTTCCGTGACCATGGCGGCGGCAAACTGCCCTAGGTTTTGTATCTGTATTCCATATTGAACCGGCACGAAACAAGCCAGGGTAGCAGCCAATATGGCTAGGATTAGGGCTTTAACGGTGAGCGGAATCTGCTTGCTGCTAAAAATGGGGGCAGTGAGGAACAGACCTGATAATCTTCCCAGTATTAATAAAAAACTGTCTAAAGCAAAAGTACCCATTCAGCTTGCTCCCCTTCTATTTTAGATTGTCACCATCTGGGGTATGGCACTGTAAAGGCTTATTATGAAACCTGTCAATATGTTTAACATCCATGGTCCAAAAATTATGACTACCAGTAAAACGGCTACTATTTTAGGCACGAAAACCAGGGTCATTTCCTGTATTTGAGTAGTGGCTTGCAAAATACTGATCACCAGGCCGGTTACTAAGGCTACTCCCAGTATGGGGGCCGATACCAGAAGAACAGTTACTACCGCCTCATGGGCAATTCCCAGTATTATATCCTGGTACATTTAAATCCTCTCCTATCTGAAGCTCATAATAAGTGATTGAATAACCAGTCCCCAGCCGTCCACCAGTACAAACAACAGTATTTTGAAAGGCAATGATATCATCATCGGCGGAAGCATCATCATACCCATAGACATCAGCGCGCTGGCTACTACCATATCTATTACCAGGAATGGAACAAAGATAATGAATCCAATTTGAAAAGCAGTTTTCAATTCACTAATAATAAATGAAGGTATGAGTACATAATTGGGTATATCGGCAAAATTATTCGGTCGGCTCATATCGGCCATTCTCACGAACAAAGCCAGGTCTTTTTCCCGGGTCTGTTTGAACATAAAATCTCTTAGTGGCTCCATACCTTTATCCATAGCTATTGCCTGGTTAATATCTCCACTCAGGTAAGGCTGTATAGCCTGAGAATTAACCTCTTGTAGGGTAGGGGCCATGACAAAAAAACTTAAAAACAAGGCTAATCCAATCAGGACTTGATTAGGGGGCATCTGCTGAGTTGCCAGAGAACTTCTTACGAAGGACAATACTACTATTATCCTGGTAAATGAGGTGAGCATTATAAGAATCGCTGGGGCCAGAGATAATACGGTTAACATTACCAACAGCTGCACTGCAGTCGACAAGCCCTGGGGATCATCAGTACTACCCTGCATTTGAAAATTTATGTCCGGGATTTGGATCGGCTCCGCATTAACACTGCTGGCTAAGATAGTAATAAACACTATGAGCAGTACTATAAAAATAGTGGCTTTACCGCCCTTTTTAAAAATATTTTTAAACATGCTTATCACTTCTTCTGCTTTTTTCGGCATCTGTCATATCGTATTTAAACATCTCCTGCAGCCTCTTATTTTGCTCTTCCATCAGGTAATGAAACTCCTTGGGCCTGGATCCCTGGTCGCTACCCGTAAACAACTTGCTTACTCCTTTTTTAAAGATCTTCAGATTATCCTGCTGCTTTGGGGTGATATAACCCCCGGATGATATTTCTTCCATTAATTTGGGATGATTGACTTCGAATAGCAGGGAAATATTATGATCTGTTACCCCGATTGCATAAATTTTTTGACCAACTTCACAAAGAATAATACCCCTGCTCTGACCCAGTATCACTTCATCCACTACATGCAGCCAGGTTCCCTGCAGCCTGGCGGTGGCCTTGGTGCCGAATAACTTGACTACCGTCCACGCTGCTCCAATGATTAAGACTAAAACAAACAACAATTTAATAAATTCCACTGCTACGTTATTGCTCTGGTTGGTAGCCGGGGTTTCCTTACCCAATTCATCCTGCAGCTGTCCAATATCGTCTATGGCTAGCGAATTTGCAGTATAAATGTTTAGAATACCGGCCGCCAGGATTATGGTAAGTATTATTAGGAACAGTGCTTTTCGTTTAGATAAAATCAATAGTTTTCCCACCTAATTGAGTTTTCTATTCAAGTGCCTTGCTTACCGCTTCAATAACTCTTTCGGGTTGAAATGGTTTAACAATAAAATCTTTGGCTCCCGCTTGTATCGCATCGATCACCATGGCCTGTTGCCCCATAGCACTGCACATGATTATTCGGGCAGTACCATCCATGCTTTTTATTTCTTTCACTGCAGTTATGCCATCCATTTCAGGCATGGTAATATCCATGGTCACTAAATCCGGCTGCAAATCCTTGTATTTTTCCAACGCTACTGCTCCGTTTTCAGCCTCACCAACAACTTCATAACCGTTTTTACCCAAAATGTCTTTGATCATCATTCTCATAAATGCAGCATCATCAACCACAAGAATTTTCTTACCCATCACTTACCTCCTAATTCTTAATTTAATTTATTTACTCTATCCATCGGACTTATTATGGTGGTTATTCTTATACCATAACTTTCATCTATAACTACGACCTCCCCCTTGGCAATTAATTTGCCATTAACCAATAAATCCACTGCTTCACCTGCCATCTTATCCAGCTGTATAATTGAGCCTTGCTGAAGCTCCAGTATCTCTTTTATGGTTTTCCTGGTCTTGCCCAGTTCCACCGAGACATCCAGGGGAACATCCATAATCAGACTTATGTTTTGAGGTGCTTGACCCATACTGCTTTCTTGCAGCGTACTGAATTGTGCCGGTTGAATAGTATGGGAATCACCTGCTACGATAGGAGAACTGTTATTCATCCTGGGCGTATCGCTCCAGCTTATTGCTGGCTCGGAAATTGCTGGTATAGATAACGCTTCTTCTTCTCTATAGGATTTAGCGGGCTGATTATTGGCTGTACTTTCTAGGCTTTCTTGCGAAATAGGGTCATGGGCGGTTAAATCTTCCATGTTTCTCTCCAGGATCTTGATCATGGTATTAACCGCTTCCATAGGAATAATCTGCATTATCTCACTGTTTAACATTCCTTCAATTTCCATTTTGAATTTGATCTGGACCAGCTGGGTATAATCAGTAGAGAGATTAATATTTTCATTGGCCAGATCAATCACATTCAGCATCGGGGGAGTAATATCAATTCTTTGATTAAACATGGATGATAAGCTGGTGGTGGCGGATCCCATCATTTGATTCATAGCCTCGCCTACCGCACTTAAGTCTAATTCACTTAAATCGCTCCGTCTTTCTAAATCCTCTTTACCCATCATTAAATCAGCTATTATGCAGGCATCTTCGGCTTTGACGGTCAGGAGGTTGGACCCGTTAAGTCCCTGCGTGTACTGGACTTCTGCAATCACATAAGGAAGCGGATATTCCTTTTGTATTTCCTGCCGGGTGGTCACTGTTACATGGGGCGTGGTTATGGAGACCTTTCTTTTCAGCAGCATAGAAAGGGTGGTAGCTGCCGTACCCATGCTTATGTTCCCAATTTCCCCCAGGGTATCTATTTGATATTCGCTTATCTGGGCCGGCAATTCTGGGCCGGCTTCTGAACTATTACTGCCTCCACCTGAAAGCAGGGCATCTATTTCTGCCTGGGACAAAATACCATTACTCATCATCCATTACCTCCTCTACCACATGGCATACTTGTATCGCTAACTTGCCTCCATTTATGCCCGGCTTACCTGTAAATTTGACGTTATTGCCAATTATCAGGTCTAATTGTTCCCCCACTCTTCTTCTCAGAGGAATTACATCTCCTACTGAAAGTTCTAATAAGTCTTGCACGGTAATGCTGTTTCCGCCTAAAACCGCCCTGATCGGAATTCGGGTAGTCTCTAATTTATTCTGAATTAGGCTCATGTTTTCCGGGCTGCGTTTTTGTGAAGATGAAGAATAATAAAAATGAACACTAAGTTTATCCATTATGGGTTCTAAGACCAGGAAAGGTATACAGATATTTATCATTCCTAATACATCTCCCAATTTGGTCTCTATAGAAATTATCATCATTACTTCAGCCGGTGAGACTAACTGAGTAAATTGGGGATTGCTTTCAACTCGTTCCAGGCTTGGTTCGATTTCTATGATGCCTTCCCATGGTTCTGCAAAATAAGTCAGCATGCGCTGTACGATCCTATCCATAACGGTCGCTTCAATCTCGGTCAAGCTCCTTATCTTCGAAGGCGCCTGACCCTGTCCCCCCAGGAGTCTATCCAAAAGAGCAAATCCCAGATTGGGATTGATCTCTATAATAATATTGCCTTCTAGCGGATAAAAAGAACATATGTTCAAAATAGTAGGGTTGGGAATAGACCGCATAAATTCATCATAAGTCAGCTGTTCAACCGATAGCACTTCCATTTGTACTGGCATGCGAAGCTGGGCTGATAAAAAAGTGCTCAAAGCTCTGGCATATGTGTCGTGAATCACCTGCAGAGTGTGCAGTTGATCTTTAGAAAACTTGCTGGGTCTTCTAAAATCATATATTTTTATTTTTTTCTTGCTCTGTTCTTCCTTGAGTTCTTCAGCATTCACAGACCCGCTGCTTAAAGCTGATAACAGTGCATCTATTTCGTTTTGCGATAAAACTTCGCTCACTATAACCCTCCCTACTGGTTATAATTACTGCATAATGAAACTGGTAAAATAGACTTTGTCTATGGTATCAAGACCTATTTTTAGATTGATCTCATGCTGGATTTCATTTTTTAAATTATCCCGGTTGCGGATATCCAGATCAGCTACTGTCTTGGCCGATAATATTCCCTGGATACTGTCCCTTATTACTGGCATATAGGCATTTATTTTTTCTTGCGCTTTTTTATCAGATGATTCCACCGTAACTTCAACTCTTAAATAACGGGTACCCGCCACATCGTTAATATTGGTCATGAATTCTCCTATGGATACCAGCGCTCCAATTTCAGTGGCACTGGTTTCGGTTCCAGTAGTTTCCACCGGGGGCATTAAAGGGGCCATTATGGACTTCATTAAATAAAAGGAACCACTCACCAGAACAATAAATATAAGCATACCGATAATAATTATTTTCAAGTCTAATCCCGCTTTTTTTTGCCCAGCATCTACGGTAATTTCATCTGTCACTTTGAATCCCCCTTATCATGACTAATCTTTTAAGGCTGAAAACTGTTTTCTTTTCACGTAATTAATATGGTCCACAATTTCATTTACCGGTTCGCATACCACAAATTTTTTCCCGGTGGTCAGAGTAACTACGGTGTCCGGTGTTTTTTCCATAAACTCGATCAAGTCAGTATTCAATATGATCTTTTCTCCATTTAGTCGGGTTAGATAAATCACCATTTCACCTCTTTATGTCCTCCGGGAGAAACTCCCGGAGGATTACTCAACTACCTTTTTAGATTTACCAGCTCCTGCAGCATTTCATCAGAAGTGGTAATCAAACGGGAATTGGCCTGGAATCCCCTCTGGGTTACTATCATGTCGGTAAATTCCTCTGACAGGTCTACATTGGACATTTCCAGACTGCCGGGAATAATTGCTCCCATCCCGGCATCCCCAGGGGCGCCGATAACACAGTCTCCAGAATTGTTAGACTCTTGAAAGAGATTGGATCCTGCCTGGATCAGACCAGCGGGATTCTGGAAATTAGCCAGGCCCACTCGAGCGATATTCATAACCTGACCGTTATCGTAAACACCCTGGATGGTCCCGTCTATACCAATGCTGTAAGTGCTCAGGTTGCCCATGCTATAACCATCTTGGTATGCTGCCTGCGCGGTGGAAGTGGTGTTATACTGGGTAAGTTCTGTAAAGTCCACTTTTATAAGCAAATCATCAGCTCCCGCACTGGCACGGTCGATACTTATAGCTATCTGGCTCTTATCTGCATCAGCTATATTGCCCTGCTCATCAAATTCTATATTGTAGGCCCGAATGAAATTTAGATCACCGGTCGGAGATGCCCCTGCTGAGACATCTACTGCTTCAAAATTGGCCAGGGGATCATACCCGACTGCGTTTTCAAAGTCCGGGTTCATGGATATATCACAGGCCCAATCGTTTACTGCCGGGGGACCAGCTTCAACTCCGCTTTTAAAGAACCTGAAATATACGGTGATTTTGTTGCCCAGAGAATCATAGACCTCTTTGGAGGTAATAAGCGAATTAGCAGTACCCGGGTGCTGGTCTCCTGCAGTGGGGTCGATGTTGGCACCGCTTATCTGCGGTATTTCCAGGGTTGAATCCAGGTTGCCCGAAAACTCCATTAGTTCAGTGGCTTTGGGCGGAGTAGTGCTAAAACCAGCCATATTTATATTCCCGGCAGCTCCGGTAGCATCGATATTCCCATTAGCATCGGCCATCCACCCCTGCACACAGAAACCGTTGGCAGTGCTGACCAGACTCCCCAATTTATCGAAGTCAAAAGCACCGGCACGAGTATAATAGTTGCTACCTCCATCACTGAGCACAAAATAGCCGCTGCCATCGATGGCCATATCAGTCGTTTTGTTAGTAATGGTAGTTGGTGCCGGGTTATGTATTTGATCAATACTGCTCATGGTCATACCTAGACCAACCGCCATTGGATTTATACCTCCTCGTGAGCTGGTAGGACTTGATGCTCCACGAATGCTTTGATAAAGAGAGTCTTTGAAAACTACCCGACTTTTTTTAAAACCTACCGTGTTAACATTAGCAATGTTATTTCCGATTACATCCATTCTGGTTTGATGGTTTTTCAAACCTGCTACACCAGAATACATCGAACGCATCATATTTAATCTGACCTCCTTCCAAGTGCATGAATGCTTCTATAACTCAGCATCCAGGGCTTCCTCCTTGAGGTCCGGCCCTATATTATTACTGCACTATCAATATTTGTAAAAACATTGTCTTGAATATTGTCTTCATCAACTGCGGTGATGACGGTATTGTTTCTGATGCTTACTACCAGAGCCAGTTTGTCAATTAATATCAATGAATCCTGGGCTCCCTTTGCTCTAGCTTTACCTACTGCCTTCTGCAGTTTCTGCAAGGCTTGTTCATCAAATTCAATATTTCTCGATTTCAGCCGCTGCTGAGCGTGTTTAGAAAACTTTAGTTCGGGACTGATTTTCTTATCCAGTATTTGCTTAAAATCCAATCCATCACTGGCCATTGAACGGGTGCTGTCTTTTGTTTTATCCGGGCTAATCGGCTGCACCGGCTGGTAGGGAAAAATCACCTTATTCATCAGCCTGTTCCACCTCTTCGACCAGTGGTTCTGATGGGCTTGGGGCATCCGACTGTGATCTTGCCACCGAACCCACTTCCATTATGTATTCGGCACTAATTTTATGATTACCGATAGCGAAATAGGGCACCCCATCTTCGAATAGCACTCTTTCAATGACACCCGTTAAGAGCCCGTTGCTGCCGCCGGAATTAGCTGCATTAGGATCTACATAGCTTACTTCCCGGCCGATTAATGTCCCGGCTAATTGAAGACTCATACTGCCGCTGATATAGGATATAAAACTTTTGCTCAAGGCTTCTACGGTAGCACTCAGGTCTTGAATTTCCTCCAGCTGACTAAAAGTGGCCAACTGGGCTATAAATTCCTGGTCCTGCATAGGTTCCAATGGATTTTGATACCTCAGCTGGGTTACCAGAAGCTTCAGAAATTGATCTTTGCCCAGTTCTGAGTTCCCAGTGAGAGAAGAAGTACTGGTATTTTGAGTGCTATAATCTATCCCCACGCCGCTTATGCTCATCAATACACCTCCTTAGATTAAAAAGTTCATACTTATTTCCTCGATTGCCTCCGTATCCGGGTAATTAAACCAGCTTTCTGCCGATTCGTCCGGCATTTCATCTTCGGATGGGATTTCCTCAAAATATTGCCAGGTCGGGCTTAGATACCCCTGGTTCTCCCATCTGTCTTGTTGATTCCCTTCTGATCCATCAAACATGCCTCCGTTGTTCAGCTGTACATTTACTTCAGTTTTTTCCACCTTGATTCCCTGACTTTCCAGGGTTTGTCTCAAGCTATTCAAATTGCTTTCCAGTATGTTTTTTACGTGTAGATTGTCGGTGATAAACCGGGCTATTAAACTTCCTTCTTCCATGGCCAGTTTAATCGTCATTTTCCCCAGAACATCCGGCTTTAGTTCCAGGGTCAGCTCGGCTAGTTTTTTGCTTTGGATAATTTCTATTTTGTCCAGTATTTGTTCAATTACCTCTTGGGGACCGGGCGGAATTTTTAATTGATTCTGAAAATTCACGTCCATTTTGCCTAGCTTTATATCAGGCAAGCCCATCTTATCATCGATAGCCTGAGAGTCGTTCCCTGCTTCCTGATTATTGACTTCAGTGCTAAAGGGCAATTTACTCCCTTTCATCCGATTAGCTTCGAAGTCTATAAATTTTTTTACTTCATTCTGATCGTTTTTGGCCTGAATATCATTTCTTTGGGCAACTATTTTGCTTTTATCTTCACCGCTTTTACTCTTGCTATTAGCCGGAACCCTCTTGGGGGAATCGATGAGGTTTTTAAAAGCTATGGATTTTTCATCCGGTCGGGCAGCTTCCTGAATGTCTGCGGGCAGCTGCATTGCCAGGGCCTCTATTTGTTCGACCTTGTGCAGACCTTGACTCGCCTCGGCCAGGGCAGGGCTGCCTTGAATGACTTCAGGAGACATTAGCTGCTCTGCCAGCGGTATTACTTCCGGGTTGCTTTGGGTCTGCTGAGTATCGATATCCTGCTGCTCAAATACAGCACTATAATCGATAAGTCTTCGGGCTGTTTCTTCTGCTTCAACGAGGACTTCAGAACTCCTGACCTGCTCAACATTGGCTGCAAATTCCGGCCCTAAATTGGCTTCGAGCAACTTTATCAGGCTGGGATCACTGCTGCTGGAATCGAGCTCTATACTTTTTCCCAACAGCGATACCGAGTTTGGTCTAGTGTAGTCTTGCGCTATGGCCCTGATGCTGACGGCAGATTTTTTTCCCGGCTGGCTTTCTATTTCCTGCTCGATATTATTTGCTCCATCACCACCTTGCTCTGTTTTCTGTTTAATTTTCTTCAAGCGCTGGCCAAAATTGACTTTACTGGCTAGCCGCTCTGTACCCAGATTTTTGGCGGGTATTTTCTGTTTTCCAGCTTTCGCGGCTGGGTTTTCAGCGCCCGGAATTGGCATTTCAAGCAATTACTCACCCCCTTTCCATATCAACTATCACCCCGGAATACTTGATTAAAATCACCTCATTTCAGGTATTATATAGTGCCAGGGATCAGCATCTTCCTGCTCAGACTTGCTGCCCTACTCCTATCCATACTCTGCAGAATAGCTGCTACGGTTTCGCTTTCCATCTCATTAAAGATTCCAATTACATCCTCATCATTGAGCTGGGCCATAATAGCGGCGGCATCCTGGGCTTTCATTACTGAGTAATATTCAGCCAGATTCTTATAGGTAGCTTCTTTATTACTTCGCAGTATTTTGACTTGATCAATTTCCACCTGCAACTGCAGGACCTGCTCCTTTAAGGCAAGATGCTCATTCTGGCTTTCTTCCATTTTCTTCCGCAGAGCTTTTAGCTCACTATTCAATTTTTGTATCTTTTCCGTCTTCTCGCCCAGCTGTGTTTTTAATCGATCGCTGGCTTTAATGGCTTCATTAGATGGGCTTTCCTCTCCTAAGGTCTTAGGAGAAAGGTGAGAACTAATTATAGGTATGTGGTTAAGAAATGCTGGCACTGGTAATATCTCCATTTTTATCAGGAAACAGTACCCACCACCCATTATTACCAGTATTAACACTGAGAGTATTAATATCTGTGTCCCCTTCTTCATTATTCTTCTCCCTTTTTCTCCCGTTTAGCAAGCAACTTCATTTATCTATTCCGCTCGATCGAAACCCTTTACCCCACAGCGCTTTGAGACCGGTTGCGGTAAAACCCGGCCAGAGCAGCCTCATCTATTTGTTTCTGTTCTTCCCGCATACATTCATAGACATAATTAGACCAATCTCTCTCTTTGAGTTTTTCCAGGGTACTGCTTTCCCTGCTCCGAGCCAGGAGATAGTCCCGGGCCTTATCAACTCTTTTTTCGGCCTGATCCAGTTCCTGGATTATACTGCTCTTTCTCTCATTTAGAATTGGGAGGTATTCCCGGCTTAAAACCATCCTTGTGTAAGTATCAGCACCAGTTTCCATAAGCCGGATAGATTGTTCCAAAGCTGATACCTCTTGCTGTAAAGAACATAATTGCTCGGCAATGGTATCACGGCTTGACAGGTGAACTCGTAGTTGATCGCGAGCCGCGCCTTCATAAATATTGGATACTTTTAGTTTGGTCTGTAGCCGGAAGGAAAATGATTGCATACTAATTCCCCCTGTGTGTAGATTGATTCAATTGGTCCAGGACCGTCTCAAATTGTGCCTCTTCATATACACCCTGTTTCAAAAATTCATTGCAGTCTTCTATGAATCGAATGGATTCATCAACTCGCGGGTTGCTTCCCTCTTTATACGCCCCAATATCTATCAAGTCCCGAGCCTCTTCATAAGCTGCCAGTATATTTCTGAATCTGCTGGCATCCTCCATATGTTCTTTGCTGACCAGATCAATCATTACCCGACTGATACTCTGCATCACGTCTATCGCCGGATACATGTTCATTGCCCCCAGTTTGCGGCTTAGTACTATGTGACCATCCACAATGCCCCGAACTGCATCAGTAATTGGTTCATTCATGTCATCCCCTTCTACCAGAACAGAATATAAGCCAGTTATACTCCCTCTATCCGATGTTCCTGCTCTTTCCAGCAGACGGGGCAAAAGGGCAAATACTGATGGCGTAAATCCTCTGGTGGCCGGCGGTTCTCCTATCGCCAAGCCAATTTCACGCTGGGCCAGAGCAAAACGGGTGATCGAATCCATTAATAGCAACACATCCTTACCCTGATCCCGAAAGTATTCTGCAATACTGGTAGCCACGAAGGCCCCTTTGAGTCTTAATAAAGCTGGTTGATCCGATGTTGCCACTACTACTACTGATTTGGCCAGTCCGGCTTCACCCAGGTCTCGCTCGAGAAATTCTCTGACTTCTCTTCCTCGCTCACCAATAAGGGCAATAACATTAATATCAGCCTGGGTATTTCGAGCAATCATACCAATCAAGGTGCTCTTTCCTACTCCACTGCCAGAGAATATACCCATTCTCTGTCCCCTGCCTATGGTGAGCAGACCGTCAATGGCCTTAACTCCTACCGGAAGTACCTGACTGATTCGATTTCGCTTCAATGGGTTAGGGGGCCGATTCATTACGGGGTAAACATCCTCCATGATCACCCCACCCATTTCATCGATGGGTTCTCCCAGACCATTCAGTACTCTTCCTACCAGTCCCATGCCAACCTGGACCTGCATGGTCTGCCCGGTAGCCAGTAAATCACTTCCCGGTCCTATCCCTTCCAGTTCACCCAGGGGCATAAGCAGTATCTGCTTATTCTTGAAGCCCACCACTTCCGCTGGTATAAGTAGATCTTGATGATCGCTTTGCACGTAGCACAGCTCGCCCAGGCTCAATCGGGGACCAACCGCCTCCAGAGTGAGGCCGATAGCCTGTGATATTTTGCCTTTCATTTGACAGATCCGGGTCGATTCAATTAAATTAAAGTATTTATCTATGTTGAAGGAGATTTGTTCATTCATCCCCTATCACACCCTGTATCGATTTTTCAATTCTATTCATGCGGGTTTCTATGGTGGCATCTATCTGTCCCTCTTCACCCTCTATGATGCACCCCCCGGCTGATACTCTTTTGTCCGCCTGCACTTCGAAATCCACTACTTTGTTATTTTTATCCGTGAATTGACTGGTGTTGACTGCGTCAAGTACCTGCAGTACTTCCCGGGGATTTATGTGGACCGAGATATTTTCGGTCTGGTCCAGGTAAGTCAGGGCTTGGTCAATAACATTTATTATCACCTGGGGATTAGTTTCCATTTCTCCGCCTATTACTTTTCTAGCTATGGCCATTACCAGACGCATCATATCAGATTCAGCCGCCTTTAAGATTTGCATTTTAGTTTTGCCGGCTTGGGCTATGATCTGCTGACTTTCTTGCCGGGCATTTCTTATGCTTCCATCAATTTCTTGCTCAGCCTTGCTTATGCCCTCTTCATATCCTTTTTGGCTATTCTCCTGTCTGATTTGCTCTGCTTCTTCATGGGCTTCAGCAATAATACTGCTGGCTTCTTCCTTGGCCTTATCCAGTAAATCAATAATCATGCTCTCTGTTTCGCGCAGGATGGCTTCACTTTCTTCTCTTATCTGTTCTAACTCATTGTTCGTGACTTTATTGTATTTGGGCATTCTGCTGCCGCGCTCGTATTTCTGCCAATCTCTCAGCTCATCTATTTGAATAATTTTGGGCTGAGAAATTAATACACTGGAACCCTTTATCACCCTAGACAATAATTTCATCTCCTCCGCCTCTAGCAATGACTATTTCCCCTACTTCTTCCAGCTTGCGGATGTTGTTTACTACCCGCTGCTGTGCTTCTTGAACATCCCGCAGCCGCACCGGACCCATAAATTCCATATCTTCTTTCAGCATTTCGGCAGCCCGGGCAGACATATTGCTGAATATCTTTTGGGCCACTTCGGCGCTGGAACCCTTTAACGCCAGGGACAAATCCTGAGAATCCACTTCCCTCAGTACTCTTTGCACCGAACGGTCATCTATCATGACTATGTCTTCAAAGACAAACATTAGTTTCTTGATTTCTTCAGCCAGTTCCGGATCTTGAATTTCCAAAGCTTCCATTATGGTTTTTTCCGTTCCCCGATCAACCCGATTAATTATTTCCACCACTGCTTTTATGCCACCAGCATTAGTAAGTTCCTGCGGAGCTATGGATGATAGTTTGCGTTCCAAAACGCTTTCAATCTCCTTTATAACTTCAGGGGAGGTAGTATCCATCACTGCGATACGTTTAGCCACTTCAGACTGTCTCTCCGGCGAAAGTGAAGACAATACCAACGAAGCCTGTTCAGGATCGAGATACGCTAGTATTAAAGCAATGGTTTGGGGATGTTCACCCTGGATAAAATTCAGTAATTGCCCGGGCTCGGTTTTTCTCATAAAATCAAACGGCCTGACCTGCAGTGAGGCTGAAATGCGGGCAATAATTTCTAGGGTTTTTTCCTGACCGTAAGCTTTTTCCAGGACCTCCTTGGCATAGGCTATTCCCCCCTGTCCAATAAACTGACTGGCTAAACACATTTCAAAAAACTCCCGGTTCAATTCATCGACTCTTTCTGGCTGTACGTGACGCAGATTGGCTATCTCCAGGGTCAGCTGTTCTATCTCCTCTTCTTTTAGATGCTTGAAGATCTGAGCTGATCTCTCTGGTCCCAGGAAAATAAGGAAATTTGCTGCCTTTTGTTTTCCGGTTAATGCGCTTTTGCCAGCCAACTTTTTCACCTCTGGTCTTCCAGCAACCAAGCCTTCACTACTTGTGCGCCTGCTTCTGGACTTTCATCTATTAGTTTTTCAATCTCATCCTTGATTTTTAGTTTTTCTTTTTCCTCCGGGGTGAGGTTTTTCTCGACCAGATCCTGAATGTTTATTTCATCCCCCACCGTAGCATCAAATCCATTCCCAGCCATTTGTCCCGGCCCCGCAATTCCCTGTTTTTTTCTGGAGCCAATAATAATTACAGTGAATAAGAACAATGCAAACCCAGCCAGCAGATAAGGGGCTGAACTTGATGCTAGCAGCTTATCCAGCCAACTCAAGGAAATTGGTTCTGGCTCAGGTGCGGTATAAAAATCGATAAACTCTACGGAAATGTTGTCTTCCAGGTTTACATTTTCATCACTACGGTTTTCTCGCAGTCCGCAGGCAGCAGCTACAATCCTTCTGATTTTTTGAGCTCTCTCATCGTCGGTTTCGCCCAGATTAGCCTGTGTGGCTCCCTCATTATCCACGAAGACTGAGGCAGTCAAATAGTCGTATTTTACATCCCCCAGAGCATATTGGGTGAGAGTTTCCGTCTTGTTAATTTCATAGTTCCTGGTAGTGTCGCTGTTATCGCTGGATGAACTGCCCTTTCCAGCACTGACTTCCTGATACTGGGGTATATTGCTGTCGGTGCCGGGGACTCCTCCAGTATCTGCGCTATTGGTGCTGGATTCTTTTTTGATCTCTTCACTGCGTACAAAGGAGCCGTCCGGGTCGTGACTATATTTTTCATCATTCTGCTGTACGCTGTTGAAGTTGAGCTCAACATTAACTCTCACCACCGAGTTATCTTTACCCAGGGTCTTATCCAGCATAGTCTGTATCGCACTTTGTTTAGCAGTCTCATAGGCATGCTGTACATTCATCTGCATTTGCAGTACTTCTGAGGCATTCCCTTCCCCTGATAAAACTACCCCGTCGGATAGCAGACTGCCGTATTGATCTACTATTACCACATTTTCCGGATCCAGCCCTTCCACGCTGTTGGCCACCAGGTTAATTATCGAGCGAACTTCCTTGGAACCTAATGCCGCACCATTTATGGTATTCACTACCACCGATGCTTTGGTGGGTTCATCGTTATCAGTAAATAAAGATCCTTCAGGGATGGCAATATTGACTTTAGCGGCCTGAACGCTTTCCAGCCTCTGGATAGTTCTGGCCAGTTCTCCCTGCAAAGCCTCCCGATACTTGACCTTTTTATCAGTCTGGGTTTCGCCAAAACTGCTTTGCTGGAATAGTTCAAAACCAACTTCACCTTGTGGTAAATCTTCACTGGCTAATTTGAGGCGGGTAGCGTATTTGACTTCGGTCGGTACCATGATCGTGCTGCCGTTGTCTGCCAGCTGGTACTGAATTTTATCCTCGTCCAGTTTTTGAACTATCGCTGCAGCGTCTTTTTGATTCAGGTCAGTATACAGGACTTCAAATTGCTTTACTCCGCTCTGTTTTATCAAAAATACCAGGGTGCTTAAAAGCAACAAGGCTGCGCCTGCTATAATAACTTTTTGATTCAAACTTAACTTCTGCCAACGTTGTCTGATTTGCGCAGCTGACTGTTTAAACATGTTAACGAAACTTTCCATCCCTTAACTCCCAACCAAGCTTATTTATACCTGCATTCTCATAATCTCTTCATAGGCGCTGACCAGTTTATTCCTTATTTCCACTGTAACCTGCAGTGCTAAAATAGCCTTTTCGTAGGCTATGGTAGTATTATGCAGGTATTCGTTGTTAGCCATGGCCAGTTTCAGAGCGCTCTGTGAAGCTTCTTGCTGGTAGCCATTTACTTCGTTAAGTGCATTCGCAAGATAATTCATAAAGTTTTTGCCCGCCGCCCCATCACTATTCTTGCTGGGACTGCTGATAGTATTTGCTTTAAGATTGTTTGCTGCTATGCTGCCAATATTTATTGTAGCCATTTTCTTTCATCAGCCCCCTCTACCTACCGATATCCAGGGCCCGCAAAGCCATGTTCTTGCTAGCTTCTATGACTTTAGCGTTAGCCTCGTATGCCTTGGTGGAAGAAATCATATTAATCATTTCTTCCACTACATTCACATTGGGATATCTTACATAACCATTTTCATCAGCATCTGGATGGCCTGGTTCATACAATATACGGAAAGGTGCCTTACTTTCATCGAGTTCCCGTATCGCCTTAACGCTTACCCCTCCACCGGAAACAATATATTGTTTTTCCAGCATCCCCTGGAAAGTGCTCCTGGGGTACTCTGACTCCCGGGCTTTAAAAACCACTACCTGTCTTTTATATGGGCCAAGGCCGTCTGCATTGCGGGTGGTCTCAACATTAGCCATGTTATTAGCAATTGTATCCATCCGGAGTCTCTGAGCGGTTAAACCAGATGCACTTACATCTATACAGTTAAGAAAACTCATATATCTACCCTCTTTCTATGGCCAGTCGGAGTAATTTGATTTCACTGCTTATACTCTGGCCCATGGCATCATAATATATCTTGTTTTTAGCCAGGTCAGCCATTTCTATATCAATATCAACATTGTTGCCATCGTTACGATAAGTACTGGCACCACATAGCCTTATTTCAGGTTGGATTGCTAAGATACCAGGACTTTTAGAACGACTTATATGTCTCTTATCGGTTATATTAAGTTTGACATGAGTCTTTTCGTTTTCTAGGACGTTCCTAATCTTCTCCGCGAAAACCATTTCACTTTTTTTGAATCCGGGGGTATCTACGTTTGCTATGTTGTTGGCAATGACATCGTTACGTAAACTTGCGGCATCCATCGCTTTAACCAGCAATTGCTCATTTCCTGAATTCAATATCTTATCGAGCATTTCACCCCTTCTTTCCCCACTTTATGTACAATTTAGTCTCTTCGCCTTTAGCTATTTTAATTCCTTCTTTAATTATCAAAATGGTCTATCTATCCCAGGCAATCCGGGCCATTTGTTGGCCTATCTAGGACCTTATGGCACAAAAAAATTAAGGCTAACTGTACAGTTAGCCTTAATCAACCCTCTTTTAAGTTTAGGCTTTGCGAAGCTCTTCAAAAAGATAATCATTCAGTACTTTTATATATGTGCCTTTCATCCCCAGGGACCTGGATTCTATTACCCCGGCACTTTCGAATTTTCTCAGCGCACTCACGATCACGGAACGGGTTATCCCGACCCTATCGGCTATTCTACTAGCCACCAGTAAGCCTTCAGTCCCATCCAGTTCAGCCAGAATATGCTCTATGGCTCCCCTCTCGGAATAGGATAGAGTGGCTAGAGCTATTTGTACTGAAGCTTTTTTGCGGGCTTGTTCTTCAATGCGTTCAGAGGTCATACGCATTATTTCATTAGCTACTACAATGGCACCATATTCGGCCAGTACAATGTCTTCCTCAGTAAATCTCTCACTGTCTCTGAGCAGTATAAGGGTTCCTATTCTCTTGGCACCTCCAAACACTGGAGTAATAGACCAGATTCTATTGGAGCAATTGCATTCGCCGTAATTATAATTGAATAAACATCTTCGGCCGGGTTCCATGGTTACATTGGTCTGGGTTTCCTGTATATTGGTAAACTCTTGATTAAAACTTTCCGGAAATCTTTCCACATGGCTTTTTAACTCATTTATTCCCACACAGGATACACTTTCATGAAATGCATAACCGGAAACTTGCCCTCTCCTGCCTACTATGAACACCGTGCATTCCAGGTTTAACGCCAGCACTTCAGCTATTTCGTAAAAATTTACGGGGTTTCCGCCTATTTTTTGTAGTGTTTTGTTGATGGAACGCGATTTTTCTAACAAAGTCCTTGCCACTTCACTTACCTCCCTACAAAATATATCTGCTCAGGTCATCATCTTCCAAAATGAGTTCCAGTCTCTTATGGACATAAGCCTTATCAATTTTTATTTCCTGTCCCATCATTTCCGGAGCCTCAAACATGAGTTCTTCTAATACTTTTTCCATAACCGTATGGAGTCTTCTGGCTCCAATATTCTCGGTTCTGGCGTTGACCGAATAAGCTATCTCAGCAATATAAACTATCGCTTCATCAGTAAAATCTACTTTCAGTTTTTCAGTAGATAGTAAGGCGCAGTACTGTTTCACCAGTGAATTACGTGGTTCAGTTAGAATCCTGGTCAGATCTTGTTCCGTTAAAGTGTTCAGTTCAACCCTTATGGGAAATCTACCTTGCAACTCCGGCATCAAGTCAGATGGCTTACTGGTATGGAAGGCGCCCGCAGCAATAAACAATATATGGTCGGTCTTTACCGGGCCATATTTAGTGGTAACGGTTGCTCCTTCAACAATTGGCAAGATGTCCCTTTGCACACCCCCCCGGGATACGTCAGGACCATAGGAACTTTCTTTACCAGCAATCTTGTCAATTTCATCCAGAAATATTATCCCATCCTGCTCTACTCTATCTATGGCCACTCGATACACTTCATCCATATCTATCAACTGCTGTGCTTCTTCAGCGGTAAGTATTTTTCTGGCCTCAGATACCGTAATTTTCCTTGATTTTTTTTTCCGGGGCATAAGATTACCGAACATATCTTGAAGATTTACACCCATCTCCTCCACCCCAGAACCCGAAATAATCTCCATAAATGAAGGTGTCTTCTCCTCCACCTCTATCTCAATAATCTCATCTTCCATTTCCAAGCGGGATATTTTTTGTTTGAGAATCTCCCGTTTTTGGTCAATTTGTTTGCGGCGCAGATCATCTTCTCCGATTATTTCCTCTCCATTATCACTGCTGCCTAAAAATAGTTCCAGGGGATTATTATGAACTCGTTTCTTTTTCCTGGGTAAAGGAAGTATATAGTCAACAATACGTTCCTCGGCCATTATTCTGCCCTTGTCCTCCACCTCCTCAAGTTTCTCCTGCTTAACCATGCGTATCGATGTCTCCAGCAAATCTCTAATCATAGAGTCTACATCTCGACCCACATATCCAATTTCAGTAAATTTGCTGGCTTCCACTTTTATAAAAGGCGCTTTAACCATCTTGGCCAGCCTCCTGGCTATTTCAGTTTTACCGACACCAGTGGAACCAATCATAATAATATTCTTAGGATATATTTCTTCCCGCAGTTCATTGGGAAGCCTCTTCCTGCGCAATCTATTACGCAAGGCAATGGCAACCGCCTTTTTCGCATCGTGTTGCCCAATAATATGTTTATCGAGTTCTATCACTATTTCTCTGGGGGTAAGGTTATGCAGTATCAACGCCTCCTGACTGATCAGCTTTCTATTCCAATACTTCTACTGTAATATGGTTATTGGTATAAACACAAATTTCAGAAGCTATCATCATCGCTTCATGAACAATGTCCGGGGTACTCAAGTCGGTAAATTTGCACATAGCCCTGGCTGCCGCCAGAGCATAAGGCCCTCCTGAACCTATAGCCAGTATTCCATCGTCAGGTTCTATTAATTCTCCGCTTCCTGAGATCATAAACATTTTTTCTTTATCAGCTACAATGAGCAGGGCTTCCAATTTCCTCAATACTCGGTCTGACCGCCATTCTTTGGCTAGTTCAACTGCCGCCCGGGTTAGGTTTCCTCCATGCTCTTTAAGTTTGTCTTCAAATTTGGCAAAGAGGGTGAAGGCATCAGCAACTGAACCCGCAAATCCCGCCAGCACCTTACCCTCATAAAGCCTCCTGATCTTGCTGGCGTTGTGTTTCATTACCGTGTTCTGAGCAAATGTTACCTGCCCATCTCCGGCCAGGGCCGTTTTTCCATCTTTTCTTACTGCTACTATCGTGGTCGCTTTAAACATGGTTCACCTCCGAGGTAATGAATTTTTATGTATTTCTTTAATATTTTCACGGGTTAAATGGGTATAAATCTGGGTGGTTGACAATTTAACATGCCCCAGCAATTCTTGTACTGATCTCAAATCAGCCCCGGCATTGAGCAAATGGGTGGCAAAAGAATGTCTCATAGTATGGGGACTTATCTGCTGGGTGAGAGCTGCTGCCTGCATGTATTTATTGATAATGTTTCTAACACTCCGGGCTGATAATCTTTCTGCGTATCTATTCAGAAATACTGCCTCAGATGTCTTCTTGTTCCGGCTCAGTAGTTTGGCTCTACGATTCATATAGTGAAGCAGGGCTTTTTTAGCTTCTCTTCCCAGGGGCACTATTCTTTCCTTGCTCCCTTTTCCCATGACCTTAATCATTTCTTCTTCAAAATCTATATCTCGCATGTCCATGCCCACCAGTTCACTTACCCGCAAACCAGCAGCATAAAGAGTTTCCATTATGGCCCGGTCTCTGCTTCCCAATGTAGTCTGTATATCTGGAGCCCCCATAAGCATCTCAATCTCTGGTGGATAAAGAAATTTGGGTAAGCGTTTATCCTGTTTGGGAGTTGAAACAGCTGCAATGGGATTGTTATCCAGTATTCCTTCCCGGCAAAGAAATTTTACATAAGATCTAAGGGCGGCCAGTTTCCTGGCCATAGTAGCTCTGCTCAGCCCCTTGGCCTGCAAATGGGCCAGATATTCCCGGGCCGTTTTATGATTGATATGTTCGTTTTCCAAATCTTCTCTGGGCACAGCATATTTATCCGCGGCAAAATCAAAAAACTGCAGCAGATCATTTTGGTAACCGGATATGGTAAGCTTGGACGCACTCTTTTCGACCGTCAGATGATCAAAGAAATTGTCTAAATATTTCGTAAACATGAGTCTTTCTCCTGAGTTCTTTAATTCTATAAAAAAATGCTAGCATATACAATGAAGATTTTCAACTATATTAGAAACAATTCTGAAAACTCATGCATTTCACTCAACGATCGTCCCACATAAGCTTTATATCTGGTTTTTTTGTCTTTTATTCTCGTTTCCAGGGGGGGTAATATCCCGAAATTAGCGTTTATGGGCTGAAATCTCTTGCTTTCGCAATTGCTGATAAAATCCAGCAGAGCTCCGATCATGGTAAATTTGGATGGTATAAGTGCTTCTTCCTGTCTAAAAATACGAATCGCATTCAATGCAGCTACTAATCCGGTAGCAGCGGATTCCATATATCCCTCTACCCCGGTAATCTGTCCGGCCAGCAGCAGCCGGGGCATATTTTTAAACTGCAGGGTAGGCCTCAATATGCGCGGGCTATTAATGTAGGTATTCCGATGCATCACCCCATGCCTGACAAATTCAGCCTTTTCCAGACCTGGAATCAGCCTTACCACTTCTTCTTGTTCTTTCCACTTTAAGCGGGTTTGAAATCCCACCAGTCCGAACACCTGTCCCTCTTTGTCCTCCTGACGCAACTGTACTACCGCGTGAGGCTGCTGCCCACTCCCCGGGACTTTGAGTCCCACTGGCCGCATAGGTCCGAAGCGCATAGTGTCTATGCCTCTGCCGGCCATAACTTCGATCGGCATACAGCCATCAAATACCATTTGTTTATCTATGCTGTGCCCCTCAAAGGTGTCAGCCGCTATCAAGCGGTTGTAAAATGCTTTATACTCCTCCTGGTTCAGGGGGCAATTATAATAATCATCGCTTCCTTTGCCATATCTGGAGGCTTTAAATACCTTTTCCAGATCAATACTGTCGAAGGTTATACTGGGGGCAACCGCATCATAAAAATATAGATTTCCCTCGCCGGTCAAATCCTGCAGTCGATTGGTCAGGGTATCTGATGTTAATGGTCCGGTTGCGATTATGCTAACACCCTCGCCTGGTATCTGAGTTACTTCTTCCCTTATTATTTCAATGTTGGGCATCTTACTAATTTTTTCGCTGACTTTTTCCGAAAATAGTTTCCGGTCTACTGCCAGGGCAGATCCGGCCGGGACTCTGACCTCCTGTGCACAAGACAGCAAAAGCGACCCCAACAGCCTCATCTCCTGCTTAAGCAATCCCTGAGCTGTGTCTTCCAGGTCTGATTTCAGGGAGTTACTGCAAACGAGCTCTGCCAGACCGCCGGTCTGATGCACCGGGGTATTCTTCACCGGTCTCATTTCAAAAAGATGTACTGGAATGCCTCGGCTGGCAATGAGGTATGCTGCTTCGCTGCCAGCCAGGCCACCCCCTATGACATTTATATATTTCACTCTTTATCATCCTTCTTGTAGCTGCAGGCCGTATTCTGACATACGATCTTGGGATCACTGGTTTTGCTGACTTTCTCCACCAAAGCATCGCCACATTCCGGGCATTTTTCCCCGGTAGGCTTATTCCATGATCGGAAGACACATTCCGGGTAGTTACTGCAGCCATAGAAACGGCGTCCCTTTTTACTCCTGAGTGCCACTATGGAACCAGCGCACAAGGGACAGTTTACTCCTACTTCCTCATTCATGGATTCGGTATGCCGACATTCAGGAAAGCCGGAACAGGCCATGAACTTGCCAAAACGTCCATACTTGATTAAAAGCGGCTTGCCACACAGCACACAGTCTTTTCCGGCTTCTTCATCTTTTATTTCGATCTTATCCACCAATTCCTGGGCTTTCTCCATATCCGCAGAAAATGGTTGGTAGAATTCTCGAATTACTTTCTTCCACTCCATGTTGCCATCGGCGACCTGGTCCAGTTCTTCCTCCATAAGAGCGGTAAATTCCACTCCCACCACATTAGAAAAGTTGGCCTTTAACAGATCAACCACAATAATACCCAGTTCAGTAGGGGCAAAATTCTTATTTTGTCTCTGTACATAATTTCTGCGCAGAATAGTATCTATTGTCGGGGCATAAGTACTGGGACGGCCGATATTTTTTTCCTCCAGCAGTTTTACCAGGCTCGCTTCAGTAAATCTGGGCGGCGGTTGAGTAAAATGCTGTTCTGATTTCAGTTCGCCCAGCTTCAGTACCTGTCCTTTCTTGAGAGCAGGTATGGGGTTTTTAACCTCTTCTTCATCACTATCATTATATACTTTTTTATAGCCGGCAAATTTCAAGCGCGATGAACTGGCCTTGAGTCCATAGTCACCTGCCTGTATATCCACCGCTATGGTATCAAATATTGCCGGGGTCATCTGGCTGGCTACAAACCTGTCCCATACCAGCTTATACAAACGAAATTGATCCCTGGACAGGTGGTCTTTTACGCTCTGGGGGGTTCTATGTACCGAGCTTGGTCTAATAGCTTCGTGAGCATCCTGAGCACTCTTCCTGCTCTTATATTCATTGGCCTGATCGGGGGCATATTCTTTCCCATAGTAAGACTCTATGAAATCCAACGCTTCAGCCTGGGCTGCGCTAGACACCCTGGTGGAGTCGGTTCTCAAATAAGTTATCAAACCCACCGTGCCTTCTTTACCGATAGACAATCCTTCGTATAATTCCTGAGCTACCCTCATGGTACGTTTAGCATAAAAATTGAGCCTTTTTGATGCTTCCTGCTGCAGGGTGCTGGTGATAAAAGGAGGATTTGATCTTTTACGCTTTTCCTTTTGCTCGACTTTAGATACCTTTAGCTTGGCCAGGTTAAGAGCTTTCTCGATCTCATCTTTTTCCTGTTCCGATTTAATTTCCAATCTTTCTTTATTGTATGATACAACCCGGGCCTGGAAAACATTCTTCTTGTTATCGGCCAGAATTGCTTCCATAGTCCAATACTCTACTGCCTGGAAACTATTAATTTCTTCTTCCCGTTCACAAATAAGCCTCACTGCCACTGATTGTACTCGACCGGCGCTTAATCCTTTCCGCACTTTACTCCACAGCAGGGGACTTAGATTATAACCGACCAGGCGGTCCAGAACCCTTCTGGCTTGCTGCGCGTTTACCCGGTTCATGTCTATGGGTCGAGCTTTCTTTATGGCATTTCTAACCGCGTCTTTAGTAATCTCATTAAACTCTATCCGACAGGCCGAACCTTCTGGAATTTTCATAGCGGTTTGGAGATGCCAGGCTATAGCTTCACCTTCTCTATCAGGGTCGGTAGCCAGCAGCACTTTGGAGGCCTTCTGGGATTCGTCCTTAATTTCTTTTAATAGATCACCTTTTCCACGTATGGTTATATAACGGGGTTCAAAATCGTTTTCCATATCTATGCCCAGCTTGCTTTTGGGCAGGTCCTTAACATGCCCTATGGAAGCCTTGATTTTATAATTCTTACCTAGAAATTTACCAATTGTTTTGGCCTTGGCAGCAGATTCCACGATAATTAAAGTATTACCCGCCAATAATATCACCTCTTTATGTTACAACTTTCTGGTTAAATCTTTACATAGTAATTACCCGGCAACGATTGTACTATACCTCGAAGTTCAAGATTAAGCAGCAACGAACTCAGCTGACCAATATCAAAACCGGTTATATTTAACAAGGTATCAAAATGACATGATTCGCAACTCATACTCTCAATTATCACTGATTCTTCCTCATCGAGCAACAACAATTCATTCTGTTGTAGTCCAATGGGGTCCTGTAAAGCTTCTAAATCATAGTATTCTTGGATTATATCCATTATTCCCGTAGCTAATATGGCTCCCTGTTTGATCAAGTTATTGGTCCCTGCACTGGCTGGGCTGTTAATGGGACCTGGTACTGCGAAGACATCCTTACCCTGTTCCAGGGCAAAATCAGCGGTTATTAACGCTCCGCTTTTTATGCGCGCCTCAACCACTATGACCCCCCGCGATAGACCGGATATAAGGCGATTCCTCATCGGAAAATGTCTGGGTTCGGGCTTGCTTCCCGGGGGGAATTCGCTTACAATTAGCCCCTGGCGGCATATTTCTTCATATAATTGATAATTTTCGCGGGGATAAACCACATCAATGCCACTGCCTAGAACTGCGATAGTAAAGCCATTTTTATCTAAAGCCCCCCAATGCGCTTCCCGGTCAATACCCCGTGCCATACCGCTAACTACGGTAAAGTTATATCCAGCCAGAGATTGACCCAGTTCTCGAGCGATCTTCTTACCGTACCTGGTTGCAGCCCGAGCTCCTATTACCGCCATACATAAACTGCGGTGAGCCTCCATACTGCCGCGATAATAAAGTACCGCAGGCGGATTGTGGATATTTCTCAATGCTTCTGGATAAGAATTTTCGCCTATAGCCGCCACCTCAATACCCCTGGCTTCCAGGTCATGCAGATATGACAATGGATCTATTTTATGTTTAATAGCCAATAATTCATCCAAGACATAAACGGGTAAAAAGGATGTTCTCAGCCGGGTGCTAGTGGTGTTCAGGAAGCTGCTATAGCTTCCAAAGTCCTGCTTAATTCGCATTAGACTCCGCTGTCCCATTCCTTTAATTGAATGCAGTACACATAGGGCTGCCTTTTCATTTCTCTCCATATCCAGCACCTCGTTAATTACTTTTTATAGATGATATGTCAAATTATATCAGAAAACAAGATTTACATTAATTGTTGCTGTAGCAAAAGCATTAAGCGGGCAAAATATATATGAATCATTTATGAAAGGAGGGGTTTCTTTGATAGCTGGAATTATAGATTATAAAAACTCGGCGGTAAAAAAGATGATGCATCAGGATAAGGCAGACCTTGGGACCTTCAGTTTCCTGGAGCCTGGATGGTGGGCATTGCATGCTACCGCCATCACTACTATATGGGTAGTGGCAGATAGAATAGCTAAAAACTCATCATACAAAAATAGCTGATAAATGCTGAAGGGAAGGGTGCTTATTTTTACTATAAAACCCATCAATTATATAAACCATAGAGTTCAAATACCGCTGGACGAAGATGCATATGAAAACGTCGGTCTGATTTCGGGAGATAATCCCGAAACAGATATCTTCCGTCTCATGAAACAGAATCGGCTCAGCAAATAAATGCGACCGGGGGCGGTTCATACTATCCCCCGGTCCCTAAATCTCCAGTACTTGCAGGGTGTTATCGCCGAATATATCGTACACTTTTATTGCCATTTTATAAGCATCTCTTATTGGAATGCGCAGTTTCAAGCCCAGGGCCAGGGAATCATCAAAAATCTTCCTGGCTCTTACAACTTGTACATCTGAATGGAACATATCTCCATCATAATTCAAATCCACTTCCCAGAAATCAATGAGGTTTTTAATTCCCCAATTTTCTTTTAACAAAGATAGATTTTGTTCACTTGCTGCATAATCTTCAATCTCCAGCAGCAGCAGGGCTGAATTTTCATTAAATTGCTGAATAGATGGTGTTCTTATCTTTAAATAACTGCCTTTGCCAGCCGGCTCTAAATCTCTACCCAGCAATTCCAGGGTAAATGGTCCTTGGCCCTGCTTAATCAATCTTTCTAAACTAGTTTGGATTGCGATGGGGCTATCGTCGCTGATTATCCAACGGCGTCCCATTTCCTGGCTAATTGCAGCCATGGTGCCTGAACCGGCATAGAAATCAGCTACCAGGGATCCCGGATTGGAGGCTGTGGAGACAATCCTTCTAAGTAAAGCTTCCGGTTTTTGAGTAGGAAACTTTAGATTTTCACCTGCAGTGGGACTTAGTATCTTATTTATATCTGTCCACCAATCCTGCATTAAAGCACCTTCTTGATGGAGTTGGTACTTACTCCCCTTCACCCTGGTTAATCCTCTTTCCAGGGTGCCCGCCGTGTAGGGCCGATACTGGGGGTGAAAGATATATTCCTTACCCCGGGCATACCATAAAATTACATCATGTTTACGATGAAAATGCCTTTTGCTGGCACCTCCTCCCCCATAACACCATACAATCTCATTTATCAGATTAGCAGGAGAAAATATTTCATCCAGCAGTATTTTTACGTAATGACTGCTATGCCAATCCAGGTGGACAAATAAGCTGCCCTGTTCGGAAAGCAATTCTTTCATCAGCTTTAGACGGGGGTAAATATCATTAAGATATTCTTCCATATTTTCAGCTCCGTGATCTGAAAAGACTGGTCTGCTTATGGTAGCGATAGCCTCACTGTCTGTATCTTTAATTTTTATGGTGGAATTATAAGCACTGGAACTCAGGTAAGGCGGATCTATATAAATCAGGTCAAAAGCCTCCCGGTACCCATTATTGATCAGGAACTCGATGAGCAGATGATTATCCCCCATAAATATCCTGCCGTCTGGATTTTTATCTCTTGCGGCGGCCGCTTCCGGTATCCAGAGATCAAAAATAGAATCTTGACTGGATGCCGGGCAGGGATGAATATATTCAATCACTTGCCGACTTATCCCTTCTACGGCAGGATTAAGATTTGAGCTTTTACTATCCCAAAGCAGCCTAACCTTATTTTTACTCGCCACTCATAATTCTCCTCATATCTAATTTATTACGCACCCTGTTCTGCTAGTAGTTCTGCTAGTTATTGTGCTTATTGTACAATAACTCTAATTTAAGAATCAAGGTGCCAGGTACTAAGTGGCTTATCCGGAGATAAGTTACTTAGTACCTGGCACCTTTTGGAAACCTTTTTTATTTGCAGTCTAATTCAACCCTAACCAGGTTATCTGCTGTAAAAGCTAATTCGTTAGCATAAAAATAGTTAGTAATCGGAATCATCAGTGTGAATATGATCGCTGCCAGTACTACCAGCAGCAGATTTCGTCCCATCCCTTGGCTCCCCCTTTTTCATATGTGTTTCTTCAACTGCTTTAAAGCTGCCTTTTCCAGTCGTGATACCTGAGCCTGAGATATACCAATCTCATCAGCAACTTCCATTTGAGTCTTACCAGAGAAAAACCTTAGATTGACAATGTGTTTTTCTCTTTCATTCAGCTTTTTTATGGCTTCTTTAATAGCAATCTCTTCCAACCATAACTCATCGGTATTTTTATCATCACTGATTTGATCCATTACCAGTATGGGATCTCCTCCATCGTTATATATGGGTTCGAATAGGGATACCGGTTCCTGTATAGCATCGAGGGCAAATACCACATCTTCCCTGGCTATCCCTAGTTCCAGGGCTATTTGATTAACAGATGGTTCAGCTTCATTGGCATTAACCAATCTTTCCCTCACCTGCAGGGCCTTATAAGCTATATCACGCAGGGAACGAGATACCCGTACGGAATTATTATCCCTTAAATATCTCCTGATTTCTCCTATTATCATGGGGACCGCATAGGTAGAAAACCTTACGTTCTGCCCCAGATCGAAATTATCTATAGCTTTTATCAATCCTATACATCCTACTTGAAACAAGTCATCAACATACTCGCCCCTATTGCTAAACCTTTGAATTACGCTCAGCACCAATCTTAAATTGCCCTGTATCAGTGTTTCCCTGGCTTCATTATCACCTTCCTGCATCTCTGCGAATAATATTCTCATTTTGTCATTTTTTATAACGGTAAGCTTGGAAGTATTAACTCCAGTAATCTCTACCTTGTTTGTCAACACCTAACACATCCCTTGCTAAGTTTAATTCTTGAAGGGTACTTCTAATTCTTAAATCTTGGCTTTGGATTAACAAAAAGGCTTTATTTAATTATTTACGCTTATATTAGAAATTATTCGGCAAACTGGTAATCCCCTCGAAAGTGGTACTTGTCAGCGTTATTATTCAATTTTCTTGATTTCACGCTGCAGTCGCTTTAAGATACGCTTTTCTAGACGCGATATATAAGATTGGGAAATACCTAAAATATCAGCGACTTCTTTTTGCGTCTTCTCATTGCCGCCCAACAAGCCAAAACGGAGTTGTATGATGGTCTTTTCCCGGTTGCTCAATTTGTGCATTGCCTGCCATAAGAGGCTTTTTTCTACTTCTCCTTCAATTTTCTTAGAAATCATATCGCTCTCAGTCCCTAAAACATCTGAAAGCAGTAGTTCATTCCCATCCCAATCTACATTCAGGGGTTCATCTAGGGAGATGTCACCCCGGTTTTTTAAATTCCTGCGCAGATACATTAAAATCTCATTCTCTATACAGCGGGACGCATAGGTGGCTAGTTTTATGTTTTTACTGGGCTGGAAAGTATTGACTGCCTTGATTAAACCAATCGTCCCTATGGAAACCAGATCTTCTATGTTTATCCCGGTATTTTCAAATTTCTTGGCTATATAAACTACTAATCTCAGGTTATGCTCTATAAGGGTTGATTTAACCGTCATTTCACCCTGTCCCAACTTGAATATCAAGTCCATTTCCTGGCGTTCGCCCAGGGGAGGTGGCAGTACTTCTGTAGAACCAATATAGTGTATAGTCTTGCTTAACTTGAGTGAAACAATCATTTTTATCATGCGAAGTCTGAACTTACTGATATCTGCTGCCCATTTCATAATTTTATCCTCCTATCCACCTTCAACTATTTCCGCCGGTACCAACATCTGATATTTGTTATGGGAACTCAATTTTCCCTTATAAATACCAATAACCATATTTTTATACAGGGGATGATCTTTACCCAGATCCACCTTTACTTCATCGGCTCTTATACCAACCAGCATGCCATTGCTTTTGCCAATGGAGGTAAAAGGTATCAGCCGCAAACGCCTGGACCAGCTGGAGAGTATTAATTCATCCAGCATCCTGCCTTCATCCTGATTGTTTTCCATCGCTTCCCGAACATCTCCCGGCAGGCAATCCTTTAGGAAATCATACTCGGCTACTATTACCGGTTTACTAGTCAGCGGGTCCTTCAGGCTATTGCCGGTATCCAGAAACCCTTTCCCGGCACAGGTTTTCTGGTCAAATTTCATTTCCACTTTGAATCTGAGCAAGTTTGGCATGAACCTGGTAGTGAGCAATCTTCCTCCAAAGATCCCTATCAATAACACGCATATAACTCCCCCAGCTAACCACCAATAGGCGGTATTGAAATTGAGCAGATCGGCTTTTACCATAAATGAAAATGCTATTGAAGCACCGGCGGCAGTGAAGTTGATAGCGTAAAATAGAATGAAGGCTCTTTTAAATACATCCCAATTTTCGATAGGTAGGGCCACCATAACCATCAGGCAAGAAAATATGACTTTGGCGGGAAAACTATAAAAGAAATGAAACTGTGGAAACAGGTATCCTACCGCATATAGTCCTCCCAGAAAAGCAGCAATCCCTATCCTGCTTATTATAGGAGTTATCCTGGCCAGTCGGGCTGTTGCCCACAGAATCAGAAAGTCCATTAAGAAATTCACCAGCAGCGTTATATCGGCATAAACCTCAGGCCTATCCATTAAATCACCATCTATCAATCAATTATTTGTACCCGGCTGCTGTATTTATGCCGCATTCATGCCAAACTCACACCACTAAATAACTATTCCAGTCATCTGGCTTAGATGTATTCCAAATTATACCAGAGGGTTATACCATTTTCTGTATATTTATGGGATCACAGATCCCTCATAATATCCCATAAAATATAAAAAACCGGGAATCCCAAGGATCCCGGTTCAGCATTAAAAGCTCAAACAATTATTCGCCCAATTTAATTACTAATATTCACATCAGCAAATCTAGTTTTACTTGTTTCGTCTTAAGAAAGGAGGAATTTCTAGATCACCTGTATCCAGGAAACTTTTAGGTGGCTCCATGCCTCTATTCTTAGCAGTTTCACCGACTATAGATGGCTTCGCGGTATTAAACCCGGTTGCTATTACTGTGACCCGCACCTCATCATCCAAGGCTTCATCAATATTGGCGCCAAATATTATATTGGCTTCCATGTCAGCCGCTTGATGAATAATTTCTGCTGCTTCATTTATCTCAAACAAGGTGAGGTCACTGCCGCCACTGATATTAAACAATACCCCCTTGGCACCTTCTATAGATGTTTCCAGCAGGGGACTTGAAATTGACAATCGGGCAGCTTCTGCGGCCCGGTTTTCTCCCTTGGCCTGCCCTATTCCCATTAACGCAGAACCAGTATTCTGCATCACCGTTTGCACATCGGCAAAATCACAATTTATAACCCCGGGCACAGCGATCAAATCTGATATTCCCTGTACACCCTGCCGCAGTATGTCGTCGGCTATCTTAAAGGCATCATTAAACCCGGTGTTTTTATCCACTACCTGTAAGAGACGGTCATTGGGGATGGTTATCAGGCTGTCCACTTCTGCCCGCAACGAACTGATCCCATTTTCAGCTTGGCTGTTTCTTTTTCGCCCTTCAAAAGTAAATGGTTTGGTTACTACTCCCACGGTCAATGCGCCGATTTGTCTGGCAATCCGGGCCACGATAGGGGCTCCTCCAGTCCCAGTACCGCCTCCCATGCCGGCCGTAACAAAAACCATATCGGCACCCATCAAAGCTGCTTTTATTTCATCGGAATTTTCCTCCGCAGCTTTCATGCCGATTTCCGGATCTGCCCCCGCACCTAAACCTTTGGTCAGCTTGCTGCCCACCTGTATTTTATTTTCCGCCCGGGAAAGATACAGTGCTTGTGCATCAGTGTTAACGGCAATGAATTCGACACCTTTCAGTCCCGCTTCTATCATGCGGTTAATGGCATTGTTGCCGCCTCCCCCAATACCGATAACCTTGATGTTGGCAAATTGTTGCATATCTACATCAAAATCTAATGGCATTTACTAACCTCCTCTAATTTATCCAAAAAATTCTCTTAACCAGTAATTAATCTTATTCAATAGACCGGGAACTCCATGTTTGTTCTCATAAGTAATATCGATATTTTTACCAGAATAAATTAGTCCTCCGATAACCGTAGCATAATCAGGGCGGCTAATATCTGATTGAACACCCCTTAAGTTTTCGGGTATGCCAGACCTCACCGTAATATTCATATAGTCTTCCATTATTTCTTCGATCCCGGTCAGATGAGCTCCCCCTCCGGTTAGCACGATCCCCCCTGGGATTTTTTCCAAACAATTAAACTGTTTCAATTCGCTATATATCATTTCAATCATTTCCAATACCCGGGCATAGATAATGTCGGCTATCACCTGTTGAGATACCTGCCTGACCTCTTTTCCATGCAGGTTATTAACCGTAACAATCACATCATCACTAGCCTGGCCTGGACCGGCTACTCCATCACTCTCTTTTATTTTGGCCGCGTCTTCCAAGGAAGTCTTTAAAACGATAGCTAGGTCTCTGGTAATGTAATCCCCTCCGATAGGAAGCACTCCCGCACATAAGAGATTGCCGCCCTCGAAATAACTTATATCCGTAGTCCCTCCCCCAATATCAATCAGGACTACCCCCATTTCTCGTTCCGCTGGCAGCAAAACTGATTCAGACGCCAGAATGGGATTATACACTAACTGGTTTACCTGCAGATCAATCCTGCCGGTACTTCTTTGCAGATTCTGTGCCGCAGCAGTGGCCGCGATAACAATGGTTACTTCAGCTTCCAGCCGGCTACCTACCATACCAATAGGATCCTTTACCCCGTCATATCCATCAATAATATATTGTCTCTCAATAGTCTGTACTACACATCGGTCCAGGGGAAGGGCTACATTTCGTGCGGATTGCAGTACCCGGGCTTTATCTTCTAAGGTTATTTCATAATTGGAATTACCTACTGCTACCACCGCCCGGTTGTTTATAGTACTGATGCTGCTGCCGGAATAACCTAGCAGAGCACTGCTTATCTCTACTCCACACATCCGCTCCAGTTTATGCAGACATTCATCTATGGATCTGGCTGCACTTTCTATATCAATAATATTACCCTTTCTTAAACCGTTACTATCTACCGTTGTTATCCCCAATATATGAATATCCTCACCGTAGTTAACCTCTCCCATGGCAGCTTTGATCTTACTACTGCCAATATCCAGGCTAACAACTATATTTCGCTTCTTGATAACAACGCACCCCTTATGAATACTTATATACTTTTAAATACCACAAATACCTGGCTATTCCTTTAATTAAACAAAATTTTATTTAGTGTTTTTTTAATAGATATCGACGAATTGTACCTAAATTATTGAATAAGCGTACACCGAATACTATTACCGCGGCCAAGTAAAGCTCAACCCCTAGGCGGTCGCCCATGTAAGCTAAGCCTGCAGCCAGCAGCATGTTTACAAAGAAACCACTGATAAAGATAATATTATCAAAGCTATCTTCCATATAGGCCCGGATACCACCGAATACAGAGTCCAGGGCTGCCAGGACTGCTATCGACATATACTTGGTATATATCAGGGGCAGCATTACTGGTATTTGAATGCCTATGGCCAGTCCCAGTAATAAACAAAATATCACCAATATCCACATAAGTCTACTCCGCCTTTTCTTTGTACTGAGATGGAACTGCATATGTTATCTTCATGGGTCCGCTATAAGCCGGCAGTTTAATGTTCTGCGACTTTTGTACGCTAGCCTGCAGGCCTAAAAATTTCAGAGTAGTCAGGTAGCCTCCATTCAGTAGCAGTCCGCTCTGCAGCATATCCGGATCTCCAATGGCCTCGATAAGAAAAGGAGGGCCAATTTTGGTCCAGTTAACCAGTATTAATGTGCCTGCACAGCGAATCTCTGACATGGCAGTAAGGCGTTCACCATTTATCGCTATAGCTTCAGCACCTGAAGCTTTTAATTCATTTATTATTGCCAATAAATCGGTATCATGCACAATAGAATAATTAGCATTATCCCCCGGCTGCAAATTCAGTTTACTATCATTCAGAGATACTGCTACCCCCGGCCCCTCGACCGGGATAGTACCAGCTGCCATTTGCATCTTCTGCAGTTCATCCTGCAAGTCTTTCATGGCCTTATCGGTCTCCCGCACATGTATCAATTTATCCCTTAATGATAATACCTCTTCACCCAGAGCATCTCTTTGTTCAGTCACGGTATTCAGTTTTTGGGTTAACTCATTAATTCTCTCCGGTATCAGATCGGTTTGATAATTCTCGGTAGCCTTAAATTGGATGGCCAACAACACCCCCAAAACCAGGCAAACCAGAGCTATGGAAATTTGAGCACTCTTGTTTTTCATAAAATCACCTTTATACATCTATCTACTTTATTTTCAAAACCGGTTGGCCTGTAAACCTGAGGTCTATATATTCCAATATGCCCGTCCCATCTTCCTCCAGATCAATTTCCATGGGGAAAACCTGGGCTATATAGGCTGCTTTTTCTTCCATCCGGTCCAGATTACCAAATTTAATTTCGCTTCCTTTTAAGGTATATATTGTTATTTCTCCGCTATGGGAATCATAATGGAACTCGGAAATACTCTGCCGCTCTTTTTCTGTAATTGCCTCATATACTTTTCTGATCATCTCAATTCCTTCAGACACGACTCCACGTCCGAGGTTTACCTGCTCCGGCCAATTGTCGGTAGTAATCAAGCAATAGTTGCCTGCTGGGAGATTAAGCATTTTATCCATGCAGATTCCTTCTGGATCCAGGGCCAGAAAAACATCTTCATATGGCATTACTGCCCACATTTCCCGTTCAACTATAGTTATTTTTATCTCCCGCGGCAGATGCCGGGTTACCTGCGCTGTTTTTATTATAGGATGAACTTCAATAGCACGCGCACACAATCGATTATCCAGTTTAAATATGTTAAGGCCCTTTTTGATTCCGGAGGTTTTCAGGACCTCGGTTTCCGAAACTCTATCAATTCCGCTTATAGTAATGGTATCAATATAAAAAAAAGAGCTGTACATAAAAGAAAAGATACAAATCAAGGAAATGAAAAACAATATAGAAATTTGAAAAAACCTG
>CAZHHJ010000008.1:0-34987 GCA_964531295.1 uncultured Syntrophomonas sp.
ATGGTTGAATGGTCGGTAATTACCTTCCTGGTTCCTATTTCGGCCGCTTCTTCGAAGGGAACCTCATAATCAAACCAGGGAGTTTTTACCATGCGCGGTTCTTGGTCTTCTTCGTACCCCAGCGCACCTTCAACACTATAGCCTACACAATCTACTAACCGGGCTTTCAAAGTTAATCCAGTCTGGGTAGTGATTTCGGCCGCTTCGTTGGGTACGAATTTTGGTTCCGTAGTAGTTATGGTTTTCCCGGCGCCGCTAACGGGCAGTTCATCAATAGCTCTTTCTCTTTCATATATATCGCTAATGCCGGGGATGATCATAAGTTCCATAAATCTTGTAACAAATGTTGATTTACCCGTTCTTACAGGACCTACTACACCCAGATAGATATCGCCTCCGGTTCTTTCAGCAATATCATTTAATACACTAGTTTTATCCACTTAGCATTTTCCCTCCCTTGTTCCAGACTTAAAAGGCATCCTCCCTCCGAATTGAGATACCCCTTAATATCGATTACACTATAACACTATAAATATATTTATCAATATTCGGTAATATAACCAGAAAAGAAAAAAAGTGTGGAATTTACCACACTTTTTTTACCAACTGCCTGCATCGTGGGCGATTTCCTCAATTTCATGCTTCTTGCGTCGCCTCATCAGTCCTTCCACTGCCTTTCGAGGCGGTATATGGTTATATAGTATATCATAAGAGGCCCTGGTTATAGGCATATCCACATTCATATCTTGGGCTAAATGGTATAAAACCCTGGCGGTGTGAGCTCCCTCCACTACCATACCTACAGTGTTCAGGCAATCTTCCAGACTGTATCCTTGGCCGATGAGTTCTCCTGCTCTCCGATTCCTCGAATGCCTGCTGCAGCAAGTAACAACCAAATCCCCCATACCGCTTAACCCAGTGAAGGTACGAGGGTCGCCTCCCATAGCACTGCCCATACGGGTCATTTCGGCCAACCCTCTGGTCATCAAGGCCGCGGTTATATTATCCCCATATTCTAATCCTTTTACTATTCCAGTAGCCAGAGCTACCACATTTTTAAGTGCCCCGCCCAGTTCCACCCCAGGCACGTCAGGATTGGTATAAACTCGAAAGACGGGCGACATAAATATGTCCTGAACCTTACAAGCCGTTTCTTTTGTATATGCAGCAGCGGTAACTACGGTCGGCATCTGCCGAGCTACTTCTTCGGCATGACTCGGACCTGACAATACTGCAAAGTGCTGGCGAATATTCTGCCCCAGCACATCTTCTACCACCTGGCTCAAACGCATCCCACTGCTAATTTCCAGCCCCTTGGCGGTATTAATCAGCAGCATTTCGGGTTTAATGTAATCCTGGAGTTGAATAGATACTTCTCTAACTACCTGCGAAGGTACAGCCAGGACCACAGCTGATGCTCCCTGCACGGCTTCCCCCATATCACTGCTTATTAATACCCCTTCCGGTATTTTTACACCAGGCAAGTATCGCTCGTTCTCCCGGGTTAATTTCATGGCATCTATATCGTCTCCCGGTCCGGCCCACATAACGACCTTATATTCGTTTTTGCTTAGCAATATGGATTGGGCCGTCCCCCAGCTTCCCGCTCCCAGTATACACAGTTTATTCATATTAAACCTCCGGTTTCTGAGTAGCATGACAAAATTATTGCCTGCCATTGGTTACAGCATCAATTATTACAGCCGGTCAGTTATTTTAGATTCATTACCTTGTATAAGCCTTTTAAAATTGTCTTTATGGCGATACAGGACCAGAACTACCATATATATGCTCATAATAATATAAGGAAAAGGTTGAGGAAATATAAAGGCGGTAAGTATGGGAAAGGCAATAGCTCCAACTATTGAGCCCATTGATACATAGCGGGTAATAGTAACCACTAAAATAAATATAAGCAGTACCACCACCAGGACCTTGGGCATGAGAAACACCATAATCCCGCCTGATGTTGCTACACCCTTGCCCCCTTTAAATTTCAAAAAAACAGAATAGCAATGACCGGTGATAACCGCTGCCCCGCAAAGAGCAGCCAATAATGGGCCACCAGCAGCGCTGCCTATCCAGGCTGCTGCCAGGCCTTTGCACAGATCTGCGCCTAAGGCTAGCAGAGCTACTGCTATGCCGGAAGTACGAAGTACATTGGTGGCACCAATGTTTCCGCTGCCTCGGGTGCGGATATCCACCTTGCCCAGGGCTATCCCAAATATGAGTGAAAACGGTATCGACCCGATAAGATAACACAAAACCATAAGCAATAGTGCTTTAATCAAATAACTCCTCTCCCCCTCTGTTGTCAGTGATTCCTGCGCCAGTGAATCTATTTTCACCAACAGGATGCTTTTATTCCAATATTATTATTATATCTGTAAATAATTCAGCTTCAATGTTTTATTTAAGCAAAGTCTTTAGAAGTATTCTGCCTGACTATAAGCCGAATCGGGGTACCTTCAAAACCAAAGTTTTTCCGCAGCACATTATCCAGATATCTGACATAGGAAAAATGAATCAGCTCTGGATAGTTGGAAAAGAGCACAAAGGTTGGTGGTGCGGTGCGAACCTGGGTGGAGTAAAATATTTTGGGTTTCCTACTCCCGGCTCCCGGAAGCGGGTTTAACATGATTGCTTCACCAATAACCCGGTTCAAGTCAGAAGTTGTTATCCGACGGTGGTTTTGATCAGATACAAAATCTACCAGTTCCAATATTTTAAATATCCGGCGTTTGGTCAGAGCAGACACATACAAGAGGGGTGAATAAGCCAGGAACTTCAATTCACTGCGAATGTCTTTATCAAACTCATTCATGGTATGTCCATCCTTTTCAATTAAATCCCACTTGTTCACTACTATAATATTGGCTTTAGCCTGCTCATGTACATAACCGGCTACCCGCTTATCCTGCTCTATGACTCCACTGCTGGCATCCAGCATAATCAGGACCACGTCGGCTCTTTCAATGGCCTTTAAAGAACGGATAACACTGTATCTTTCTGTTGTTTCAGTGATACGGGATTTTTTCCGAATACCCGCAGTATCGATCAATATATACTTTTGGCCCTCATATTGAAAGGGCGTATCGATCGAATCCCGGGTAGTTCCCGGGATTTCGCTTACAATCACTCGCTGTTCACCCAGAAGGGAATTTACTAGAGAAGATTTACCCACATTAGGTCTGCCTATGATAGCAATTTTTATGGCATCTTCATCTTCTTTATATTCACTTTCGGGCTTGAAATGACTAATGACCGCATCCAAAAGGTCATTGGTATTCAGCCCGTGCATGGATGATACCGGTATCGGCTCACCCAATCCCAGACTGTAAAACTCAAAATACTCCAGCTGTTTATCAAAGTTCTCGACTTTATTGGCGGCTACTACTACCGGCTTATCAGCTCTCCTTAACAGCTCTGCCACTTGTTGGTCCTCATGGGTAATACCTTCTTTAGTGTCTACTACAAAAAGTATAACCTCAGCTTCCTCTATGGCCAGTTCAGCTTGCAGCTTGACTTCTCGGGTGAAAATGTCTTCTTCTTTGCCAAAGCGAATGCCGCCGGTATCAATGATAATAAATTCCCGGCCGGACCATTCTGAATTATCATAAATTCTATCCCTGGTAACACCAGGGATATCCTCTACTATTGCTTTCCTGCTGCCTGCCAGACGGTTAAAGAGGGTTGATTTCCCAACATTGGGCCGCCCAACTATTGCTACTACAGGTTTTGCCATGCAACTCACCTCCACTGCTTTATTCACTTCAGGGCCTATTAAGTTAAGTGCTTTAGTCTTCCAACACCGCTTCAATCAATGAACGAACGGTACCCTGGATAACCATAATATCAGCCCCACTGGCCTTTTTAATATCCTCTAATTTAATATTATCCAACAGTGTATCCTGTCCCTCTTTAAATATTATATCGGGAACAATAAGTTTTTTACCGTTATAGTTTTTACCCAGCGCAGTGATGATATCATGGCCGGTCAGTAGTCCAGTTACCGTAACCTGTCCCCCAAAATAATAATTCTTTACTGGTACTATCTTCAGATCCAGGCCTTCGATACGGTTCATTCTCAGACCTATTGCTTCCAAAATGGGCAGTGCTGATTCACCCGTGAGCAGGAAAACCTCCCGTTCATCAATCTTTGTCGGCAGATGTTCTTCCTCTTCAGCAAAATCATCCATCAATATCCGGCATAAACCGATCCCATTTTCTATCTGCGGAAAATCATCATAGTAATCTAACTCTGGTATCGGCTGAAGGGCTTTCAGATAAATCTCATCGGCCAGATATACCAGACCATAGCCCAAATCTTCCCGAAACTTCTCCTGGTAGGTCTGGATCAACGCCGCTAATTGCTCGGCTTCTGATGAGCTGATATTTCTTAATTCCGGCAGCTTTTCCCGGTGCCCGGTAAGGCCTACCGGCACAATACCTATAGAAGTCACTGAAGGATGAAGTTCTGCCAGCCCTTCTATAGTATCTTCTAATATCTTACCGTCATTTATTCCCGGGCAAACAACAATCTGAGTATGGCACTCAATCCCCGCCTCACTTAAACGAAGCAAGTCTGCTCTTATGCCAGCAGCCTGCTGGCTGCCCAGCATCATGGATCTGACCTCGGGCTCCAGGGCATGCACTGATATGTAAAGGGGGCTGAGTCTCATGGTAAGAATCTTTTCCCAATCGTATTCACTGAGGTTGGTCAGGGTTATGAAGTTTCCGAATAAAAAGGAATGTCGGTAATCATCATCCTTCAGGTACAGGGTTTTACGCATTTTGCCTGGAAGCTGGTCGATAAAACAAAAAATGCAGCGATTCTTGCATACCTTCAGGCGATCAAATAGTATATCATCAAATATAAGTCCTAGCGATTCATCATAGTCTTTTTCTATTTCTATGGACCATATCTTACCTTCCGCTTTTTGTATATCTACCAGCAGAAGTTCTTCCTGGGTTAAAAACTGGTAGTCCAGTATATCATAGATTTCCTTTCCATCTATAGATAAGAGCATGTCTCCTGCTGCTATGCCAAGATCCTCGGCGATGCTGTTTTCTTCTATTGCGATAATCAATGCCGCCATAATAAACCCCTCCATTCCGGGCTTCAAATCTTCTAAACAATTATCCACTAAAAATAGGATAACCGCAAGAAAGAAAAGGAGGGGATGCAAACAAAAAGACCTGTTCCCCCTTTTGGTCAAGCTAATTATAATTTTGTTAACGACCGGTTCAATTCGTTTATCTTGTTATGCAGCAGAATCTTTGAGACCCAACAATTTATGTAAACGCCTCCCACAAAAGGTGGGATTTTTATCAATATGCTCAGAAACCTATCCCATCGACTGGGTACAGTTTCTATAATCAAGTCTTCTGTTTTAAACCCCAATATATCTCTTAAATCTTCCAGGCTCTTTTTGACCATCCATAAATCTTTGCCTCCGCCCAGGGTGTAAACCTCGGTTCCCTGGGCATCTGTGCCGATATATAGAGGTCGGGATTTATCCCGGGATAGGTCCCCCCAACCTTCAATTACCCCTGATTTACTGGCTGGCAGCCTGCCCAGGTATATATTAGCTGCCAAAAGTGCGGCATGCACCGGGGTAAACCCGACAAAAATAATTTTCATTTTAGCACCTGCTTGTTCATACTCTTTAAACGAATGGTTTCCACTAAATTTACCAGGGTCATAAAAGCCTTGCGGGTCCCTCTTAATAATATCGGGCGCCCAGGAGATACCATACCTATTCTCCTGGAAAGAAAACCACCTATTTTCATGCTGATGTTAACCCGGTTGAGGCAATCTGCAGCTATAATCTGATCCCCGGCTCCCAGTATTTCTGCTACTCCCATCAAAATTTCAGTGTATTTGTCTCCCATACTTTTTTTGCCCAGCACATAAACTTCGTTGCCGCTGTCATCTATACCCATAAAGCGAATAGAACCAAAATCGGCCTTATCAGTTTTATCATAATAGGGTATACTCATCATTTCGTCTATGGTGGGCAGGCGATGTTTTTCTACTAACTTCAGATGCAGGGCCGCCGCTATGACCGATGAATGTGCTCCGCCATAACAATGATAAATGACTTTCATTACTGACTCACCCTCGCTAAACTTATACTTGCTTCCCCTGCCGATTCTTTTTACTGCAGCAGAGATTTCACTCTTGTCTTAACCCTAGTTTTACGCTCAGGCGGAGAATCAATTCTCTGCTACTAGGTTGGGAGCAGCTTCTTTGCAGCAGAACCATACTTACATTATTCATTGGCAATATTTTAATTAATCGCTATTCATTAATGTTTGCATATCAGATAGACGCCATTTTCCAAATCGTGCACTATGCCGCCCAGGATACGGGCCAGGAGCAAACTGGTTTTCTCCATTTCTTCCTGGTCGGCAGCCAAAAATACCGGACAGCCGCCGCCTTTAACCTTATCCATTTCACAAGTTACTATGGCTAGAATATACTCCATTAAACCGGTATTCATCTAATCTGCCGCCTTTCGCCCGTAGTAGCTCAAAAGGGTTGTGCCCTGGGTTGATTCCAGGACCGGCACCCTTTTAATAATTTCTATCATCATTTCTAAATCGGGTTCATTGGCTACTATAAAGAAGGCCAGATAACCTTTATCAACCTGTTTTCTAGCCATGGGCATCAGCTCAGTTTCATTTATATCTACCTTGCTGCCCAGTATGGATACCACATCATGAATAATCGCCTTGCGCTGCCCGGGAGCATCCAGGTTTAATCGAGCATTATCATCCACTGGTTTGATTATAACCCCCATGCCTTCTTCGATTATTTTTTTCCGGGTTTGAGGCAGACCTACATTCATGATTACTACATCATCTACCATCAATAAAGAGCCTGCAAAATACACCCGCCCCTGCTTAACTTCGGCGATATCTCCTATAAACGAGCCGCTCATTAGCCGCAGGGTAAGAATTATGCGCACCGGAGCTATTATTAGCCCGGCTTTTACTCCCCACAGCTGAACTGCCCCGCTGCTTAGCAGGGCGGTCATGATCACCAGATAATTGCGGGCTTCGAAAACCCTGGCTATCCCTTCTATATAGTCGTTCCCCCGGCTGATCAGTTTGCTTTCTTCTAGTTTCATGAGTGTTTCCCGCTCCATATTTCTTACTTCACGAAACTGCTGAGCGGCCAGAACTAAGAAAGTTACCGCTACATAGTCAGGTTTAGCTATAGCTGCTATTGCTACCGCTCCCAGACAGGAGGCTATAAAACCCAGGGCCAGGTGCACCAATTGCCCATGTGGATAAGTAGGATAGTGGCGATAATCGATGCGCAGCAAGAGCCATCTATTTACCAGACCGGCAGTTATGCCCAGCATAATTACTGTACCATAGCTGGCCATGTTACTTGCTGCCGGGACCCTTGTTCAAAAGATAAAAACCTCCACCCGCTGCAGCGACCACTACTATCAGGATCAAAATGCTAGTAAAAGCCCCCTGGTTATCCTGAGTTAAAGGCTTGGCAGCCGGGCTGCTGCTACTGTTACTCGAGGCACCCACAGCGCTCTGCATTACATTCGCAAATAACTTCACCCCTTCTTGGGCATCTCCCTTTTTATTTGTATGAGCCCCTACTTCAATCAATATGGCCCGGGGACTTAAATCCTGATTAAAATCACCTTGGCATATATAAATTCCTTGGGATAGACCTGGCTCTTGTTTATCCATGATTGCTTTAATTTTCTTGGCAAATTCCAGGTTGCTTTTCATGTTCGGATTCTGTTTGCCGATCACCAACTTGATTCTGGTTGCTTCTTGACCTTTAACTTCAGCCTGATAAACATCTGGCGGCGCGGCATCCCTATGCACATCAACAATCACATCCGGGTTATCCTTTTTTAGCAAAGTGACTGCTGTTTTCCTGGAGCGACTATAGGCATTAATATCATGGGGGTTATGATTATTGTCATTGTATTTAACATTGAAACCCTTCTTCTTAAGTTCATCGCTAAAAGCCTTACCTACATCGTGAATACCACCTTCACCATCTATACTTTCTTTCCCATCCGAAGGTATATAAGATTCATCATTGTGGGTATGGTAAACGGCTATGGTAGGTTGCTTGCCCCCTGAAGCTACCGCTACTTCCTGTCCTTTGAAAACCCAAGTCTGGCTTTTACTATCATACCCGACTACCGGCATCCGTTCTTCGCCCTGATAGGCACAGATGGCAATGTCGCCCTCGATTTCTGTCACCTTATAACGAGCGTTATCAGCGCTGATATACTCATCTGCTAACGTGACCTTTATTCCTGTTTTATGAATGATGTTGTTGTTCTCGTCCACCAACGTAAAATATTCTCCCGCAGGCATCTCTTCGTTAGCTGTACACAGGGAGACAGTCAGCATAGCCCATAATAAACCCAGCGTTAAAGCCAGAACCAGGCTTTTTTTCCTAGCCATGAATATCACCCCTTCCCCCTGAGTCATCCCCTTCATCATTATTATCATGGGTATTCTGTGCAGCCGGGGATTTTACCATTGTATTGTTATCGTCTAATGGCTTGCGGGAAGGTTCGGGTTCCCGGAGATTCCGAATCAGTTCTTTGGGCCTGCCCTCAGTTTTTGGTCCTCCCTGTATCCGTTCCAGTACCTCGCCAATCACTTCGGCCAGGAGTACAGCTAAAATGCCTGCCAGTATCAGGGAATCGAAAGCACCTGCCCCGCCAATGTGTACTACGCCCCGCACCCCGCTGTTTACCAGATAAAAATATTGAGCGATATCAAGACTTAATACGGCTATAATTGCGGCAAAAAATGCACCTCGGCGGGACCGACCAGCCAGATACCCCACTACACCTGCGACCAGAGGATAGATATAAATTGGATCAATAAACATGGTTTCGGGTTCAGCCCCCAGATATCTAGCGGCTATAAATAAGGCCAGGGCTGTAACTACGGCAGCGGCTATAGCCCGGATTTTTTCGTAAGCTGTTCCTGCTCCCGCCAGTACGTAAACTGCCAGCCCTACAGCAACTATTCCTCCTAAATTTACGGTAATACTAGCACTGACAGGGATATCAACAAAACTGCCCACTATTATGGCAAATATTACTGCCAGGGCTGCTCGGTCACTTAACCTCATGCGGTCCAGCATCCGGTGAGCTACCCCAAAATAAATGAGTATTGATACGACCACCAGCGCGATTAGCCCCAAGGGAAAATTAGTCATTATTCACTCATCCCTTCACTTGTATTTATGTCACTATGTTTCCCTTACAGCACCTTTTTATGTAGTGTTTAAGTATTGAGCCGGTCAGCTTACCGACTTGGTCGACCAGCTATAAAAGAAGCCGCCCAAACGGGCGGCTAATCAGGCCAATGAGAAAAACCATTTACAGGATCACAATGTGTGTTCGCACCAAGCTCATTAATAATTAAGAAACGAATACCTGCGTTATTTCAAAAAGTCCGCTCAGTTAACGTACCTGAGTACGCCTCAATCGCGGACTTCTTTCATGCCTTGATCTTCGCTCCTGTCATCTGCCTGACCGATATTAACACATTTTTTATTAGCGATTTCGGGGCTATCTCTGCGACCAGCGGAGCTTATTAATACCCCGGGCTTCTATCCATTGGGCGGTTTCGTTTAAAATGATCAGCGGCTGTTTTCTAATTTGTTCCAGGTTAGCTGATCCGCTCATTAAAAAAATGGCTTTAAGCCGGTAAATCATTTCCTCTATCATTCTTTCCAATTCCTCTGGCCCATGATTCAATAAGGTGCGCAGAAACGGCCCGGCTACCCCCAGCATATCTGCGCCCAGTGCATAAGCTTTGGCCATATCAGGGGCAGTTCTAATACCTCCTGAAGCAATAGTTTGGATGGGCAAATCCATACTAAGCGCTTCAATAAGGCTTACTGCGGTCGGAATACCCCATTGATCCATTTCATCGCTAAATTTTCCGCTCCGCTGATTCTCAATGGATGCGAAATTAGTTCCACCCTGGCCTCCAATATCAAATATAGCAACCCCGGCTTCATAAAGCCTTTGGATGCTTTCCCGTGAGAAACCAAATCCCACTTCTTTAGCAATAACTGGTACCGGGCACTCTTCACTTAACTTCTTTATTCGGGGCAGGATGCCTTTGAAGGAGCGTTCTCCTTCGGGCATGGCCAGTTCCTGGGGTATATTGAAATGGATCTGCAGGGCATCCGCATCTATCATTTCAACTGCTTCAAGTGCTTCTGCTAGACCGCTTCCAGCTGAGATGTTGGCAAATATTAATCCATCTGGATTAACTTCCCTGACAATGGAAAAGGTATATCTCAAACCCGGATCTTCTATAGCTATGGTCTGCGAACCTACCGCCATAGCTATTTCAAACCTGGCGGCTATGGATGACAAAGTATGGTTAATCCGACCCGCCTGCTTGGTCCCTCCAGTAATAGCGTTTATTACCATAGGTAATCTTAATTTCTTGCCCAGGAAATCAAGTCCCAGGTCAATTTCCTCCATCTCCAAGTCCGGTACCGAGTTATTAATAAGATATATGTTTTCAAAACCAGTTGAGCATGGTCCGTCTGGTATTTGCTGGGCCAGAAGAATATGCTCATTCTTGCGTTTTCCTCTTATCTTACTAACCTCCTGACATCTTTCGGGCTCTTCTTAAGGCGGCCAGATCATTAACATTTAAAAACATGGTCGGAATATCGCCAAAATATCTCATCTCATTTTCACACACATACCTGGTATTAAGACTTTCTACGAACCTGGTCAATTTCAATTTGTTATTTTCCAGGCATTCAACTAATGCCGGCAGGCAACTGGAATTATAAACTGCAGATAATGGCTGCAGTTTATTATTAATCACTGGCACCACACAATCATAACCCCCTGATTGGCCCAGCATATACGCTGCTAGCTCCATTTTAATAAATGGCATGTCACAACCCAACAAAAATATGCTTTCATACTTGGAATGGTGTAAACCCGAGTGTATTCCAGCCATCGGTCCCATACGTGGATAAACATCAGTATATACAGCAGGCCCTAATCCATAGTATAGTTCAGGTTCATTGGTTATTATCATCAGATCATCAAAGTATTTTTCGAATTTTTTTATGATTATATCCAATACCGATCTGCCGCAGATGTCTGCAAAAGCCTTGTTGAAGGTCATGCGCGAGCTTCTGCCCCCTGAAAGTATAACTCCACTGGCTTGCATAATTCACCCTCCTGTGCTCTGCTGGTGTTTCGATAGGAGAAAAAAAGCTGCCCCAGGCAGCTTAATTAATTTTTCACCCAGCACTGAGACTGCAAGTATCACATTGTACCGGTGCAGATGGGCTTTGCTTTCCACCGGTATTAAACGAAGACAGCCTCTGCTCTACTCGCTTAGACGAACACTCTGGACATCGGATATTTTTTTTGTCGGAGTTAGATATTAAAAGTTCGAATTTTCTTCCGCAATCCCCGCATTTAAATTCAAATATCGGCATCACGTTCACCTCGTATAATTATTCCTGATCCTGCTGTTCCATATAGCCTTCAACCTCTTGCTGTTCTTCATCCTTTTGCGCTTCCCTGATTGATAAACCAATTCTCTTTGCATTGGCATCAACACTCAATATCTTAACCTTGACCTGCTGATTGACTGAAACTACATCCTCAGGTTTTTCGACCCGGTAATCAGCCAATTGGGATATATGGACCAATCCGTCTACACCCGGGTCCAACTCAACAAAAGCTCCGAAGGGGGCAATCCTGACTATAGTTCCATCTACAATATCGCCCTCAGAATAGGTTTCTACTGCTATTTCCCAGGGACTCTTCAGTAATTTCTTGCGGCTTAAAGAAACCCGTTCTTTTTCTCCATCAACCCCCAGTATATAAACGTCTAGTTCTTCGCCCTCCTGAAGTACATCAGAGGGATGTTCAACTCGTTTATGATCTAATTCAGATACATGAAGTAAGCCTTCATATCCGCCCAGATCAATAAAAGCACCATAATCAACTATGCGTTTTACTTTACCGGCGCGCGTCTGCCCTTCTTCGATACTACTCCAGAATTCTTGTTTTTGCTGTTGTTTTTCAGCCAGAACCAATTCCCGACGAGACAAGACCACCTGCGAACCACGCCTCTTATTACGATTAAACTCTATTATTTTGAAGTCATAAGTTTTGTCTTTGTATTCATCCAGATTTTTAACATATCCATCTTCAACATGGGATGCAGGCAGAAATCCTACCACGCCTACGTCCACAATCAGACCGCCTTTTACTATATCCTTAACCGTACCTCGAACAGTCTCATCCTTTTCGTAGACCTCTTCCAATTCATCTAGCACCTTCTTGGAATCCACTCGTTTCTTGGATAGCAAAATAGTACCGTCATCATCCCATTTTAAGATCATTACTTCGATTTCATCGCCCACCTGCACAAACTCTTTGGCAGAATCAACCGGGGTCAAGGAAAGCTCTCTAAGTGGCACAACCCCCTCCGATTTTCCACCCACATCGACCATTACTTCATCATCCAATACCTGTATAATGGTGCCCTTTATGACATCCCCTCGGTCAGGGGTTTTATTTTCAGCCATTTCCGCTTCCATACGGGCAAACGATTCATCATTAGTTTCTTCAATTGCAACTTTATTAACTTCCTCATTAGCCTTTTCCATTGCAACTTCATTGATTTCTTCATTAGCCTCTTCAATTGCAACTTCATTGGCTTCTTTATTAGCCTCTTCAATTGCAACTTCATTGATTTCTTCATTAGCCTCTTCAATTGCAACTTCGTTGACTTCATCATTAGCCTTTTCAATTGCAACTTCATTGGACTGTTCATTAATATTACTCTCTTGTACTTGAACCTCTAGCTCCGGTTCCTGAGCCTGTCCCTGCATATCCTTTTCCTCATACTCTGTCATCCTACACAATACCTCCTTAATAATCCAATCCGGAGTTGAAGCACCAGCAGTGATACCTGCTTTTATTACCCCCTGCAACCATCGAGGGCTAATCTCTGCTGCATCCTGAACCAGATAGGTTCTTACTCCGGTATTTAAACACTCTTTAAAAAGAGTAGTCGTATTGGAACTTAATTTCCCCCCTACCACAATCATTAAATCTACACTGCGGCACAAATCAAGGGCTGAATTCTGTCTTCTCTGGGTAGCTGAGCATATGGTATTAAAAACCTTTATTTCACCTGCTTTTTCGATCAAACTCTTTACTACCTGAAAAAACTCCTTTTCATCTTTAGTAGTTTGGGACACTATCCCCAGCCGATCTGAAATCTCCAAGTTTATTATATCATTAATATTTGAAATAACTGTTGCCTGTCCTGTGCACCATCCTAATATACCTTTCACTTCCGGGTGCTCGGGATCACCAAAAATGATTATATCATATCCTTCTGCTTCTAAAGTCTGCACAATTTCATGCACCCGGCTCACCCGGGGGCAAGTTGCATCCTTAATCATCAAGCCCCTTTTTTCCGCTTCACGAATTATATCGGGTGCAACTCCATGAGACCTGATAATAATCCCGGCTTGTTCTGGAATTTCATTTAAATCCTCAACTGGATGAATTCCTTTTTGCTTGAAATAGGCCACTACCGCTTCGTTATGCACCAGTGGACCTAAAGTAAACCATCTGCTCGAATCATTGGCCGTCTCTTCCGCTATTTTAACGGCTCGCTTAACCCCAGCACAGAAACCTGCCTGCCTGGCAATAAATGTATGCATATACTACCTCGTAAGTATTTATATATTTTCGTATAACTACCTTTAATTCCTGCTTTCATTCCGACAAAAGCTGATTTATTTCCTTCATAATTTCTATACTCATTTTTTCTAGAATGGCTGAGCTGGCCTTTTGATCCAGGTATTCAGCCATTTCTATCGGCCTGCCAACTCTCACCGCCAGTCTGTTTCTGCCCCAGCCCCAGGGAATGTTGCCAGCACTTCCTATACAAGCCACCGGAATCACTGCGGCACCTGATTTGATAGCCAGCATAGCCGCTCCAGTTTGAGCTGCCTGTACTCCAGGGTCTTTTTTTCTCGTCCCCTCGGGAAATATACCCAAAACTTTTCCTTCATTTAATATATCAAGGGCTGTTCGTATCGCTGCTCTATCTGCACTGCCTCTTTTCACCGGGAAAGCATGGAGGTTTCTCAAAATAGCCGCTAGAATTCGATTGTTATAGAGTTCAGCCTTGGCCATAAAATAAATCGGCCGAGGCGATACGGCTGCCACCAGAAAAGGATCCCATGAACTAACATGGTTTGCAACGATAATTGCTGGTCCCTCTTTTGGTAGGTTATGTATTCCTTCATATTTCAAACCAAGAAATAGTAAGGCAAATTTGACCAGAGTTCTGGTGAAATAGTAGCCCATCTCAATCCTCCTTAAGGTAGGATTTTATAATAGCTATAACTTCATTAATCTCCAGATCACTGGTATCAATGACTATAGAATCATCGAGCACTTTTAGCGCCCCCATTTCCCGGCTGGAATCAGTCCGGTCCCGTTCTGCTATTTCTCTGCGTAACATATCAGTATCTATGTTAAAGCCTCTGGCTCTTAATTCTTCCGCTCTCCTCATAACTCTTTTTTCGATTCGGGCCGTCAGGAAAAACTTGTATTCGGCATCTGGAAGCACATCTTCTCCTATATCACGTCCGTCCATAACTACAGATTTTGCTTCGGCCATTTTCCTTTGCTGGGCAACCATAAGCTTGCGCAGTATTGATTTAGACGCCACTTTCGATACCTGGGCATTGATAAGCGGTGAGCGTATATAATCGCTTACGTCAAGATTATCACATATTATTTTTTGTCCATGGGAATTGTATTCGAAGTGGATTTCAGTATTTTTGGCTAGCTCATAAAGAGAATCTTCATTATTCAGGTCAAGAGACTCCTGAATAGCTTTCCAGGTCAAAGCCCTGTACATCGCACCGGTATCAACATATACAAACCCAAGATCAGCCGCCAACTTCCTGGCCACCGTACTCTTGCCAGCTCCTGCTGGTCCGTCAATCGCAATCTTCATCTATCAACCCACCTGTAAGTTTCCCATATAATTTTATCATATCTTTACCGCTGGTTGAAACTGATTCGCTTGAATTATCCAAATATTCTTATATAAAAGGTGCTGATGGTTGTTTAGAGGAGAATTGCCTCATTAATGTCCAGGCTAAATTATAGGTCCCTGGCAAATGCAAGGGGCCTATAATTTCTACTATCTCCTGCTTATAGCACCGGGTCAAACATTTCTTTGTCTGCTCCGCACACTGGACATATATCAGGCGGTTCTGGTCCTTCATGAATATAACCGCACACTCTGCATTTCCACCGTTCGACTTTGGGCTTACCACTGGCATCCTTGCCCAAAGCAGACAGGGAAGACTCCGTCTTAACCTCTGGAGCCATAATAATTTCCCCTACCAGTACTCCATCCTTTAAAAAACTCTTCTTATAATAGTTCTCTATTGGATCATAGGTCTCAGTTAAACGGGTCACTTCTACCGGCAGGTTAACCTCGCCAATTGAAAATAGCTCCATATCAAAAGCTGCCAGCATGGTAGAGACCAGGGGCTGTTTATATTCCAACCAATCCCCGGCTGCATTACCACCCGCAATTCTTCCCATCTCCAGTGCAATCGGCCACAAGCCTACCAATTTGTCTTCGAACTGAGCCACATCGCCAACTGCAAATACATCCGTCATCCCGGTACGCATCCCAGCATCAACGATTATGCCCCGGTCTGTCACGATACCGGCTTGCTGGGCCAGTTCAATATTAGGCTTGACTCCGGTAGACAATAGCACCAAATCTGCTGCAATTACCTGACCATTATTTAATTTCACGGCTTCTGCATTTTCATTGCCCAGTATTTCTTCGCTGCCCAAGCCAAGATAAAGTTCCACCCCTTTATCTTCCATGATTGTTTGCAGCCGCAGGGAGGATGATTCATCTAGCTGCCTGGGCATTATCCGCTTGGAGAATTCAACCACCGAAACCTGTATACCTAGATCCAGCATCTCTGATACGGCCTCCAGGCCCAGTACCCCACCGCCAATAACCACTGCCTTCCGGGCCTTTTTTAGCTCTGCCTTAATTTTTCTAGCATCAGCCATATTTCTAAGGGCAAAAACACCTTTTTTGTCTGCTCCGGGTATAGGCGGAATATTGCTGCGGGCCCCAGTAGCAATTATCAGCTTATCGTAAGCAACAGTATCTCCGCTTTCCGTTGTAAGCTGGCGATTGGCCACGTCTATAGCAAGAACTCGGGTGGCGGTCTTAACTTGGATCTGCTTCTCTTCATACCACTGGGGAGATTTAATATTAAGCCTATCTGCGGAAAGATCTTCCCCCAGATAGTCAGACAGCATAGGCCGGTAGTAGGGGATATCTTCTTCCTCACTGAGTAAGACAATGGCGGCGGTAGTGTTTCTGTTACGAATAGCCTCCGCCGATGAAAGGGCAGCTACCCCTCCCCCGATTATTACAAAGCGCTCCTGGGTATCATTAATATATATATCTTCTTTCGATTGTTTAACAAAGTTTTCTTTTCCTACTCCACAGGCTGGACAGATTTCCGGCGGTTCTTCCCCCCGATGAATATGTCCGCAAACCAGACAGCCCCATTCAGTTTCGGAAACATCCTGCTTCTTCTCCAATACCCGGCGGGCAAACTCCATGCCAAAACTAAATGCATCTTCCAGAGCTCTGGGGGTCGGTTTAAAGTTTATTTTCACTCCGGGTACTACCTGCATGCGCAGCATATGAAAGCGATTCTCTATGTTGGGAACAGCTTCCCCGCTCCAGCCATAAGCTCCGAAGGCCCCGGCTACTATGCTGGAATGGGTTATGGGTGAAAGACTGGTCAATAGTTCCCAAACATTGGGGAGAGCATCACCATTTATGGTTGGAGATCCAATCAAGAGTCCATCGGCATCCTCCAATTCTTTAAGAACCTCAGCCACCGAGGTCTCTATCAGATTATATTTCTTAAAATCAAATTCTCCCAGCGTAAAAAGCCCTTCTTCGATGCTTTCGGCCATCATCTCGGTGTATCCATAAGCCGTGACATAAGCCATGACTATAATGGGTTGCTCTCCGCTGCGAGGAGTCGGAGTTGCCCATTCCCGGTACAAGTTAACAAAGTATTCCCAATTATTTCTCAACACCGGCCCATGTCCGGGGCAAATCATTTCTATCTCCAAATCCTTAATCTTTTCCAGCGCTTCGATAACATAAGGTTTGAAAGGTTTGATGATTTCATCAAAATAATATTTATAAGCATCTGTAAAATCATAGTCAATCAAATCATTGAATATGCGCTCATCTGAATAATGACTGCCAAATGCATCACAGCTAAACAGAAGTTTATCTTCTTTAAGATAAGTGAACATGGTGTCTGGCCAGTGTAAAAAAGGAGCACTGATAAACTGCAGCGTTTTCCCGCCCAGGTCCAACTCCTCCCCATCGGCTAATTCCTTGGAATTAAAGTGGGCATTGCTTATTTCCTTCAGGAAAGTCAAGGCAGTGGGGCTGCCCATAATTACCAGGTTAGGAGCTTTTTGCAGCAACATTTCCACCGATCCGGAATGATCAGGTTCGGTATGGTTTACTATCAGATAATCTATCTCTGATAGGGGACAAATCTTTTGCAGGTCGTCCATAAATTCATCAAAGAAATTCGCTTTAACCGCTTCGATCAAAACCGTTTTGTTGCTTCCTCTTATCAGGTAGGAATTATAACTGGTACCATATTCGGTCCTCATAACTATATCAAAAATTTCAAGATCCGGGTCCTGCACACCTACCCAATAGACATCATCTCTAATCTTTACTGACTGCATAATATCCACCTCCTATTTTCGCCAACTTTACGACATTTGCAGTGTTTATTTCTATCATAAACCATAATATGGAGACAGGCAATTAAAGAAAGATCCGGCTCGATATCCCCTGTATGATTTGATTGTTCAATTGCAACGGTAGTGAAATTCTCTAAGTTTAAAGGCCAACTCATTGAAGCAGTATATTAATCAGGCCATGATCTGCAATATTTATAAGCAAGCTACTCCGCAGTAATATTCTCCGCCTATCCATGCCGGGAGTACAGCATGAGCACGATCAGGCCTGCTGACAGAATACTTATAGCTCCCCAATAAGCCAGATTCAAGTGAATATCCAATAAAAAGCTGCCCAGGATAGGATCGATTACCCGTCCCGGCTGTCAAATCCCTGCAATATCCCCATCGATTTACCCTGCGGTATATCAGCTCGCCTGGAAACTGCGGTGGTGATGGAGGGCCTGACCAGACTTATACCGGCCGCTTGTATTATAATATGGTTTTACCATCCAAGGCAGCCAGCTGCCTTATTTGTTTCAACATTTCATTGAAGTTATCCGGGGTTAAGGACTGTTTCCCATCTGATAGCGCCCGGTCCGGGTCCTGGTGCACTTCCACCATGATGCCATCTGCCCCTGCCGCTACTGCTGCTTTCGCTACGGGTGTAACCATTTTCCATCTGCCTGTAGCATGACTGGGATCCACAATGACTGGAAGATGTGATAATTGTTTTAGAAGCGCTACCGCGCCTATATCAACTGTATTACGGGTATAAGGTTCAAAGGTCCTTATGCCTCGTTCACATAAAATTACCTCCTGATTGCCACCGCTTAAAATATATTCTGCAGCCAGGAGCCATTCCTCAATAGTAGCGGAAAGACCTCGCTTCAACATAACCGGTTTGTCGAGTTTCCCCATTTCCTCCAACAGAGTAAAATTCTGCATATTCCTGCTTCCTATCTGTAGAATATCGACATTAGGATACAGCAAGTCCAATTCCCTGATGTCCATGATCTCTGTAATTACCGGTAATCCAGTCAACTCTCTGGCTTCTGCAATTATCTTTATGCCTTCATGGCCCAGGCCCTTGAAAGAGTAGGGTGAAGTACGCGGTTTAAAAACGCCACCTCTCAGGATGTGTGCTCCTGCAGCTTCCAGCATGCGCACAATAGTCAGATAATCCTCTCTTCCTTCTACCGCACACGGTCCCGCAATGATAGTACAGTAGCCTTCGCCAATAAAAACTTTTTTCCGGGATGTATTAATTTCAATTATAGTATCCTGCGCCTTATATTCACGGGAAACCAGCGCAAAAGACCTCATACCCATCATTCCCCCGTTTTTTTCTACATTAGAATTTTCTGACCTGATATAGTTTCTTATCTCTTATCACTTATATTTCGTTTAGATCGATGCAAATAATCAAAGTTCTGAGCAAATACTATAAATATCTACCCAAAGATACTTGTAATCAGTATAACACTAAGCAGAGTTAATATTTTCACAAATTTAATATTATTAAATGCTTTAACGGTTAGTAGGGATAATTATATGCTAATCTAATATTAGGTGTTATCAACCAAGCATCTATTTATATGGTTTAATAATGAAATAAAGCTATTGTATCATAAGCTGTTTACTGGAGGAAGATATATGGTGAGTAAGAACTTGTCAATAGCTCTGTGCCAGATGATGATCGGTCCCAGTAAATCAGAAAACCTGGCCCGGGCAGCTAAGATGATAAACCAGGCCTGCGAAAGAAATGTAGACCTGCTAGTGCTTCCTGAGGTTTTTAATTGCCCCTATCAAGCCGACTTATTTCCTTTATATGCGGAAAGCTATCCGGGCCCCAGCACTAACTTTTTATCTATGATAGCACGTGAAAAAGGAGTTGCTATAGTTGGCGGTTCAATTATCGAACAATCATCCTCGGGCAGGCTTTATAACAGCGCCTTCGTTTTTGATGAACACGGAAAGTTGATCGGCCGACATCGTAAAACACATCTCTTTGATGTTGATATGCCAGGTAGGATTACTTTTAGAGAATCTGATACCTTAAGCCCCGGTAACAATATAACCCTTATAAAATTTAAAGATATTACTTTCGGGCTTCTAATTTGTTATGATATACGGTTTCCCGAACTTTCCAGGGCTCTAGCTCTCGAAGGAGCAGACTTACTAATAATCCCGGCTGCTTTCAATTTTACTTCTGGTCCTTTATTCTGGGAACTCATGATGCGATGCCGCGCGGTAGACCAGCAGGTCTTCGTGGCAGCTGCCGCCCCGGCTACTAATCAACAAGCCTCTTATCAGGCCTGGGGCCACTCAATGGTAGTTGATCCATGGGGCAGAATAATAGCAGCAGCAGATCAACAGGAGCAAATCATTTTTGCAGAACTGGATTTCTCCTTGAAGGAACAGATACTTCAAGAGGCGCCGATATTACAACACCGCCGTAAGGACTTATACCAGTTGCACTATAAAAGAGTCCGCAATATGGAAAGTGTTATAGAAAGTAGTGAGGAGGAGTAATTGATGAAATTTCATACCGAATATTTGTGGTTCAATACTTCCAAACGTCGAGCATACATAAGGATAACTGATAAAGTTAGAAAGGCCTTAATAAATAGCGAGATCACAGAGGGCATGATACTGGTAAGTGCTATGCATATCAGCGCCGGGGTTTATGTAAATGACAATGAAACCGGTATTATTCAGGATATAGATAATATGCTGGAATCCATTGCCCCTTATGGACCTGATTACAATCATCATGCAACAGGTGAAGATAATGGCGATGCACACTTGAAGAGCATACTGCTTCATCATCAAGTAGTGGTACCGGTTACTGACGGCGAACTGGATCTGGGTCCCTGGCAGCAGATATTTTATGCTGAATTCGATGGCCAACGTAGAAAACGAGTAGTCATTAAGGTAATGGGCGAATGATTATAGCTTATTCCCCGAAAATATCCGGCCTTAATTGCCGAGCTTCTTTTAGATATACATGTTTAATTTCATTCTGCTTTTTCTCGGTGTTTACATGCATCAGCACCCTTATGCATCTGGGCAGAGCATCAGGGACCTCTATTTCCTGGAAACATAACAAAGGCACTTTATCCCAACCCATCTTGCGTGCCGCTAGGGCGGGAAAAACTGCCCTTATGTCCGAAGTGACCGTAAATAAAATACTACCTATATCTTCGATATCTATCTGGTTTTCTTGTTTTATCATCTGCAGCAATTCACCGGTTCTTGACAGGATTTCATCTATCTGGTCTTCCTCTACGGTGGTTGCGCCCCTTATTCCCCTGACAAACATAGCTTCTTAATACCTCTTGCCTTCGTAATCAAGATACCGCCCTATGACCCAATCCGATACTGACTTCATCCAGATGCAGCAAACCTATGCCCAGGAAGATAGCTACACTGACATGATCGTGATGCCGGGCAATACCTATTTTCCCACCTACATTCAGTCCCAGGGCTTTGGGCATTATCTGACTGATGGCTTCCCGGGCAGCTCCAGCTACTGCCCCTTCTTCAGCATGGGTGTCTTTGATGACCCCTTCTCTTTTGGCCGCAACCACAGCCCGTTCTACTATTTTACCTACCGAACTGATAAACTCTCCTCCATAGTCAACTGCTACTGATTTGACTTCACATTCTTTCATAAGCTGCTTTTTCAGCATATTTTCTTCATCACGGGAAAGAGTAACTGCCATTTTGATGGCTGCACTGGCTACTACCTTACTGCCAATTATCATTTCTAGCCTCCCAGTTTATATATCATGCCTGCTCAACCTGTATAGATCTATTTTACTACAACTTTACCTATCATTACTATATCGTGATTGCATACATAATTTTCATCTTTAACCGGGAAAGCAAGGTTATCAGATACCTGCTTAACATTGAATACCACTGGAAAATTATAAGCCGAAGCATCTATTTCTACCACATCTCCGGCCATAAGCTTGAGCTGTACTTCATTATTTACAAAAGAAGCCTGTTCCTTTCCATTGACCATAACCACTGCTTTGGGCAGCGAAGAAAATTTCTCCAGCGACAGCAAGACCATAGCATAGGGTGAATTAATGTTTTCCATCTCTTCTGTCCCATTATTCTCTTCTACTGAATTTACGGGATAATCAATAGCCTGACCCTCTAATCTTTCACCCAAGCTTAAATAAAGACGCATGTTATCATGAGTCATTAGCCCCTGAACGATGATCAAGGCTATGAAGGCCAAAGCAATGGTACGAATAAGATGTTTTTCAACCTTTTCGATGAACCTTTTCAAAGTCATCCCTCCGGGCAGCTATTTCTCCTCTATATTATGCCCGGAACTATTAGAATATCCATAAAATACTTATTCAGATCAATTTTCTATCCAGACTTCTACCATTCATTGAGAGCATATTCGACCCCGGCTAGAAAAGCTGCCCGGTTCTGTTCTATTATACTTTCGCTCTTGCCTTTAAAAACTACCCCCAGGTATTCCAGGGCTTGCTCTACTTCAACTATCCCGGTCTGTTGCAGGTAGGCTCCCAGTATGATCATATTAGCCCCTCGCGCATTACCTATATCAGCTGCAATCTGGTTTACTGGCATATGAAGGATATTCAGATCATCCCTTTGCGGCGCCCGATCGACCATAGAGGAATTAATAACCAGAGTTCCATTAGGTTTTATGCGATTCTCGAATTTATCCAGAGAGGGCCGGTTCATTATTACTGCTGCCATTGGGTTCTCGGTAAGTGGTGAACTTATCTCTTCTTCACTGATAGTCACCAGGCAGTTAGCTGTACCACCTCTCATCTCCGCTCCATAGGAAGGTACCCAGGACACTTCTTTTCCTGCATTCATGGCTATGTGGGTAAGAAATTGTCCCATAGAAAGAACTCCCTGTCCTCCAAATCCTGCAAACAATACCTGCTGTTCCCTATCCATTCTACTGCTCCTCCTTAACCTTAAATTCTCCCAGAGGATAGTATGGTATCATATTATCCTCTATCCATTTCATCGCATCAAGCGGATTCAATCCCCAGTTAGTAGGGCAGGCCGATAGTATCTCCACCATTGAAAAACCCAAACCTTTCTGCTGCACCTGAAAGGCTTTCTTAATAGCCCTTTTAGTACGATTTATGTTAGCAGGATTATTAACCGCCGTCCTGCAAATATACGCTGATCCCTCATTAGAGCTCAGCAATTCGGCCATCTTCATGGGATAACCTTCATTTTCGGCTTTCCTGCCATAAGGCGATGTGGTTGTTACCTGCCCTAGAAGAGTAGTCGGCGCCATCTGCCCGCCGGTCATCCCATAAAGGGTGTTGTTGACAAAAATAACGCTAATCTTTTCACCCCGGGCTGATGCATGTACAATTTCCCCCATACCAATGGAAGCCAAATCTCCATCGCCCTGATAGGTAAATAAAAAGCGATCCGGCAATAGCCTCTTGATGGCCGTGGCAATAGCTGGTGCCCTCCCATGAGCAGCTTCCAGCATATCACAGTTAAAATATTCATAAGCCAGGACTGAGCATCCCACTGGACAAATTCCAATGGTCTGCTCCCGTATATTCAATTCATCCATACACTCAGCTACCAGGCGATGAATTATGCCATGTGAACATCCGGGACAATAATGATTCTTGGCATCTGTCAAGCTTTCGGGCTTCTGGAAAACTTTCTTCATCGTAATCCCTCCCTCTCAGCCAGACGCATAATCTCCTGCAATATTTCTTCAGGATTGGGTGTGAATCCTATTCGTCCGTAAAATTCCACCGGCACCATACCTGCCAGAGCTAATTGTATGTCCTGTATCATCTGTCCCATGCTTATTTCCACTGACATAAATACCTTCGCATTCTCAGCCGCTTTACGGATATGCTCGTCAGGAAAGGGCCACAGGGTAATCGGTCTCACCAAACCAGCCTTAACCCCGTTCTTCCGGGCCTCAATAACTGCTTTTTTCACTATCCGGGACATTATCCCAAAAGCAACCACTACGATTTCGGCGTCCTCGGTCAAAAAGCTGGCTGCCCTTTTTTCGTTTTGCTTGATAAGCTTATATTTGTTAAATAAATGCTGGTTTCTGTTTTCCAGTTCTTCCGCTCCTAAATGAAGGGTGTTTACAATATTGGGTTTTCTGCCCGCACATCCTGTGGTTGCCCATGGTTTCTCAGGAAAATCCACAATTGGCTCCCTCAAGATGATTGGTTCCATTATATTGCCCAGAGTGCCTTCGGCCATGATCATGACCGGAATTCGGTATTTATCCGCCAGTCCAAAGGCTTCTATGGCAAAATCCATCATTTCCTGTGAACCTGAGGGAGCTAGAACCATGATATGGTAATCCCCATGTCCACCACCACGGGTAGCCTGAAAATAATCAGATTGGGCTGGTTGTATGCCTCCCAGACCTGGACCACCACGTGAAACATTAACGATCATACAGGGCAGTTCTGCATCGGCAATAAAGGAAATGCCTTCCTGTTTAAGGCTCAAACCCGGCCCTGAGGATGCAGTCATCACTCGGTTGCCGGTCGCAGCACCACCATAGACCATATTAATTGCCGCCAGCTCACTTTCTGCCTGTACAAAAACCCCGCCTATTTTGGGCATCTTGCGGGCCATATATTCGGCTATTTCACTGGAGGGGGTAATAGGATATCCAAAAAAACCCCGGCATCCTGCAAGGATTGCACCTTCTGCTAGCGCTTCATTCCCTTTCATTAATACTCTTTCCATTTTATCACTCCCTTTCAACCTCAATAACCAGATCCGGACAAACTATTCCACATATAGCGCAGCCTGTGCATAGTTCGGGTTTGAGATCTTTTATGGGATGATAACCCAGGGTATTGATAGTCTGTTCATCAAAACCCAGCACATCTTTGGGACAAAATTCTATACAAAGCCCACAGGCTTTGCAGCGGTCAGCAAAAAACCTAACCTTGCCCTTCGCCATCCTTCGTTCCCTCCTCCAAGCCCCTTATCCACTCGGGTCTTAAATATAATTTGATTGATTTAAGATCATTGCCATATTCAGGATAAAGTTCCTGATAGTACTTGTCCTTTACCGCAAGGTAGGCTACAGGAAGTTCCAGTTTTTGCGCGAATCCTACCACCCTACGATGCCCTTCTTTAATCACCTCTACACTTGTCTCTTCTACCAGATTGGGATTGCTGATAATGCCGTTGAACTCTATTCTCCCGGCTCTTTCCAGCAGAGTTCGTAATTCCATAACTTCATCAAGAGTAGAAGCAAAAGGCCGGTATGGATTAATAACCATATACAGCTGATAATGCTCTCTTGCTCTAATATATCTGCTTATATATCCGAGCACCAAAGCCCCGAACTTATCACCTGCCAGGTCCAAAACCATGTCATTATCTGCCCGCAAAAGCCCGATTATCTCCTGGGGCAAATTGGGCACGTCTGCCTGAGCCAGCTCTCGGATCGGGGCAATAACCCTTATTGCCTTTCCTTCCGGTCCAAGCAGGTCCCTGGCATCTCTAGCCACGAAGTAAGGATTAGCCGTATCCAGATCAGCAAGCAATACCTCATTATACTCAGTTCGCCTGGTCCTTTCCAAAGCATAATTTATTGCTATTTCTGTTTTTCCGCTGCCAAAGGCACCTGAGAAAATGCTTAGCTGACCCAATGGCCTCTCCTTTCAGGACTTAAAAATATTTACTGTGTAAAAGTATACTGGTAAAACGCGCATATATCAATTAATTTTGTGTTAATTATCCCATAAAAAAGCGCTAGAACAGTCTGAAATTCTTTCTGACTTGCACTAGCGCTCTTATTGTGAATATCTGCCAATATCTATTTAACCTTGCTCTCCTCGGCGGTAAACACATCTATCAAGTCTGCGATTATCTCTTCCAGAACTATTTGATCAAGTCCCAAAATCTCTACCGCATTAGCAGATGTTTGATACAAGAGCCCATCCACTCCTATTCCAACCCCTATCAAGGTACACATGATATCAGCTATATGGGTAATAGCAGTAAGCTTTGGATCTTGTTCTGCAAAATCAGGTTTATGATGAAGATTAATGGCTTCCACTATCTCTGCGGGGAAACTCCATTTTTTAGCTACCTCCCCCCCGGTCTGGGCATGATCAATACCAAGTATCTCCAATTCAGCATCCGAAAAAGACACTTCTGCGCTACTTACCCTTTCCATGACCTCACTGTAGTATTTCTCCAGGTAATCTGCTAACACAATCTTTCCCACGTCGTGAAGTAATCCAGCCGTATAGGCTAAATCCAAATATTTGTATCCTGCTCTTTGCGCAATCATTCTGGCAGCTATAGCTACGCCTAGGGAATGTTTCCACAATTCCCCTTTGGCCAGAGAATATGATTTGACTTCTCTATTGAGCGTATCGCCCAGAGCAGCAGTAAGTACAATGCTGCGCACGGTTTGAAATCCTAATAACACCACCGCTTCACCTACCGTACCAATGAGACGCGGGAATCCGTAATAGGCAGAATTAGCCAATCTTAACATATTGGCAGTTATCGCTTGGTCCTGACATATTACGTCATTTAATTCCCGGGCTGAGGTGGTTGGATCTCTGGTAAGCCTCATAACTTCTAATGCCACTTGCGGCAATGACGGCAGTTCATCAACCGATTGCACCACTGATTCTATAGCCACTTGGCTCATTCAAAAACCTCCCCCAAAAACTACTTCCAGTTCTCCATTCTTCTTTCCATAACTTGCTTAAAATTGAGCATCTCCTCATTCACGTTCTGTATCAATCTTATCGTTTCCATCTGCGATAGTTTTATTTCTTCCGGATCAATAATTTCGATAGTTCGAAACTCTTCTTTCATGGTGAACCTTACAGCATTTTCCAGCGAATCTGCAGTAAAAAATATTGAAACCGGGGCATAGTATATAACCTTACTATTATAATCGTCTATTATGGAATAAATCTCATGCCCCATATCGATGTCCTCAATATTTATCCCCTGAACCGGAATATTCCTTAGCAGAGTGACCTTGTTCTGCCTGACTTCTTCTGCCTGTTCCACGGTATTCTTATTGCCAAAGAAAAGCTTGCCGGATTTATTTTCTGCAGCAAAATCAAATCGCACTTTGAATTTAAGTCTGCCCACTGCTTTACCTCCCTTTTATACATAGGCTACGAGATTAACTTAAATTTATTATAGCTCAACATTTCTTAGCTGTAAGCAGAGTTTTGTATAATTATACCCGACCTGGGTCATAATTTCACCTGTCTTTTTATTATTCTTGGGACCTTTTTCTTTTTATTATGCTAAATATTTTATGCCTTAGCTATTATCTTGGACTCCTGAGTCTGTTATTTTCAATTTCCAGCTGACCGGGCCAGTTTATACAATCGTTCTATCTCTTCGGGGTACAGCTTTCGGTACTGCCCTGTTTCTAAGTGATCTAGTGATAAAAAGGCAAAAGCCGTCCTTTTAAGACTGATTACCGGGAACCCAACTGCAGCACACATCCTTTTCACCTGCCGCTTGCGACCTTCGTGTATTTTAATCTCTATCAGGGTCGACTCTCGACCCTTTTCAAGAACACCCACCGCGGCTGGCGCAGTAACCCCATCTTCGAGTTGCACCCCCTGGGCCAGGTTTTTCAGCGCTACTGGACTTATCTCTCCCTTAAGCCAGGCCTGGTACTCCTTGGGAATATTATAACGGGGATGAATCATCAGATTAGTAAATTCTCCATCATTACTAAGAATCAGCAGTCCCTCAGTGTCCAGGTCAAGACGGCCTACCGGGTATAATCTGCTTTTTATATCTTTTACCAATTCCAACACAATTGGCCTGCCATATGGATCATATACGCTGCATATGTATCCAGCCGGCTTATTCAGTATGATATATATCTTTTCCTGCTCAGTAATATGAATACCATCGAACTCTACCATATCCTGCTTATTCACCATGGTACCTTGTTCATAGGCCACCATCCCGTTAACCCGGACTCTGCCCTCTGCTATTAATTTTTCCGATTTGCGCCGCGAGGCTATGCCTGCATCAGCCAAAAACTTTGATAGTCTCATTTATTCTTCCCAGCCCTCTTTGCATATATGTAGTGTAAGTACTTTACTGCCATAAATCCTATTTCTAATTATAATAAATTCTATGCTAACTAATTGCAAAAGACCAGAGTACTAGCTAAGCAATATTATTTGCTTTTTATTTTCGCCATTCCCTTAGCTGACAAAAACAATAGTCATAGTAAAAAGGCTACCCCCAATGGAGCAGCCTTTTTATTCTAGACTATTTATTCTTGTACATATAGTGGGTGACGCAACTCATGGATTTGATCTAACAGGGATAATTTACTTTCCTAGTGATTTCCATAGTACCTCAGCTAGATCGAATACTTTAGTCTGTTCTTCTGCTTCAGCCGCTTTTACACCGTCTGAAATCATAGTCAAGCAGAATGGGCAGTTGGTAATAATCATTTCCGGATTAGGCTCTAGAAGCTGATCGGTTCTGGTATCATTAATACGTTTGTAACCTCCCACAGCATCTTCTTCCAGCCACATCCTACCGCCGCCAGCTCCACAGCAAAACCCAAATTTTCTGGACTTTTCGATCTCAACAAGATTTAAACCTGCTGATGCCAGTACGGTTCTAGGCTGATCATAGATATTATTGTGCCGACCCAGGAAACAGGAATCATGATAAGATACTTTAACCCCAAGTTTTCCTGGTTTGATCTTGCCTTCGGCAATGAGTTGGGCAAGAAATTCAGCATAATGATACACTTCATAATTACCGCCCATCTGGGGATATTCGTTCTTCAAGGCATTATAACCATGCGGACAGACTACGATAATCTTCTTAACCCCGTAGTTGTTGAATGATTCGAGGTTTTGCTGTACCAGGGTCTGGTATAGATATTCATTACCCAACCTTCTGGCGGAATCTCCACAGCAGAACTCCTCTGTTCCCAGATAACCGAAACTTATTCCGGCTTCGTTCAACAATCTAACCAGTGCCTCTCCAACTCTCTTATAGCGATCATCGAAAGAAACAGCACAGCCGGCGTAAAGGAGATATTCAAATTCTTTACCGTCTTCGGGGAGCAGATTAACGAGATCTCTTACTCCTCTTTCATTTAGCCATTCCGCACGACTAGCCCAACCAACACCCCATGGATTGTAGTTACGCTCCATGTTGGTAAATGCCGCCTGTGCTTCACCTGGCATATCCCCCTGCCACATAACCAGGTTTCTGCGCATGTCAACAATCTTAGGAATATGCTCAATAAACATCGGGCAGTGTTCCATACACGCACGACAATTGGTGCAGTCCCAGATCACTTCGCTAGTTACCACATCATAAAGTAGGCTCTGTTCCATCGGGCTAACAAATTCTTCAGCTTCTTCTGTCATTGCTACCATCTCCGCTGCTTCATCCTGAGAATCTTTGGCAGCAAGCAGATAAGGAGCTTTAGCATCCAGATGTTCTTTCATATGCTGTATCAGAGTAATTTTGGGATTAAGTGCTTTACCCGTGTTATATGCCGGGCAATTTTCTTGGCATCTTCCACAGCGTATACAGGCATCCAGATCCAATAAATCTTTCCAGCCAAACTCTTCAATATTTTCAACACCAAAGGATTCCGCTTCCTCTATATTCTCTACCATGCGGCACGCCGAAGGTTCCAGGTCCCGGAAAGTATAGTTGAGCATGCTGGTAAATATATGCCATAGCTTGGTAAATGGAACCAGGGCAATAAACAAGAAGGCAATGGCCATGTGGAACCACCAAAGTACACGATGCCACATAAGCAGTCCTTCTAACTGACCATTTACAAACCACTGGGCAAAAATCCAGCCTATGGGCGATGCCTGTTGCTCATAGGCAATTTGGGCCATAGTACTTGATTGGATAATCTGTGCTGCTATCCTTAAACCTTCTATAAAGAAACCAGTTAGTAATATGGCAAATATGAGCAAAATAATCCATCCATCTGAGGTCTTGGTATCATTTAAACGATCTGGTTTCTGAAGATACCTGACTGCAGCCAGAACAATTATTCCAATTAAAGCCAGAAGTCCTAATACATCAACTACAGCTGAGAAATATATATAAGATCCACCCTCAATATGCGGGAATCCCAGCCAATAATGAGAAGCATCTACTCCAGCAGCCAGAGCCAGTACCAGAAATCCCCAGAATAAAAGAGCATGCATCCACCCTGCCAAGGGCTTTTTGATAACTCTAGTCTGAGCAAAGGTGTTCACTAAGAATGAAACTATTCTTTCACCGACTCTGTCGTTGCGATGCAGTTCTCCTTTTGCCAGCGTCCACACCTGGTATCTTTTATAAATTCCAAAAAGTATAATACCAATAGGTATAAACATAAAAATATAAATCAGCCATTCGTAGGGAACGTTAGCCCCTACCATACGCATAGGGACATCATAACCACCTTCTATTGGATGAAATCCAAAAACCATTGTACAATTCCCTCCTTAAATACAGCTGGCTTTACTGGATATACCCAAGGTATATCCAGTAAAAACCTTTTCCTCACCCCTAATTAGAATAACTATTTCTTCAGCTCTGTAACCAGTGTAGGTATTACTTTGAATAAATCTGCTACTACACCAAAATCTGATACGTTGAATATGGGCGCTTCAGGGTCAGTATTAATAGCTGCAATGAACTTGGAGGAGGACATACCAGCCAGATGCTGGATAGCACCCGAAATACCAGCCGCAATATACAGATTCGGGACGACTACTTTCCCGGTCTGACCAACCTGCAGTTCATGTCCTAACCATCCTGAGTCGATTGATGCACGTGAACCACCAACAGCTGCTCCCAGCAGATCGGCCAGCTCTTCAACCAGCTTGATTCCATCCGGGCCTTTGCAGCCACGTCCACCGGATACTACACTATCAGCTTCAGTCAGATCTGGTCTGGCTGATACTGCGGCCTCGAATGATTTGATATTCTGATAAATATCAGCATCAGTTGCAGCAATAGCTGGTTTAACAACTGCTCCAGCACCTGCGGATTCGACTACTTCCATAGCTCCAGCCCGAATCGTAGCCAGTACCGGGTTGGTAGTAACTTCAACTTTAGCCAATGCTTTTCCGGCATAAATAGCCCTGGTAAATACACCTCTGCCAGCAGACAATTCTACTGCTATCGCATCAGTTGCCAACCCTGCTTCTAGTTTCTGAGCCAGCCGGGAAGCGAAATCTCTGCCATTAAAGGTATGTGCAAAAAGTACCGCATTGGGACTGTATTCTGCTATCATAGCAGCCAGTTGAGCAACATAAGCACCAGTATTATATTCTGCGAATACATCGCCTTCTACTACGTAAACCTTATCAGCACCATATTTAGCAAATTCAGGAGCTAATCCCTCTACACTTTTCCCAAATACGATCGCACTAACTTCATCACCAAGCTTTTTAGCTTCTGACAGCAATTCGAAACTAGCCTTACGAATATTACCGTCTCTCTGCTCTACAATTATCCATGTTCCTGCCATCAATTACCCTCCTTTTATTATTAAGTAACCGGTATTTCACAACTATTTAATTTCAACTTTAACTGTGTTCAACATCCAATCAGCCAGCTTTGTTGCACATACTTCAGGCTCATCTTCGAGTTTGATACCAGCCTGTTTGGCAGGTGGCATTGCAAATTCAATGATCTTAACCTTGTTATCAGCTGCTACAGCATCAGAAGTGGCGACCGGCTTTTTCTTTGCCTGCATGATACCCTTCATCGAAGGATAACGCGGTTCATTCCAGCTTACCTGAGAAGAAATAACTGCAGGGAGTACAACTTCAGCTACCAGAGTACCACCATCTGCTTCACAGGTACAGGTTGCTTTTCCGTCAGCAACTTCTATATTAGTAATAACGTTAATGTGCGGGAATCCTAAAATTTCAGCAATACGAGTAGGAACCTGTGATGAACCATCATCAGCAGCAACATGGCCTGCCAGTATTATATCGGGATTTTCTTCTTTTATGGCCGCGGCCAGGGCAATTGCTCTTGCATATTCATCAGCGCCAGTATCCTGTTTAACCAGAATTCCCCGGTCCGCACCCATTGCCAGAGCTGTACGAATAGCGTCCATACACTTGTCAGATCCTGCCGATAATACAACTACTTCATCTACAATTTTCTTTTCCTTTAACTGGATGCCACCTTCTACCGCAACTTCATCATATGGATTAATGATTAAATTAATCCCTGCATCTACTATTTTGCCATCCTTCAATTCGATTTTGGCTTCAGTGTCAAATGTCTGCTTTACACAAACTAGAACCTTCAAGTCCATTCCTCCTTTTCATCTAATAATTTTTTTTAAAGTTTTACTCCAGAGAACCGCGATAGTATCCATCACCCCCACGAAAGATTGTATATATTATGATTGCCTACGGCAGTTTACCGCCAACAAAAACTAAACAAATATCCAATTTACTATTTCTATGCCCATGCAGTATTTCCTGCTTATCTTTGCATTTCGCTTTTTTTTTGCCTTCATTATTGGATGCGATAACTGCTCTAAGTTTATTTCGGCTATCATAGCCATCGGGGCCACCATGATAACTAGTGGGTGTTTTTGCCACAAACGAAGATAAATCAAGGGTGGCGGAAATTTCCTCTAATCTGGTTTGAGCTTGCTTTTCAATGCATCTTCAAAGGAATACAGGCATTATTGTCGAATATACAAGGTACTTCACCTCTTTCTTGGGTTTTGGTTTTGTTTCACCTTGTAAATTCGACATAAGCAGGGGTGAAGCTTTTATTTTTGCTTCGCTAATTTCATTAGGTTTGTAAGTATGAAATTTTCTCTCTTAAAAGATGTATTAACATTTAACATCCTGTTTTTTGTAAAAGAATATAGCTATAGAGAATAAACCAAGTTCTCTAGCCTGAAATATCTGTTCCGTACTGCCAATAAACAGTACTCCCCCGGCTCTCAAAGCATCAGAAAACTTTTTATATAAAATATTTTTGCTATCTTCAGTAAAATATATGACCACATTCCTGCATAAAATTAGATCGAATCCCTTATTAAATTTGTCTTTTAATAAATCTTGGCGTTTGAAAGTGACCATATTTTTTATTTTATCATTGATGCGATAAAAATCACCCTGCTCAGAAAAATATTTTTTTAGGTAGACTGCAGGTACATTTTCTACTGCCTTCTTGCTATAAAGACCTATATCTGCCTTTTCCAACACTCCTTTATCAATGTCCGTAGCCAGTATCTTGCCATCTAGAGGCAAATTGTTTTCCAGTGCCAATATAGCCAGCGAATAGGCTTCTTCTCCAGTCGAACATCCTGCGCTCCATACTTTTATCCTGTTACGCTGTTTAATCAAGTCAGGTATTATATCAGTGGAAAGTTTCTGCCAGTGATTATTATTCCTAAAAAATTCGGAAACATTAATGGTTATATGAAGAACAAATCGCTCCAGTACCTCCCGGTTTTCCCTCAAAATATGGATAAATTCTTCATAATCGTTTGCTTCCGCCGAACGCATAAAACTTTTGATTCGCCTCTCCATTTGCGGCCGTTTGTAAAAAGTAAGATCTATTTTACTTATTCTTTCGAAATTAGTTATAAACCATTCCCATGTTCTAATTTCCGGCATTAAATTACCCTTCCTGCATGCTCTCGTACAACCCTTTTTCAATGGCAGCAAGTGTTTTGTCTATATCTTCTCGGGTATGGGCCGCGGAGATAAAACAAACTTCAAACTGTGAGGGTGGAAAGTAAATTCCTTCACTCAACAAAGTCTTATAAAATTTGGCAAATCTTCTGGTATCACAAGTAATAGCAGTACCATAATCTCTAACCTCTTGCCGGGTAAAAAATAATGAAAACATTGAACCCAGATGATTTACATGATATTCAAGCCCACAGGAAATCAGAGTCTCTTTTATGCCTTTTACCATATATTGGCCCAGATTATTGATACGGGTATAATAGTCATTGTTTTTCAATAACTTCAGGGTGGCCGATCCCGCTGCCATAGCCAGGGGGTTTCCAGATAAGGTCCCGGCCTGATATACATCTCCTTCCGGTGCTACCCGGGCCATAATGTCCTGACGGCCTCCGTAAGCACCAACCGGCAACCCCCCTCCGATTATCTTGCCCAGGGTAGTGATATCCGGTTTTATGCCTATTAAATTCTGGTACGCACCATAGCAGGTTCTGAATCCACTTATAACCTCATCAAATATCAGCAGGCTACCATACTCTTCCGTTATTTTACGCAGCTGCAGCAGGAATTCTCTATCAGGTATGATCAAGCCCATATTGCCCGCAATTGGTTCCACAATTACCGCTGCGATATTCCTACCTGACAGCTCAAATATCTCTTCCAAAAGATTAATATCGTTATAAGCTGCAACCAGTGTCCCGCTAGCGTAATCTATGGGAATTCCAGGACTGGTAGGAACCCCGGAAGTCAATAAGCCTGAACCGGCTTTGATCAAAAAAGAATCTGCATGCCCATGGTAACAGCCTTCAAATTTCAGTATTTTATCCCGGCCCGTATAAGCTCTAGCCAGCCTAGCTGCGCTCATGGTGGCCTCGGTACCGGAATTAACCATACGAACTTTATCTATCGATGGTATCGCGTCACATATAAGCTCGGCTAATTCTATTTCTTTTTCACAGGGAGCACCATAGCTGGTTCCCAGTTCTGCCGCCTGGCAAATAGCACTCACTATTTCTGGAAGGGCGTGTCCAAGGATCAGAGGTCCCCAGGAACACACATAATCTATATATTCATTATCATCAATATCATATATTTTTGAGCCCCTGGCTTTCTCAATGAAAAGAGGATCTAGGCCGATCGCTTTAAAGGCTCTTACTGGACTATTCACGCCACCGGGGATTATTTCCTGAGCTCTGGTGAACCTTTCTCGGGACTTTATCGGATCGTTCATGCCACACCTCCATATAAATAAAGCTAATCTATGAATTTTAAATACTAAAATATATATTCCATACTGGTTTTCTTCAATTCCTGTTGGCTTCTTATAATCAAAAAATCATGCAGTCCGGTGCTTTTCGCCATATCTTCAATCACGTTTACTAGCTGCTC
>CAZHHJ010000009.1:0-34748 GCA_964531295.1 uncultured Syntrophomonas sp.
GCAGGTTTTTTTCAACTTTCTCCCAGCTAATAATCTTATCTTGAATACGATAAAAGTCCATATTATACCCCTTGCGCACAAAACTGTATACAACTCATGTTATTCTAGCATTTATCTGCCTGCCGGCGCAATACCGTGTCAGGGGAACGGTCCTGCCGTGTTATGGGGGCGATCCTTTTTACACGCTGGTCCCCATAATACGCTCAGGGCTTGGATAAGGTCTTCTCGGGTCTGGGCGGTGTTGATTTGCGTTCGGATTTTGGCTGCTCCGAGCTGGCCTTTAATGTACCAGGCAAAATGCTTGCGCATCTCTCTGACGGCCAGAGCTTCTCCTTTGAACTGACAGGCCAGGTCCAGGTGTCTTATCGCAATTTGCATACGTTCCTGAATGGTGGGGGGAGCTATTCTTTTCCCGTTTTCCGCGAGTTCTACTGCTTCCCGAAAGATAAACGGGTTGCCCATGGCTGCCCGGCCTATCATTACGGCGTCACAATGGGTTTCCTCCAGCATTCTAACTGCGTCGTCTGCGGTCCAGATATCTCCATTGCCGATTACCGGTATAGCGATGTGCTGTTTAAGTTCTTTAATCAGTGCCCAATCGGCCTGGCCGGAATAAAACTGCATACGGCTTCTGGCGTGGAGAGTGACTGCCTTGGCCCCTTCCTGTTCAGCAATGCCGCTCAGCTCCATACAGGTGCTCTGGCCCTCTTCCCAACCACGCCTCATCTTTACGGTTACCGGCACTTTCACTGCCTGCACAATGGCTCTGATTATACTTCGGCTGCGAGGCAGGTCCAACATTAGCGCACAGCCTTCGCCATTTTTTATAATTTTGGGGGTGGGGCATCCCATATTGATATCTATTATATCTGCACCCATATCTTCCAGAATAACAGCACCCTGGGCCATTTTCTCAGGATCTGAGCCAAATATCTGCACCGCGATGGGCTTCGCTTCTGCGCTCAAGTCGGCCATGTGAGTGGTTTTCTTCTGCCCATAAATAAGACCCATATCGCTGATCATTTCACTGCAGGTCATGGCGCAACCGAATGAATGAGCCATGATGCGAGTAGCTTTGTCGGTTATGCCAGCCATGGGCGCCGCTATAATGCGATTGCTCAGAGTTACTGTAGCTATATTGATCATTATTTAACTCCGGTTCATTTCATAAATAATCCTTAATCCATCCAGGGTGAGAAAATCATCGACAATATGAATGGCCTCGGTCTCCCTGCCAATAGTAGCAGCTAATCCACCGGTAGCTATTACCGTGGCATTTCCACCAATTTCTTTTTGGATACGATTAATTATACCTTCCACCTGTCCAACAAATCCATAGATTATACCGGACTGCATACTGCTGATGGTGTTTTTGCCGATAATGTTCCGGGGCTTTATTAACTCCACCCGCGGCAGCTTGGCTGCTTTGGCTACCAGGGCCTCAGTAGATATCTTGATGCCCGGGGCAATAGCTCCTCCCAGATATTCACACTTTTCATTCACCAGGCAAAAGGTGGTGGCCGTGCCAAAATCAACTATGATCAAGGGACCCTGGTATTTGTGATAGGCTGCTACTGCATTCACTACCCGGTCAGCACCTACCTCCCGGGGATTTTCATATTTTATGGCCAGTCCGGTTTTAACCCCTGGCCCAATTACCAATGGCTTGCAGGAGAAATATTCCTGGCTCATCCATTCCAATTCCATCATCAGGCTGGGCACTACCGATGAAACAACTAAGGCTTGAATCTGCCTCATTTCCAGTCCATTAAAGGCGAACAAGTCTTTTAACAGCATAGCGTATTCGTCACTGGTTCTGCCTTCATCGGTCTTTATTCTCCAATTGGTAAGCATTTCTTTTCCCTTATAAACTCCGATTACCATGTTAGTGTTACCTATATCGAACACCAAAATCATGCTATTACCTCCGACACCGCCATCTTGCAATATTGAGACGGCTGATCAAATCCTCGGCCAGAAGGGATGCTGCCATTATCTTAATCAGGTCAAATATGAAAGACAGCACCGCCATCTTGATAAGCTGCATTACATCAACAGCCTTTTCCAGATAGAAGTTTGGTAAACATTTTTTATTTATGTTCCCTCAACTTGAATAATATCAAAACTAATATCCAGACTGGATACGGAATGAGTGATGGCTCCGGTAGAAACAAAGTCGACTCCAGTTTTTGCTACTTCTACAATATTCTGCTCATTTATTCCTCCTGAAGCTTCTAACAACGCCTTGCCGGCGGTTCTCTCTACTGCGGTTTTCATATCTTCAATACTCATGTTATCCAGCATAATAATATCCACCCCGGCATCCAGGGCTTCCTGCAACTGCTCTAAATTCTCCACTTCAACTTCTATTTTCATCGTGTGCGGCACTTTTTTCCGCAGGGCAATCACTGCTTTAGTGATTCCACCGGCTGATTTAATATGGTTATCTTTAATCAATATTCCATCATAAAGTCCACAACGGTGATTCCTGCCGCCTCCAACCCGCACCGCATATTTTTCCAGAACCCGCAGGCCGGGGGTGGTTTTACGCGTGTCAACCACTTCGGCTTTAAAATATTTTATCGCTGCTACCAAATCACTGGTTTTAGTAGCTATACCAGAAAGCCTTTGCAGAAAATTTAAAGCCAGTCTCTCTCCGCTCAGCAGTGAAGCGGTTTTCCCCTTTACCAAGGCAATAGTATCACCCGGCTCGATTCGATCTCCATCATTTTTTATTATTTCAAAATTTACCAATGGCTCCAGAGCGGTAAAGACGGCTTGCGTGATTTTAATACCGGCCACTACTCCTGCCGTTTTGGCAAAGAATCTTCCCGTAGATTGCTGAGTTGCCGGCACCAAATAAGCCGTAGTCAAATCCTGGTGCCCTATATCTTCCTTTAAAGCCCTTAAAACCAGTTCTTTAATTTCCAAGTCGTACATCTTATCCTCCAGATTCTATTATTATCATGACAGCATACTCTGAAATTTGTGCATAATTTAGAAATTCCCCATGCCCTTTGCCTTAAGGATCACAGTCCAGCCAGGGGCTGAAGTCTCCTCTACGGATGCCAGAGTCCTAATGATATGCAATAGCTATTATGCAAAATCCTCCTCTAGCAATTAACGAAATTCATATGCTTGATCCAACGCCGATCGTCCCGCTGGGGGTAATCCGAACGCCAGTGGGCACCTCTGCTCTCTTTGCGCCAGAGCGCTGCTTGAATGACTACTCGGGCTGCGGTCAGCAGATTCACCGCTTCATAATATTCCGGCCTGGAGCTGCCCGGAGCCAATTGATTGTAAATCCCCTCCACCATTAAGTTAGCCTTTTTTAAGCCTTCTTCATTTCTAATTATTCCCACTTGATCCCACATTATATCCTTCAAGCTCTGGCATGCCTCGGCCGGCTCCATTGTCTCAATTAGTGGTTGGTATACCAGGGCTGAATTGTAATTACTGAAAATCTCTTCTGTTTTAATCCTCCGGCGATATAATATTTCTCCTAGTTTATCAACTATCCGCTGTCCAAATACAATCCCTTCTAACAGCGAATTACTGGCCAAACGGTTGGCTCCATGAACCCCGGTGCAGGCAGCCTCCCCGCAGGCATATAAACCATATAAGGCAGTCTCCCCATAGCTGTTGGTTGTAATTCCTCCCATGGTATAGTGGGCGGCCGGGGATACCGGGACCTTGTCGCGGCTTATATCGATGGACTTCTGCAAGCAGGTCTGGTAAATGTTAGGGAACCTCTCGGTGAGCCGGGGAATATTGCGCATATCCAAATAAACACACTGGCTTCCATCCTTGGCTAACTCGCTCAGAATAGCCCGAGCCACAATATCCCGGGGAGCCAGTTCTTCCAGGGGATGATATGCGGCCATGAATCTTACTCCATTACTATTATAAAGTAAGCCACCTTCCCCCCGCACCGCTTCCGATATTAGGAAACGCTGGCGATCAGAGCTGTATAAAACGGTGGGATGAAATTGTATGAATTCCATATCGCTGAGCTGGCATCCAGCTCGAAAGCAGGCAGCCATGCCATCTGCAGTCGCTACATCCGGATTAGTGGTATGCTTGTACAATTGACCGGCCCCACCAGTGGCAATAATAGTGGCTCGAGCCTGGTAGATGATATTAGTCTGATTTTTCGTATCATAAACCAGAACCCCATAACATTCTTTTAATCTCTCGTTGCCGAGTACATCTACTAAGAACTGGCCTTCGATGATTTCTATATCCGGGCTCTCTTCACATCTCTTAACCAGTGCTTTACGAATAGCAGCTCCGGTAGTGTCGGCAGCATGAAGTATGCGGGCTTTACTATGCGCCCCTTCCCGGGCCAAGGAGATGTTACCATCCTTCATATCAAAAATAGCTCCGGCGGCCATAAGTTCTCTTACCCGATCTGGTCCCTCCCTTACCAGCACATCAACCGCTTCAATATTGCATAGACCGGCCCCGGCTTCCAGAGTATCCTCCAGATGCAAAAAAGGGGAATCCTCTTCATGAACAGCAGCGGCAATTCCCCCTTGGGCCAGTCCCGTATTGGAGTCTTCTATACTTTTCTTGGTCAGGATGACTACTTTGCCATACTCTGAGGCTTTGAGCGCCGTAAAAAGACCGGCAATGCCGGTGCCAATGATTACAAAATCGCTGGCCAGCACCGGCGTATTATGGCACAAATTACCTATATACCTAGAAATAATCATGTCCCACTTCTCTATCTTTTCATTTTTTCTTAATCCAGATGTTACCGCCCCGGCTCAGGAAATATTAAGCATTCTTTCCAGCGCCATCCGCGCTTTCATGCTCACCTGCGGATCCACCGCGATTTGGGTTTGCCGAGTTTCCATGGACAGGGCCAGTTTTTCCAGGCTTATGTACTTCATATCTGGACATATAAAATCATTACAGGCCAAATATACTTTCTTATCCGGGCAGTGCTTATTAAGAGTATGAAGAAAACCTTCTTCAGTGCCCAATATAAACTCCCCCGCCGGGCTTGCCTGTATATACTGCAATAATCCGGCCGTAGACCTTACTGCGTCTGCCCTGGCGCTTATCTCCGGCTTGCATTCGGGATGAACTACGGTTAAGGCCTGCGGATGCAGCCTTTTTTGCTGCTCAACATCATCAGCAGTCAGCCGGTCATGAACCGGACAGCATCCACCCCATAATATCATTTTTCTCCCGGTCTGGCTTTGTACATACTGGCCCAGATTTTTATCGGGCACAAATATTATTTCTTTTCCTTCCGGGATAGAATGCACTACATTAATAGCATTAGAGGAAGTACAGCAGATATCGCTTTCGGCTTTCACTTCCGCCGAGGTATTTACATAAGTAACTACTACCGCATCGGGATATTGTTCTTTCTTTTTTCTTAATTCAGATGCAGTGGCCATATCTGCCATCGGACAGCCGGCTTCAGGATGAGGCAAAATTACTGTTTTGTCCGGGCTCAAAATTTTGGCACTCTCGGCCATAAATCTTACCCCGCAACAAATGATTACCTCGGCATTGCTCTCTGCAGCCAGTCTGGCCAGCTGCAGAGAGTCTCCTACAAAATCAGCTATATCCTGTATTTGGCCCGGTTGGTAATAATGGGCCATAATTACAGCATTTAATTCCTTTTTCCTGGCTGCAATATATTCTTCTAGGTCTCCTTTAAGCAAAACAAATGTCCCCCTGGCCTTAATTATTAATTGGTGATTTGTTCTATCTGGTTCTTTTCGTTTACAAAAACCAGCCTGGGTTTATAATTTTCGCATTCTTGGGTTTCCATAAGGGTATAAGTCAACAATATTATTAAGTCTCCAACTGCCACCAGCCGAGCTGCAGCACCATTTAAACACATCAAGCCTGAACCAGGTTCTCCTTCTAGTACATAGGTCTCGAACCTTTCGCCATTATTGATATTGACTATGGTTACTTTTTCATTTTCCAGTATATCAGCGGCATCCATTAAATCCTTATCGATGGTAATGCTGCCAACATAATTTAAATTTGCTTCTGTAACTGCAGCCCTATGAATTTTGGATTTTAACATATAACGCAGCATAGCTTACACCTCCACCAACCGGTTGTCGATTAATCTGGTCTTTCCAAATTTGACCGCTAATGCCATTATGATCTTCCTGTCTATTCTATCAATATCTGCTAGATCATAGGCATCATATATTTCTGCATAGTCGATTTCAGCCATAGGACTGGATTCAACTATTTCTCTTAATCTGCTCTTTAATCTGGCCGTATCTCTCTCCCCATTTTTGATAGCTTGTTCAGCTTCACCCAAGGCCTGGTTTAATATCCGGGCTTGCTTTCTGGCTTCTGGATTCAGGTAAACATTTCTGGAACTCATAGCCAGACCGTCTGCCTCTCTTACAATAGGTACCCGGATGATTTCCAGGGGAAAGTTCAATTCCCTTAGCATTTTCTCCAGTACCATAACCTGTTGGGCATCCTTCTGGCCAAAAAAGGCTATATCGGGTAGACAAATATTAAAGAGCTTGGTACAGACCGTGGTAACCCCCCGAAAATGACTGGGACGGGAAAGACCACACAACTTTCCGGTAATTCCTCCCTTGACCTCCACCCAGCTATTGCTGTCCGGATTGTACATCTCTTCATTGGATGGTGCAAATATAGCGTCTACCTTTTCCTGCTCCAGCAATCCGGCATCCTTTTCAAAATCACGGGGATAAATTTCAAAATCCTCCCCTGCCCCAAACTGGGTCGGATTTACAAAAATACTGACTACCACTATATCACAATGCTTCCTGGCTTCGCGTACCAGTGACAGGTGGCCTTCATGCAAAAAACCCATGGTAGGAACAAGTCCTATCTTCTTACCCTCGAGTTTTTGCTTTTTACACCAGTTTTGTATAGTTTGTATCTCATGAAATATCCTCATAATATGTTCCCTTTTCCTTTTATCTAATACAATCGATCTAAAACCTCATCTTGTATGATAAATCCATGTTCGTCAGCAGGAAAAGTACCTGCCTCAACTTCTTCTTTATATTGTTTGAAAGCTTCTAAAATCAGATGCTGCAAATCAGCAAATTTCTTTACGAACTTGGGAACATGCCCAGGGAACATCCCCAGCATATCATTGATCACCAGGACCTGACCATCACAGTATTGTCCGGCTCCTATTCCAATGGTGGGGATGGATATTTGTTCGCTTATGCGTTTCGCCAATTTAGTCGGTACGCCTTCCAAAACTATGGAAAAGACCCCTGCCTCTTCCAGGGCTTTAGCGTCGCGGATAATCCGCTGCGCTGATTCCAGATCTTTGCCCTGTATTTTGAAACCCCCAAACTGGTTGACTGACTGTGGGGTTAAGCCGATATGCCCCATAACCGGGATCTGAGCATCGATAATAGCTTTGATAGTATCTACTCTTTCAACTCCACCCTCCAGTTTAACCGTTTGAGCACCGGCCTCCTTAATGAAACGTCCTGCATTCCGTACTGCTTCCTGGGTGGAAACATGATAAGAAAGAAAGGGCATATCTCCTACCACCATAGCATTTTTACTGCCTCTAACCACGGCTTTGGTATGATGAATCATATCATCCATGGTAACCGCTAAGGTGTTCTCATACCCCAGGATTACATTTCCCAATGAGTCACCCACCAGAATAACATCTATACCTGCAGCATCTACCATGCTGGCCAGGGAATAATCATATGCAGTAAGCATAGAGATTTTTTCATTTTTCATCTTTTTTTCTTTTAAAATACTGGTTGAAATTCTTGCCATTATTACCACGCTCCTTGTTTAACTTACGATCTTGCCCTTCTCATATTGAGCGGGCTGGAAACAAACTTAACTCCCCAATTCAAATTTTGCCATCATCTGGGCAAATACATCCTGGAATTCTGTCATCTGTTCCATATCGATAGTCCCTTTTTCCAGCGCAATCTGCGCAGTATTGTAGCCCAGACAACTGTACAAATTCATCAAATCGCTTTTTGATTCTTCCATACAGGCCAGATGGTTTAATACTGTGCTGATATCCCCCCTAGAAATGGGGCCAGTTAAAGCATCAGGTATACCCGCGGTCTCAATATTTCTAATGGTTCCTTTTATCAATGGCAATAAAGCCTTCCCAGCCGTTTCCCGGGGCACCCCGGCAACTTCCAGCAAGTTCATGCCCAAATTGATAAGCGTGACCAGATAATTGGAGACCACACAAGCCCCTGCATGGTACAGGGGTTTTGCTTCCTGTTCAATAAAGAAATATTCGCCCTGCAGTTCTTTTACCAGCTCGATGGCAATTGCATGAGTATTCTGGTCTCCCTCTATGCTGAATATGGAACCTGGCATATTCTCTATGGCCATCTCCAGGTTGGCAAAGGACTGAAGGGGATGTAATGATAAAACTCCGGCACCGAAGTGCCTGGCTTTACCAAGTATTTCGGATGATTGAGCACCACTAGTATGAATAACAACCTGTCCATAACGAAATGCCTTGCTGATTGCAAGTTCATCTACTACACTCTGAATGGCTTTGTCGGTAGTTGTTATAAACACTATGTCAGTTGAGCGAGAAACCTCTTGAGGCGATGCATAAGTGGCACATCCTGTCCGTTCCACAAGTGTTTTTGTAGATTCGGATTTTTTATCGTGTACACCCGTAATCTCATACCCCTTGTTATGAAGTACCACCCCAATAGCTGTTCCTACAACTCCCGCCCCAATGATGCCTACTTTTTTACTCACAATCCAAACCTCCTTTGGGCTGAGGCAAAAACCTGGGCCTTGCTCACGTCTCGTCCCTTTACGGTTACAAGCGATTTAATGCAGGAGTACCAGCGGGAGACTCCCTTAGTCTAATCTTTTTACGTTTTTTCCTTCTTCTCGCCCTAAAGCTCTAATCAACACCTCCCTGATTCCCATTCCACTGTCAGGAAAAACGAGCTCGGAATTAACTTCCTGCAGGGGAATTAAAACGAACAACCTTTGCTGTGCATACGGGTGTGGAATTTTCAATTCTGGCCAATCCACAATTTCTTCCCCGTACAATAAAATATCCAAATCTATAATCCGCGGGCCCCAGGTCTCGGTGCGCTGGCGGCCCATTTTAATTTCTATTTTTTGTAATTCTTTTAATAGTTCCTGGGCCCTCAAATCGGTCTCTATCATAATCACCTGGTTAAAAAAATCGTTTTGATTCTTATTCCCCCAGGGTTCACTTAAATACATAGACGATAAATTCTTGATCTTTATTCCTCTCAGCTTGCTAATCTGTTTTATTGCTTCCTGTAAATTTGAGGCCCGATCCCCCAAATTAGAACCAAGCCCAATATACGCTTTTGTTTGTTTCACCATAACATCCTTTAGAGTATTATACCAATAATTTTTTATAGCAAATCCAAAACAATTATGATTATAGCTTGTATCTTAATATCATCTATTAGTCTTGTAAAGTTTTTATCTTCGACTATTTTCTATTTTAACTGCAAAATATTTGAATTCCCCTGCAACTGGTGCATCGGGCTTATATACTGTAACCTCGACCTTTTCCACTGCATATTGAGCAAGTATCATTTCGCAAATGCTTCCAGCCAGTGTTTCAATGAGATTATAAGACTGTTTTTCCACTATCTCCCTTACATCATGGAAAATATCGGCATAATTCACCGTATACTGGAGTTCATCTCTGGCTGCCGCCTCTTGCAAGTCTTTATATAAAATAAGGTCTATTTCAAATTTCTGGGGAGTCCTCTTTTCGCTTTCTAATACTCCGTGTCTCCCATAAAAGACTAATCCCCGAGCAATTATTTGATCCACTTTAGCGTACCACCTTATCAACTATTTGAGCAACCCTTTTGCTTTCTTTTACGTCATGGACTCTAATTATGTCTGCTCCATTCATTATACTCACCGCTAATAATCCCAGGCTGCCTTCCAGCCTTTCTCCTACGTCCAGATTAAGCATTTGGCCCAGGAAAGATTTTCGTGATATCCCTATTAAAACCGGAAATCCCATGCTCTTAAAGGCTGATAGTTGTTTGATAATAAACAGATTCTTACTGGGACTTTTACCAAAGCCAATACCTGGATCAATAATTATTTTGTTGCGGGATAATCCAGACTTTATCAAGCATCCTGCCGACTGCTGTAATTCCCCGACTATATCCGCAATAATATCTTCATAAGCCTCTCCGCGATTAATCTGCAGTCTATTATGCATTAGTATGACTGCTGCTTGTTTCTCAGTCACCAGCGACTGCATATTGGCATCTAATTTCAAACCGCCAATATCGTTTATGATATGGGCTCCATTGTCCAGGGCCGCTTTCGCAACTGATGCCCGGCAGGTATCGAGTGATATGGTGATACCCCTGGCGGCCAAACTCTTCACCACCGGCAAAACCCTTTTTAATTCTTCTTCTTCATCTGCCATAATTGAATCAGGACGAGAAGATGCTCCTCCGATATCTATTATATCAGCACCCTGTTCCATCATCTCACAGGCATGGGCCACCGCCCGCTCAGCCTCCAGATATTTTCCCCCATCTGCAAATGAATCCGGGGTGACATTTAGAATTCCCATTATAATGGTTTTTGCCCCGATCTCCAATTCTCGGCCCTGGGCCAATTCTATGGTTTTTGGTCCACCTTCAATGTTATCTAAAAGATTCTTTATTTCCAGGGCCAATTTGCCAAGCCCCAGAGGCTGTTTTTTTAATTTATCAATTAATAATTCATATTGTCTCAGGGTACCCATTAACAAAACATCTGTTCTGCTTCTATCGATAAGGGCCGCCCTAGATATAGCCGCTTCCCCGCCCCGGGATAACATCTCCTGCTTAATGATATTAGCAGCCGGACCATTGATGTTTTTCAATTTGATACATCTATGCACCGCCTTGGGTAACATATAGGGGAAGCTGCCCGGATCGGGGCCTATCTCGTCCAGGGCTGCCCTGGCTTCTTTTTGCCTAGTTATGTGTACTACATGATGCCCGCGCATTACCATCCCCCATTTAAGTAGCAGAATTGCTCTTCTTATTGGTAAGGCTATTATAGACGACATCCTTTTCATATACAATAGTAATATAAGACGTTGAGGATGACGTGATAGGTTTTCTTGCAACCCATCGGCTCAGGCAAACATGCTGGTCAAACCAAAAAGGCCATCCCTTGAGGACAGCCTTTCTTTAGAACTTTGCTCTGTAAACTTAAAAGGCAGTCAGAAGAATTATATTCTTGCGACTGCCTTTTTTATCTATCTGAATTAGCTTATTCATTTCCTACATAATCCACTTTCCAATAGCCCGGTGGTAATCAAGTATCTCCTGCTCCTGAAAGAAAAGCTTTATTTCTCTTTGGGCTGCTGGGGGTGAATCGGACCCGTGGATTATATTGTGCGCCATCTGCACCGCCAGGTCTCCTCTGATAGTTCCGGGCTCAGCTTCGATAGGATTGGTCTTGCCCATCAATAAACGCATACTGGCAATCACTCCTTCACCTTCCCAAACCATGGCTACCACTGGGCCAGAAGTAATAAATGCCAAGAGATCGGTAAAAAAGACTTTATCGGCATGCTCAATATAATGCTCTCGGGCCAGGTCTTCGTCAATCATCATCATTTTCAGAGCCTTTAATTTGTATCCTTTGCTTTCTATTCTGCCTATTACTTCTCCCACCAGAGATCTTTGCACACCATCCGGTTTAACCATCACAAATGTCTGCTCCATATCGATCTGTATTCCTCCCCAGTTTGAAGTTTATTGCGTTTATTATTACTCAGCTTGAATATCAGGTCCGTTATCCTTAGCTGCTTCTGACTCTGTTTCGCTCTCTGCTTCCTGGCCTTCCATAATTTTTAAAAAATCCGGCGCTTCCATGGTTTCGTGTTCTAATAAAAATCCGGCTACCTGATGCAGTTTCTCCATCTGATCATTTAATATTTGTTCTGCTTTTTTGTAGCTTTCGTGTATGTACTTGCTGGCCTCTTTATCTATGGCATAGGCTATGGCATCCGAATAATCCCGATCTCTGGAAAAATCCCGGCCCAGAAATACTTCTTCACTTTTGTGGCCAAAGGTAATCGGCCCTAGTTCATCTGACATGCCATATTCAGTAATCATTTTGCGTACAATACCGCTGGCCCTTTCCAGATCGTTTTGCGCTCCCGTACTTATATCATTGAGCACCAGGGCTTCCGCTACTCGGCCTCCCAGGAGGGTGGTAATTTCATCCAGCAGGTGTGACTTGGTAATATAATTCCGATCTTCTTCCGGCAGGAGTAAGGTGTATCCGCCGGCTCGTCCCCTGGGAATGATAGAAATCTTATGCAGTTTATCGGTATTAGGAAGCATATAACTTACTATTGCATGCCCGCCTTCATGGAAAGCTACCAGCCGTTTTTCTTTATCCGATATTACGCGGGTTTTCTTTTCCGGTCCAGCTATTACCCGTTCTATGGATTCTTCCATCTCTTCCATGTGAATTTTAGTCTTACCCCGGCGCGCAGCCAGCAAGGCGGCTTCGTTGACCATGTTGGCCAGATCTGCTCCCGTAAATCCAGGGGTGCGCTTGGCCAGGATTTCCAAATCCACTCCTTCATCAATGGGCTTGTCTTTGATATGCACCCTCAGTATGGCTTCCCGGCCTCTCACATCGGGTTTATCGATGAGTATATGCCGGTCAAATCGGCCCGGCCTTAATAAAGCGGGATCCAATATATCCGGTCGGTTGGTAGAGGCCATAACAATAATGCCTACATTAGCGCTAAATCCATCCATCTCTACCAAGAGCTGGTTCAAGGTCTGTTCTCTTTCATCATGTCCCCCACCGAGACCAGCGCCACGCTGGCGCCCGACAGCATCTATTTCATCAATAAATACTATACAAGGGGAACTCTTTTTGGCCTGTTCAAACAAATCCCTTACCCGAGCAGCGCCGACGCCCACAAACATCTCTACAAAATCTGAACCACTGATCGAAAAGAAAGGAACCGCTGCTTCTCCGGCTACCGCTTTGGCCATCAGCGTCTTTCCTGTTCCGGGGGCTCCATATAACAAGACCCCTTTGGGTATTTTGGCCCCGAGCTGTATGAATTTATCAGGATTTTTCAAGAATTCGACTACTTCCTGCATTTCTTCCTTGGCTTCTTCTGCCCCGGCCACATCATCAAAGGTTGTTTTCACTTCTTCCCCGGTCATCAATCGAGCCCGGCTTTTGCCGAACTGCATTACTTTGTTTCCCCCACCCTGAGTTTGGTTCATAATAAACATCAAGAAAGCTATGAGCAACACAATAGGTAATAAAGTACCTAAAAGCGTCATCCATATCGATGGCGGCGGAACCGGCTGGGTAGTATATTTAACCTTTTTTTCCCGCAAAACTGTAGTAATATCTGTTTCCTTGGATACCGTGGCTATAAAGCTGTTGCCATCGGTCAATTTGCCGCTAATATTGTAAACCAGCTCATCCACTTCTACTACTGCCTCGGCTACCTGTCCCTGGGATACTTTGGTATAAAATTCAGGCTCCGATAAAGTCTTGGCCTGTTCTGTGGGACCTGACGTTAACTTGAGCGCAAATACGGCTATCATTACAATCAGCACATATATGGCTATATTTTTAAAGGCCCTATCCAAAATTTTTCCTCCCCTTGAGATATTGAAAATATCCGTCATATTGTAGCATAAACACGGCTCCTTTTCAAATAAGCACCATAATATGTGTTTTTCAATCTAGTTTACTTAGTATTTTCATCAAGCTCCCTTCTTATAACCAGAATGCTGTTGGTGTTTTTATCTACCTTCCCATTTCTAGAGATGCTATGACCTATTACCGCATATACTTCATCTCTGGAAGCCAGCAGCGGAATGCGGTTTCTTTCTGCCTGCGATATTTTTTTATCGATAAAATAATCTTTTATTTTCTTTCGCCCCTTCATTCCGGGCAGGCTGATTCTATCTCCAGCTTTTCTGGAGCGCAAAAAAAGTTCTTCAGCCAGTTTGTCATAATCCAGACACAGTACATCCTGGCTATGCTTTTTATATTCTTCCGCCTTGATACTCTCCAAGCGGTATCTTTCTCCGGTCTCTTCAATACTTATTAATCCTGGAATTATCACGGGATAGCAGTAGGAATTCTCTTTTTCCAGACGGTCCCCGATAATCAATTGATCATAGGTTTTCCTTACCCAGATGCCTTTTCTAAGTTTTATCTTCTTAGCCGATCCCTCTTGCTGGTTTAAATCCCTAATGAGCTGTACATCCCGCGCACTCCATCCATAATCGCCTTTCAAACTGCCCAGGGCCTTTAAAATTATTCGGCGTTGAAAAGCCGGGTGCAGGGTTGCGAACATCCGGCTATCAATCAACACCTCATCATCACTCTGGCTCAACACCGCAGATGCCATCAATTTATGGCTTTCTTTTTCCATCGCATCGTATTCTTCCCGGGCAATTAAGCCTAGCATATCCAAGTTGTCCATAATTCGTGGATTATACTCTTTCTGCAGGTAAGGGATTAACTCGTGCCTGACCCGGTTACGCAGAAAACTCAAATCGTAATTACTCCGGTCAATGCAATAAGACAGGGAGTTGTCCTCTAAATATTGCTCAATCGCCTCTCTGGGTACTCCCAACAAGGGTCGCAGCAGGTAGCCGTTTACCGGCAAAATACCCCTCAGGCCCTTGATGCCGCTGCCTCGCAGTATATGGAGCAAAATCGTTTCCACGTGATCATCACGATGATGAGCTGTGGCAACATAATCAGCTCGAATTTCCTGCTTTAATTCTCCAAAATACTGATATCGGCAGTCCCGAGCTGCCTCTTCAATCCCCTTTTTCTGAGCTAGGGCTATTTTTCTTACATCAAGCCTTTTACAATAGAACGGAACCTGCCAGTCCCGACATAAACAGCGAACAAATTCTTCTTCTGCTGCTGCTTCATCTCTTAATTGGTGATTCAGATGGGCCGCGACAATGCTAATATCCTGCTGCGGGGCAAGCCGGTTTAATATATGCAGGAGAGCCACAGAATCTGGCCCTCCCGATATAGCCGCAATTATCACTGCGCCCTTAGTGAATAGTTGGTTTTTCACAATATAATCAAGTGTTTTTAGCAGCATCATATTATTCTCCCGCTGTATTTCCTCTATCACCCTTTATATACATATTCTTTTCCTTTTTTGTCAACTTTCCCTAGCCTGAATTATAAATACTGGCCCATCTGCGACTATTGAACCTGCCTCCATAAGTACTCAATCCGGCAAATTCAAATCCAAATAGGTGCAGATTACGGTCATGTCATCATGCGGTTTACCTTTACACATACTCAAGGCCCGATTAATAATGGTCTCGGCAATAATCTGGGGGTTCTTGCTTTCCACCCTGCTTAGTAATTCCTGTATCCATCTGGTGCTTTCTTCATCGGGATTGGCAGAGGTATAATCAAGGACTCCATCACTTATCATTACCAGCAGATCCCGGGCAATCATACGGCGGTTGTCGGAAAAGATATCCATATTTTCTATTATGCCTACCGGCAGGGAACTGGCACTTATTACCTCGACTTTGGGCCCGCGTTTTAAGAACGAAGGTACACTGCCGGTCTTGATAAAGTCTACCTCGGCTGTATATAAGTCTATCATAGCTATGTCCAGGGTAGCGAAGTCTTCTCGGCTGGATCTTAACAGCAAGGTGGAATTAATGGTAGTCAGAGCAACTTCCTTATCAAACCCGGCTTCCAGCAGCGTTTCAAGCATTCGCACTGCAGACCGGCTCTGGGCACAGGCCTCTTCACCGACTCCCATGCCGTCACTTAAGGCGATCAATTCCTTGCCGTCCTGGAGATTGGCTATGGTATAATTATCGCCGCATACCGCCTCTTTCCCGATTTGGGCTACTCCGGTAGTAAGCCTATAGGTGCAGGCCCTGCTCAACAGGAATTCGCAATTACCTTTTCCCATAAAACAGGGACAGTTTTTATCCACCACCTCCACCTTTTCGCCCAGAGTAGCAGAAACTACCGGCACCACCTGGTTCTCGCAATACTGACCATCTGAACATGAATTCATTATAATTTTTACATATAACTGGGCCCCAGCAGTTTTTATGGGTGTAACATCAACGAGCTTAATATTCATTTTTTTGAGGTCTTTTTTGATTTTTTCCTTTAATGAATAATCAATCACAGTCTTATCCTCATAATCATCGGCCAGGTTTTCAATTACCCGGCTTATCCCCTGTATCTGCCGGGAAATCATGCTACAGGACTCATCCAAGCGGTTCTTCCAGTATTCATTTAAACGCAGGCTGGCAAACAAGTAATTGATAAGATTTACAATATCTCTGCTGTAAAGACAGCTACGCCGGAATTCAGGGGAACAATCTTCATAAGCAATACTGCCCACCTTCTCGGCAATAGTAAATAAGTCCAGGATCTCTTTGGATGTCTTATAGCAGTATCTTTCCCAGCACTTTTCATAATGCAGGCACTGATGACAAAAGCCGCTGGATATTTCCTCATAAAGATAGTTCAAATAGGACGCCTCTTGTCCTATGTTGCCGTTTTTCCCCGGGCTTTCCAAAGTACCGGCAATTTCATCAAACACCCGGGCAAAACCCCTTATGCGCCCGACGGCTTCTGTTTTCAGACAGTCTGCCGCCATGGGCAGGCTGCTTTCACGCTTAGCCAGAGCCGTCAAAGCTGGCACGCTTTTTACCGTGCTCTTAAAAGATTCCGGGAGTAAGAAAAATATTAGACAGGCGATAGCAGTTTCCCAGATACCCAGCACAGTCTGTTGAGTTTCCGGTAGAAATAAAGAAAATGCCATGGTCCCAAGCATGAAACCGATAATCACCCCTAGTTTGCCCAGATTTCGGAATAAACCGGCCAGGAGACCGGATATAGCATACAGCGCCAGGCTGAAGGTGAATATACTGGAGGTAATAGAAGGTATCAGACCTACCATTGCCCCAACCATAGTAGCCTGTCCTGCTCCCCAGAGGAAAGCTGCGGCCAGAATTCCCAATCGGCATAATATGGAACTTAAACTCAGACCCGCCAGTTCAATGCCGTTTAATCCCATGATGAGTCCTACCCCAATAATGAGAAAAGCAGCTATATCTTCCAGTGCAAATCGGGATAGGTCTTTCTTTTTATTTATCGTATCACCGGCTACCATGAACACAAACGTCAATATCCCCGCCAGTAATGACTCAAATATAACTACCATTTCCCCATAAAAGGTAATCCCCGTACTTAGCTGAAAAATAGTTTTGACCAAAAATATGGATGCTACGCAAAGAAAAGGCATTCCCCACCAGTATTTGTCGCTGGGTAGCTTGATATGATTTATAACGCTTATTAGCACCATAAGCGTTATTATATTAGAATATATATTTATGTCGGAGTTGCTGCTGATTAGACCTGCAACTGCCACAGTACCCATGGCGATGCCTGTTATCGGCCTTTTCCTGCTAAATGCCGCGGTAAACGCGAACATAAATGGCAGTAATTCACCCAGTATAGAAGCCCGGGCCATAAAAAATGACATTAAAGACAGAATAGATACTTCTGCCGTCAAAAGCACCTTCCAGATTTGGGTCAGCTTAATTTGGTCTGGAATCAACTGTCCCAGCTTGGATTTCTTGATAGTCTTAATCTGCTCGAGCCTCTTCTCCACCCATCTCTTCCCCGTAGCCTCTTTAATCCTTTGATAAGGATAAACTTCAATTCTTTCCATGGTCTTGATACCCCCCATCTCCAATTGCTTGTTGTTGTCCATAAATTATATCAGCATTGCCTGGTAAAAATTGTCATTTAAGGCGGGGGCCCCTAATTTCTTTCATACAAAAATCCAGTAAAAATGCAGGTCAGCGAACACTATCTTCATTCGTTCAACAAAGTATATCCCCTAATAAACAGCACCTGCTGTCGATAAGTAAGATTGGGCAAAAAAACATTAGCTCCTGATTCCGCCATGAAAGCAGGAGCCTTAGGCTCAATAATATATAAATTCCCGGCTAAGCGATTAGCTGCTTATGAATCTGCCGGCGGGCACAGCGGGTTGCTTTATTCTGAGCCTACCTTTTCATATAGATCCCAGATTAGCCCTTCCAGCAAATCACTTTCACTGACTATCATCTCCTGGGCTTCCAACAAGGACATTATAATTGAAATAATCCGCGCGCCCTGCGGCACAATATCTGCTCTTTCCGCCTGCAGTCCCGGAATGTTTTGCCTTTGTTCCAGACTACTGCTAAATAATCGCTCACATATTTGATTGACTTCACTTATCTTCAAGACCTGCCCGTGTATTAATTCAGGAGTATAAGTTTTCATTTCCATCTTGATAGCGGCCAGACTGGTAGCCGTACCTCCCACAAAAACCAGCGGATAGCCTATCAGTCTATTAATATCGCCCATACCCTCCCGCAGTATCTGTTTCATGTCCTGGTATTTCAGGTGGCTCTCACTGGCTCTAACCGCACCCAGAGGAATAGATTTTATGTAGGATGCTTCATTATCCAGTATAACTTCCGTGCTGCCGCCGCCGGGATCTACAACTACTGGGCTTTGCGCTGTCTTCAATCCATGTCTTACACCTTGATAGGTTAACCAAGCTTCTTGCTCCCCATCGATGATATCTGCGCGGCCGGGAAAATACCGGCCAATAGTCTGTAAAAACATCTCCCGGTTATCTGATTCTCTTACTGCACTAGTAGCCACGGCTCGACACACAGTGACCTCATGTTGGCGGATAAGGCCGGCAAAGTTATCTAAACAGGCGATAGTTTTTTCTAATGCTTCATTATTAATGCCGCCGCTCAAACCCAGTCCTTGTCCTAGTCGAGTTTGCATCAATCCTCTTGCTATAGTAATCAATTGCTCCTTTCCATCTATTTCTGCAATCAGCAGCCGGCAGGAATTAGTTCCAATATCTACTGCAGCGAATTTCAAATCTAATCTCACGCTCCCATTATAAATCGACTTATAAAACAAGTTTCCCTCTTCGGCCCGGACTGGGGAATAGGTGTTTTCAATAAAAAAGCACTTCTGCGAAGTGCTCTTTTTATCTTCAAATAATTATGGATTGTTTCTTCTTTTCTTTTGCTCCATCCGGTTTTTGATGGGCTGCATCCTTTCATCACTTTCTTTTAAAAATTTAGTTATTTTATCATCCAGACTTACAGGTTCACTTTTGCTACGATAATCCTGTCCAAAAGCATTTCTCCTACCGGGATTGGGATTGGGTCGCCTGATTCGTTCCGGTTTCGCTTCTACTGCTTTGGGGGGCGCTGCCTGCTTCATAGACAAAGCAATTTTATTTCCAGATATATTCAGCACTTTTACTTTGACCTGATCTCCTACCTGGATAAAGTCCCTGACGTCCTTAACATAAGTATCCGCAATTTCCGAAATATGAACTAGTCCCACAATCCCCCCAGCTAACTCAATAAATGCTCCAAAATTCGTTATGCCCTGCACTTTCCCGTTTATGATTTCTCCCGGTACAATATTTGCTTGTTCTGTAGGCATAGAAATAAATGTCCTCCTCATTGTCTGATAGGTTAATTCTATTAGATGGAGCAGAACTAGTCAATATTTATCGTTAACATTATTATTGGTCGGTGGAATATTGCTCAGGTAAGATAGGAATAATAATAGTTTCCCCGTTTTTGACCAATCCCAGCTGTTCCCGGGCAATTCTTTCGATGTTGGCCGGGCTGTTAACCTCCTGCATGCTTTCTTGTAATTGGGCATTTTGATCTGCTAAATTTTCTTTATCTTGTTCTAAAACAATTTTTTGTTTATTTAAATCATATACTATTTTAGCCCGGGGCACTATGGTAAGCAGCAAGAACAAAGCCATTATACCCAGCAATAATAATCTTATTCGGGGTGGTTTATCATTTCTCTTTTTCATCAGCATCGACCTCGCCTGAAATAATACTAGGAATAGTCTTTTTCTATAAGTGCCGCAAAAAACCCTTTAAATGGGTCCACTTTTTTCATTCCTCTTCATGGTCGTCCTTATTTTTTCGGTGGATTATTACCATCTTTTTAACCCTGTATATAATATCTCGCGGGAAATAGTAAAAGACTTTAAACAGCAACTTAATTACAGCAATACTGCCCTGCACAAGTTTTAGCAAAGACCCCGCACATCTTCTGGATAGGGCCTGAAAATAAACCACCCCCCCGATAAGCAGCGCTATCAGCACGTAGGAACGCATCTCACCCTGATTTATATACAACATACCCATAAAGACTACCATGACCATCAAAACCCAGAATATTAGATCCAATATATACAGTAGAAATCTCGCCACCCCTGCGTTCCTTATCAATAGTTGATAATAATGCAAAATCACCGCGCTGCACAAACCCAAAATCATGGTTAGAAAAAATGCTTTTAACTGAAAGAATATGCCTGGCAAAATCCTCCTCCTCTTTATCCCCTGGACGAAGAAACACTGGATTCCCCTTCTTGCTTATTATTTTAATAAGCGAGAAAGTATGTTTTTGCCTCTAGCCTTAATATCTTTGGCCTCCGGTTTGTACTCCATGTTAATTATATTGCCTTCCACAACTACTTTACCTTGATCCAGATTTAACATACTGACATGAAGTTGCTCTCCCTGAACGTACAGATATCCCATTACGGTTTCCAGGATTATTTCTTCTTCATCAAAGGTGTTGACTTTTTGGACCCCCGATATTTCCAAAGTATTTCGATCTACTAACAATAGGGAATGTTCTGACATTTTATCTCCTCCACTCGTTTATTCAGGCTGTAATAATTTATCACCTGCTGCAAGATTTGCTAATTAAAAATATGCTTCATAGGTACTTGTTTATGCCTAAAGAAAATACAGAAACAAGAAAACCCCCGGTTATCATGAACAGGGGGCTCTTATTCGAGGATACGATATAAATTTTTCGCTTCACTAGCTTTAACATTATCTTTAATCTCAAGTACTTCAAGCATCGTCTTACGTTGCCCTATAAAAATGGAGATGATATCGCCTTTTTTAATATCAGTAGCGGGCTTGGCAATTCTATCATTAACCATCACTCTTTCGTTTTCTGCGAAATCCTTGGCTACCGTTCTGCGTTTGATTATTCTGGATACCTTCAGGAACTTGTCCAGTCTCATTTTAATCTACGGCATCTTTTAAGGCTTTGCCCGCTTTGAAAGCGGGAACTCTTGCCGCAGGAATGCTTATCTCTTCACCCGTTTGCGGGTTCCGGCCTTTTCTGGCTTGTCTATCTCTAACTTCGAAGGTTCCAAAACCTATCAACTGAACCTTATCCCCGGTCTTTAATGTGCCTTCAATGGTAGAAAAAAGTGCGTTCACCACTTTTTCAATATCTTTTTTGGTCATTCCAGTCCTAACCGCTACTTCGCTTATAAGGTCTGTCTTATTCAATCGCTATCCCTCCTTCGCTTTATAATAGGCTATTCGCTGTTATCCTTAATTTTCCTGCTTTGTGCAGAGAAAATTTTATGTAATAGCTGAATCAAGTCCAGATTATAAGCCCTGCTCTTTGGCTTCATCCCATAAAAGGTCCAGGGCCTCCAGATCCAAATCCCCCCAACTGTGTCCACTTTTTATTATCTTGTCTTCCATATAATCAAATCGGCGGGTGAATTTATCGTTGGAGGCTTGTAAGGCTTGCTCTGGCTCGATGTTATTCAGTCTGGCTACATTAACCATAGCGAACAATATATCGCCCATTTCTTCCTCTTGATCGGCCTGGTTTTGTGCCTTTTTGAACTCCTCTATTTCTTCTTTGAACTTTTCTATGGCGCCTTCCGGTGATGGCCAATCAAATCCCACCCGCGCCGCTTTTTCCTGAAGCTTTTCAGCCCTCATCAAGGCCGGTAACATGATCGGTATGCCTTCCAATACCGTCTTTTTGCCTTCCCGGCGTTTGAATTTTTCCCAGTGGGTCATAACCTCTTCACTGGATTCCAGCTTCATAGATGCAAACACGTGTGGATGACGCCCGATCATTTTATCTCGCACGGCTTTAACTACATCCGCAAAGTTAAAATATCCTGCTCTTTCAGCCAGGGCAGCATGGAATACTACCTGCAAGAGCACATCTCCTAATTCTTCCTGCAGTTCGTTCATGGAATGGTTTTTAATCGCTTCAATGGCTTCATAACTCTCCTCTATTAAATACCTGCACAGCGATTCATGGGTCTGTTCTCTGTCCCATGGACATCCCTGCGGGCTGAGTAATTTGTCCATTACGGCAATAAGCTGCTCTATTTCTCCGGCCTTGCTTTCCATCTGCTCTATTAACCCCTTTCTCCTGACTCGCGTTTTTGAAACTTTTACACCCGGGTCACTCTTTTGATCATTTTTATGTCAAATTCTTTTAACAAGATAAGCAGTATCCCATATATACCGACCCCAAGTATAATAGCCAGGAGGGTTGAAATGTGGGAATTAATATTCATCCCTACCAATGAGCCAAAGATCAATTTCACCGATACACCCATTATTAGAGTAATAATGGATATTTTTAGGAGCCGTTTCATTTCGTACTGGATACCGGTTAGTTTTTTTAAGTAAATCATATTGAGCATAGATCCTACGAAAAAGGCCATAACGGTCCCGATGGCCGCACCCTGGATGTTGAGGTGGGGAACACTGGTGAGGGTATAGTTTAATATCACCTTCAATATACCGGTAACAATCAGATTACGCATAGCTATCTCCGGCCTCCCAATTCCCTGCAGGCCTGCGCTGGATAGTTGAAAGGCCGCCAATACTATGCAGGAAAAAGCCAGCGGTTCAAGTGGTATACCGGCTTCTGGAGTCGCATACAGCAGATCACAAATGGGAAAAGCGAGGGCAAACAATCCCGCTGCACAGGGTAAAGATATTATCATTCCAGCTCTTATCCCATAATTAATCCTATCCCGAAGTAAATTATTATCCCGTCTGGTTAAAGCCTCAGAAACAGCCGGGACCAGGCTGGTAGCAATCGCTATAGTGAATATGGTAGGCAGACTGATCAGCACGGCTGCCATACCGGATAACTGCCCATATAAGGCAGTTGCCTGGGAAGTGCTATAGTTTAAAGCCATTAACCTCCCCGGTACGATAATTGCATCCAGCATCTGCACCAGTGGCAAGACTACCGCACCGAAAGAAACTGGTATGGCCAGGGTCACCATTTCTTTAGCCAGTTCCATCGATGAGCTCCCACTGTACAGCAAAGGTGCTGATGCCTTTTCCCTGCCCTGAAATTTCAAATAGAATATCGTCAACACTGTAAGTCCTGCTATTCCACCCACCACTGCTCCAAAGGTAGCTCCGGCCGCTGAAAATGCTAGGCCGCGGGGAAAGAGATAAAAAGCCAGGATCAGCACCGCACTTACGCGAAACATTTGTTCAACCACCTGTGACACGGCAGTAGGAACCATAGACTGATGCCCTTGAAAATATCCCCTGAATACAGACATTAATCCAGATAATACTATCGCCGGTGCAACAGCCATGATGGGATAATAAGCTCGAGCATCTTTTAATATGTTAGTAGCAATAAAGCCTGCTGATTTCATTACCAGTATAGTTAATAATAATCCGAAGACAAACAATATCAACAAGGATACCTGGAAGATTTTTTTGCTGTCACCCTTATATCCAGCAGTTTCTTTTCTAGATACCAGGACCGAAATAGCAACTGGTACCCCTGCAGTAGCCAGGGCCAGAATGGTAGTGTAGATTGGATAGGCCATCTGGTACAAACCCATGCCTTCTCCTCCCAGAAGCCTGGCCAATGGAATGCGGTATACGGCTCCCAGGACTTTGCTTATAGCACCGGCAATGCTTAATACCATCGCCCCCCTGAGGAAGCTCTGCCCCTTATCCATATCTTTCCTCCCCGCTATAATGAAATCTATTATATCACAATCAATTATCGGCTGCTTATCAACACTTGGCCACAACATTGGATTTTTGGAGATAAAGTTTGCTGCTCCTGCCCAAATCATAAGCTAGTGTTCAAAATATAATTCCAACTTTACCAGTTTATCCTTTTGGCCGTAGAAGCAGACTGTTTTTATACATGGTATTATTTTTACCCGCGAAGAAGCAATAAGTTTTCATAATAAAGAAGCGATCTTAGCTATAAGACCGCTTCTTATATAATCCGTATTATTTACTGTTCCATTTGCTTGGCAAGAAATCCTGCTGCAGTTTCGGCCAGCTTTATTTCCATATCGCCAAGTTTCACGCCGGGCTCTTTGCTCACCAGAATTACTGCGCCGATGGGGTCTCCCTGGGTAATAATGGGGGCAATAACCTGAGCTTTCAGGGTATATTCCCGGTCATCGTTTTGAATTACATGCATTCCTTCATCATCTGGGGAGTCAAGGTCATTCATTACCAGGGTAGTGCGTTCCTCCAGAGATCTTTCCACTGCCATCCCGATAGCCTTACCCAAAAACTCACGTTTATTCGCTCCCGAAAGTGCAATAATTACATCTCGGTCAGCAATCATGGAAATGTGGCCAATGGTCTCGTGCAGTGAATCTGCATATTCTTTAGCAAAATCCCCCAGTTCTCCTATGGGGGAATATTTTTTTAATATAACTTCGCCTTCCCGGTCAACAAAAATTTCCAGTGGGTCTCCCTCGCGAATACGCAGTGTTCTTCTTATTTCCTTGGGGATAACAACCCTACCTAAATCATCAATCCGTCGAACAATCCCTGTTGCTTTCAATTTACATTTATCCCTCCTTTTATCATTATTTGAAAATGTAGTTTTCTTTCTCAGTGATAGTATATAACTAAGAATCCCCTTTTATTCACTTTTTGCCATCTGCACAGTAATTTTTCTTTTCAACTTACTGTGTCACCATATTTCCACAAGATTTTTATGCTTTTATATACAAAATTCTACAATATCCTCTGATCCCCCAGGTCACTTCTTAAGCCGTAAGCGGATTAGGCACTATATTATGCTTTAGCTGCCTATTATCCCCAAGAAAAACTATCCCGGCGGGACAGCGCATTTTTTCCTTATTACGCACCTCGATATTCTTTACAAAACATCCAGTACCTGCTGCAGCTGTTCCAGTGATACCGCGCCTTCAAATTGCATTGAAATAGTATCTTCATGGAAACTGCTCGCTTTTATTCCCGGTATATCTCCTGCAGCATTTATAGATAATGCTCTTTCCATCTGTATCTCCAGTCTGTTTCCTTTTCTTCGCAGCGATTTTATTTCCTTACTGCTGGCAGCGATTCTTAATTGAGATAGCTGCAGGAAGTTCTCCACCGGTTGGGGCAGTTTCCCAAAACGATCCCGCAATTCTTTTTTTATCTCTTCTATTTCTTTTCTTTCTTCAGCCAGCATTAGTCGTCGGTATATTCGTATTTTGGTACCCGAATCCGGGATATAGCTGTCGGGAATATAATAGTCCACATCAATATCCATAAAGACTGCTGGGGGTTCCTTCCGGTCTGTTCCTTTTAAGCGCTCGGTTTCACGCTCCAGCAAACGGCAGTACATATCAAAGCCCACCGCTTGAATATATCCATGCTGTTCCGGACCCAGTATATTTCCTGCTCCCCTTATTTCCAGGTCTCTCAAGGCTATCTTCATCCCGGCTCCCAGTTCATTAAACTCGCGGATAGCATTCAAGCGCTTCTGAGCCACTTCGTTTATGCTTTTATCTGGTTTATAAGTCAGATAGGCATAGGCGATCCGATTAGAACGCCCCACTCTTCCTCGCAACTGGTACAGCTGGGCCAAGCCCATCCGATCAGCTTCATCTACGATAATGGTATTCACATTGGGCATATCCAGTCCCGATTCAATTATAGTAGTACACAAAAACACCTGATATTTACCCGCTAAAAATAAGCTGATGACCCTGGATAATTCATCTTCTTTCATTCGTCCATGTCCTACGGCAATGGAAACATCGGGCAGCAGTGAGCTGAGTTTTTCCTTGACGGCATAAATGTCTTCTATGCGGTTATGAACGAAGAAAACCTGTCCCTGCCTTTCTATTTCAGCATAGATAGCTTCTGCGGCTATTTCTTCGTTATATTCCAGGACGTAAGTTTTTATCGGATATCTTTCCGGGGGAGGTGTTTCTATAACACTTAAATCCCTCAAGCCGGTAAGCGACATATGCAGACTCCTGGGGATAGGGGTAGCAGATAAACTCAATACATCTAGCATGGTCTTGAACATTTTGATTTTTTCCTTCTGTGCAACTCCAAAACGGTGCTCTTCATCAATAATTAAAAGACCTAAATCGCTGAATTGGACATCTTTGGACAGGAGACGATGAGTCCCAATCACTATGTCTATAGCTCCTTTATGCAAATCCGCAACGATCTTTTTCTGTTCTGCGGCAGAACGAAAACGGCTCAACACTTCAATGGCCACCGGATATTCCTTGAATCTATCCTTGAACGTATGGTAATGCTGCTCTGCCAGTACCGTAGTAGGAACCAGTATCGCCACCTGCTTGCCATCCATGACCGCCTTAAAAGCGGCTCTCATCGCCACCTCAGTTTTTCCATAACCCACATCTCCGCATACTAGACGGTCCATGGGCTGGGAGCGTTCCATGTCTTCTTTGATCTCTTTTATCGAACTCAATTGATCCATGGTTTCTTGAAAAGGAAATGCATCCTCAAACTGCTGCTGCCAGGGAGTATCCCCGGAAAAAGCATGCCCCTGCAGGGATTGTCGACTCGCATACAAGGCCAATAGTTTTTGGGCCATCTCCTGTATGGACTGCTTTACTCTGCTTTTGGTTTTCTCCCAGTCGTTACCTCCCAGTCTGCTTAAGCGAGGTCTTTTCTCCTCGGAGATATTATAGGTATATAGCATATCCAGTTTATCCAGCGGAAGATATAATCGATCCGTTCCAGCGTATTGCAGAAGTATGTATTCTCTAGTAACCCCATCGCTGGCCACTTGCGATATGCCCCGAAAAATACCTATACCATGATTTTCATGTACTACATAATCTCCCAATTTCATGTTTTCTAATAGAATTCTATTTTCTGCTCTTTTACTCTTTTTTACGATCCGGTTTTTCTTGCCCCATATTTCCTTTTCACTGAGCAGAGCAATTTTAAAGGTCTGGCTGACAAAGCCGCTTTCTATGCCCTTATTTATTATCTCTATTCCGCTGAGATGGTGGTCTACCATATCCTTTTTTAATTGATCCCGAGCGGCCTTGCTTTTTATGTATAAATGAATCGAATAGCTTTTATCCTGCCATTCCTGCAGTCTTTTAAAAAGCCAGTCATACTCGTTTACAAAATACTCCATCTCCTTCTGAGATATGTGCTCTAATAAGCCTGCTTTAACCGCTATGCTGCTGCCCGGAAAAAAGGCATGATATACTGCGCTTCTCTTACTTAACTGTTCCTGCAATTCGCTGCTTTCCATCCAGGCCAGCTTTTCCGGCAACCTGTTGCCTGCCCCTGCTTCTTTTATTGACTCCCGGCAACGCCTGATGGCTTGCTCCAGATTACTAATTATTTCCCGCGGTTCGTCCACAAATAGGCCGGCCTGGTCACCCATAAAATCAAATAGAGTTGATTCCGGTAATTTTGTGATAACTTCATGGGCAGGGCTTATGTCTACAAAGGGCGCCCGGTCAATGGATCGCTGAGTATCTAAATCAAACGCGCGGATGGATTCTATTAAATCTCCCCACAGTTCAATCCGATGAGGATCTTTATAGCCAAGGGGATAAATATCCAGGACCCCTCCCCGCAGCGCAAATTCGCCTGGATTACTGATAGTTTCAACCCGTATATAAGCTGTTTCAACCAGCTGTCTGAGGACTTGTTCTAGAGCTATCTCCTGCCCGCATTCAAGTCGTATTACCTTGTCTTTCAAACTCTGGGGAGAGTCTAGTTTATACATAATCCCCCCTGGAGTGGCAATAATTACGCTGTGCCGATGGGGATGCAGGAGACATTCCTGAATAGTAGCTAGGCGTTCTTTTTCCGCCCGAGTATAGTTTTCCCTGCTGCGCACATAATCTCGGCCTGGAAACATGAAAATACGATTCCGATCCATAAACTGCGACAGTTCCCGGGCCAGATCAAAAGCTTTCTCTTCCGTGGACACCAGACAACAGCACTTACCTGGCATGCTTCTAAATAACTCATTAAGAAAGTATGCCCGGGCCGTCCCAGCTAAGCCGCTTAGGATTACATTTTGTCTGTTTCTCAGGCATTTATTCACTTTTTCGAAAAGGATGCTGTTCAACAGTTAAAGCCCCCAACTATTGTTAGTTTAGATTTTGCATCTACTAGCGATTGCGATTAAAAGTACTGGTCTTAGGCAGGCACGTCAAAGGGTCGGGTAAAGAATTACCCGACAAGTCATAATTATTTACCTGATAAAATTCGCTACCTAAGCAACCGGCAGATAAGCCCTGTTTAATTATACTTATTCATAGCCTGAACTATACCATCTTTTACCCAGCATATAACTGCATCGGCGGCTTTTTGAATACCGGCTTCGATAAGCGCTTGTTCATCTGCAGTTGTTTTGCTTAATACCCATGATTCTATTGCCCACTGCTCTGGAGGTCTGCCTATCCCAATGCGTACTCGTGGGAACCCCTGGCTGCCCAGTTTATCATTAATAGATGCGATTCCCTTGTGTCCACCGCTGCCGCCATCGGCCCGAACTCTAATCCGCCCCGTTTCCAGGTCCATATCATCGTATACCGCCATTAGTTGGGAAAGCTCAGGTTTATACAAGCTTAGCAGGGGTTGAACTGCCTTACCACTGAGATTCATATAAGTCAAGGGTTTTACCAGCAATACTTTTTCACCATTAATTCTAAGATGTCCTATTATCGAATCAAACTTACATTCTTCTTTTTCAATAGTATAGCGCCGGGCAATCTCTTCTACCACCATATAGCCCATATTATGCCGTGTGTTCCGGTATTTGGGGCCCGGATTGCCCAAACCAATAATTATCTTCATCTCGCCGCTGCCCCTTAATTTGCTTTATTATCATCACTGCTATTATTATAACAGAACGAAAAACCGTGTTACAGCGTGTTGCGGAGACGGTCCTTTTAACACGGTTTGGATTGGCCATTATCCCGGAAACAAAAAAGCCCCGGATAAACCGGGGTCTTTTGCTTATTCGTGATCCTCGCCTTCTTCAGCTTCTTCCTCTTCTGATTCTAAAGCCGTCGCCCTGGAAGGCGCTACTACTGAACATATCACTATTTCTTCCGCTTCGTTTAATTCTACTCCTTCTGGCATGGTTAAATCACCTAATATAACCCGGTCGCCGAGGTTAAAAGCTGATACATCGATGGTAAATAATTCTGGTAAATCTTTGGGCAGGCAGGATACTTCTACCTCTATTATTCCTACCTGTAGTAGATTGCCCTTTTTAATAAGTTCTTCTTCTCCTTCGAGATGGATCCCAACCTTGCTGGTAATTCTTTCCGACATATTAATGGTTAAAAAATCTATATGAATTATATGTCCACTCAAAGGTTGCTTTTGAACTTCTCTCACCAATGCCATAACTGGTTTTTCTGATCCTTCGATATCCAGAGTGAATATCCCCCGGGCCCCATAGCTGCTCATCTTTTTGTACAGGTCCCGCCGGTGGAGGAATACCGGCAATGGTGTTTGTTTTTGCCCGTATACTATCCCTGGAATCCATTCCTGCCTCAGCATCTGATTTAAATATCCCTTGGTCTTTTTTTCTCTTATTTTACACGTAAGTGCAATTGCTGCGGTCAAATTTTCACCCCTTCTCATTAATATATATGAAATGCACCCAAAATCGACATCTAATTATAACATTGAATTATATGTATGTCCAAAAGGCCTATCCTTCGAAAAGTTTACTGACGGAAAGGTCCTCATGAATTCTTAGTATAGCCTCCCCTACCAGGGGAGCAATAGATAAGACTGTCATGTTATCCAGCATTTTCTCTTTTTCCAGTGGAATGGTATTGGTTATTACAATTTCTTTGAAAGGTGCTTTTGATAATCTTTCTATCGCCGGCCCGGAGAAGACTCCATGTGTACAGCAAACAAATACTTCCTGGGCCCCTTTGTCCATCATGGCTTCTGCTGCCGTACATATAGTACCAGCAGTATCGATAATATCATCGATTATTATTACTGATTTATCTTCGACATCGCCGATTACATTCATGATCTCGGAAACATTGGGCGCAGGTCTCCGCTTATCAATTATGGCCAAGGGGGCTCCTAATTTGGCCGCCAAATCACGAGCCCGGGTAACACCTCCTACATCCGGAGACAGTATGACCGCATCAGAACTCAGGGCCTTGTTCTTAAAATATTCTCCGATAGTCGGTACCCCCGGTAAGTGGTCTACCGGAATATCAAAAAAGCCCTGGAGTTGATTGGCATGCAGATCTACCGCCACCACCCTTTGCGCACCGGCCTCCACAATGATATTAGCTACTAATTTGGCGGTAATGGGGTCACGAGCTCTGGTTTTGCGGTCCTGGCGTCCATAACCATAATAAGGAATAACAGCGTTTATTCTGGAGGCAGATGCTCTTCTGAACGCGTCTATCATGATAAGGAGTTCCATCAGATTTTCATTGACCGGGGCGCAGGTTGGCTGGACAACAAACACATCCACCCCGCGTACACTTTCATCAATAACACAGCCAATTTCTCCATCTGAGAATCTTGAGACTTTGGCATTTCCGACTGGAATTCCCAGATATTTTGCGATTTCATCAGCCAGACCCGGGTTGGCATTGCCAGAAAATAGTTTCATCCTCCACCTGGATGCTTTCATTTCGCGTACTACCTCCTAATCTTTTTATCCATCCTTTTTAGTTCTATTATGAAAGTTTTTCTGTTTGGCACGCTCTACGGCCAGATTGCCGGGCGGTACATCGTGGGCAATAGTAGATCCGGCACCTACGGTAGAATTTTCGCCGACTCGTACCGGCGCCACCAGATTAGTATTACTGCCGATAAATGCTTGATCCTCTATTATAGTCTGGTGTTTATTCCTGCCATCATAATTACAAGTAATGGTGCCGGCCCCGATGTTTACCCCTTTACCAATTATTGCATCTCCAACATAGCTCAGATGCGGAATTTTGCTATTCTCCCCAATTATGGACTTCTTGATCTCCGCAAAATCTCCTACTTTAACATTATCATGTAATTCTGATTGGGGTCTGAGGTAGGAATAGGGGCCGATGGTGCAGCTATTGCCAATTTTAGCCTCATTTATGCGGGAACTATCTATAATGACGTGGTCGCCAATATTTGAATTACTTATCCTGGTAAAAGGCCCTATCTGGCAGTTTTCACCGATTGAGGTAGAACCCTCTATCATAGTATAAGGGAATATGATGCTATCCTTTTTAACTTTTACCTCTTTATCGATGAAGGTGGATGATGGATCAATAATAGTAACACCTTCCCGCATTAATTGCAGATTCTTCCTTTTTCTTAATATCGATTCTACATAGGCCAGTTGAACCCTATCATTAACTCCATATATTTCTTGAGCATCTGCAAGCTTCATAATATTCACGGCTGGTTTTTCGTTATTTTTAATTAACTCCAGAACATCGGTCAAATAGTATTCTCCCTGCATATTATCGGTGTTTATCTTCTTAAGCAACTGGAATACACTGCCAGCTTGAAAACAGTAAATACCAGCGTTGATTTCTTTAATTGTTCTTTCCTCTTCAGTGCAGTCCTTCTCTTCAACTATTCTGGCAAATGATTGATCTGTCTGGCGAATAATTCTCCCGTATCCGGCTGGATCACTTAATTCAGCAGACAGGATAGTAGCCTGGGATTCCTCTTGCTGATGTAATTTGATTAATTCCTGGATAGTGCTGGATCTTAATAAAGGGGTATCCCCGGCTAATACTATAACTGTCGTGTCCGGATCAATGTTTCCTTCAGCCTGTAATAAGGCATGGCCCGTTCCCAGCTGCTGTTCTTGAATTACGTACTTGACTTTTTCCTGAGCCAATAATTCTTGCACTACCTCGCGTCCATGGCCTATTACTACATTTATATCCTCTATACCAGCCTGTCTTACAATATCAACAATATGGACAATCATCGGTTTTCCTGCTGCTTTATGAGCCACTTTAGGCAGCTTTGAACACATTCGTACTCCCCGGCCTGCGGCCAGAATAACTGCAGATATTTTCAAATGTAACACTCACCTTCTAATAGCCTGCTTATACACCCTAATTACATTTTTTATAGTTGCACAGTATATTATTATAATCGAATTGCCTGCTGGGGTAAAATCAAATTAAAATAGCTGGTTCCCCAGGTATTCTTTAGCCAGTTCCAAATCACTGAGCTTATCGACATCTACTCCCACCTCGGCAAAGCTAGAAATAATAGCTTTGCCTTTTATGTTCATTACTTCATAAACCCTTTTCTCTACCATATCGATGCTCAGTTTTTTCAACAAATAATTCCACACCAGGCGGAAACCGAACAGCCTTCCCATGGCCAGCGGGTTCTTCCTTCTCATTACTAACTTTACCGCCATATCTAGGCCTGTATCAATAATCTCACTGCGCATTAAAAAAAGGTTGCCCCCGGTATATATTCCATCTTTAAGCTGCACGTATGTCCGCAAAACACCAGGGAACTTTTTTTCATTTACTTCTTTGCTGCTTAGAGCGTAAAACAAGTCTCCTTCAGTTCTTTGGGCCTTCTCAATAAAATCATCTATGGCTGCCCGGGTAATAAATGGTATGTCAGTAGGCATCACCAAAAGCATCTCGCTGATAGAATCATTTTTTAAGAGCTGGACTGCGTTAGCCAGACTTTCGATAGCATTTTCTCCTCCGGCCGCGAAAAATAGATTTTCATCCTCAGGGATTATAGTTTGTAGTTCCTCGGCTGGACCGCTTATTACGATTCTCCTTACATAGTTTGATTTCCGCAAAGCTTGGTAAACATACAGAATCATGGGCTGCCCGGCTATCTTGATGAATGCTTCGTTATCATAAGGAGCGACTGCGCTTAGTTCGTCACTGGCCCTGCCCCCCGCAAGTATCACTGCATCGTATACCATTATTCTATCTCCTCATCTAGGTAAGCCTTCTTTTTTAAGGGATTCCATCATTATGTTTTCAGCATTTTCTATATGGTCCTGGGCTACCTGCCGGGCCAGTTGAGCATCCCGAGACTGAATAGCTTCCACAATAGCACGATGTTCCAGCAGGGATTCATCCATTCTGCCTGGTACTGACAGTGAAGTTGCCCTACAACGCTGAATCTGTTCACGCAGATTGTTTATTATGTTTGACAGCCTCTCATTGCGACTAGCCTGATAAATTAAGTCATGAAATTTGGTATCCACGTCTACCAGTCTTTCCATGTCGTTATTGGCAATAGCCTCGGCCTTCCCAACCAGGTATCTCTCCATGTCTTCCAGCTCTTCATCAGTGATGCGCTCGGCAGCCAGTGCCGCAGCCAGACCTTCCAGGGCTGCACGTATCTCATAAACATCAGCAATATCTTTGAAAGATATATCTGCCACATAAGCTCCTTTTCTGGGGATCATAACAATAAATCCCTCTAATTCAAGTTTTCTTAGAGCTTCTCTTATGGGCGTTCTGGAAACACCCAACTCCTCTGCCAATTGTATCTCCATAAGTCTTTCCCGCGGTTTTAGGTTACCATTAATAATTGCTTCTCTGATCGCATCCAAAACCAGCTCTCTCAATGGTTTATAGGAGTCAAGGTTAACCGGCAGCAATCGCCTGTTTTCCATAAAATTAATCACCTCTGCCATATGATGAGACAAGATAAGTCTCGGGATAACTCTGCTGCATGACTTGCCGGGCCGCTAAAGCATCCTCCGGGCAGTTAAAAATACCAAATACTGCCGGCCCGCTGCCTGACATAGTTGCTTTTATTGCTCCCAGTCTTTCCAGCTTCTCTTTAATAACTATGATTTCTGGATAAAGAGAGGTACTTACTATTTCCAAAACATTTTCACAATGACGTGATAGTTCTATAATATCATATATTTCCCATGCTTTAATAAAAGCATTGAGGTCAGGTAATATATGTACATTATCCATTTCCAACTCCCCATATACCTCGGCAGTAGACAATTGAAAATCCGGTTTGACTAATAGTATCCACGGCAAAAATCTAGTCGGCAAGCGGGTCAATATTTCTCCCCGTCCTCTGGCCACACAGCTGGCCCCGCTAATATCATCGCCGTTTTTTATTATTGAACCACCCTCCTCATCGACCTGATCCATGCTTATACGCGGATTACCCTGCAAGCAAAAGGGAACATCTGATCCAATTCGGGCTGCAATAGAAGCTAGGTGGGCCGCGGAGATATTATAATTATATAATATATTGATCCCCTTTAATACTGCAGCAGCATCTGTGCTTCCACCTGCCAATCCTGACCCCACCGGGATATTTTTTTCAATAAAAATAGCTGCCCCTTCTCCACCGCCATAAGTCGCCAGGATTAATTGGGCCGCTTTATAGGCTAAATTACTGCTGTCATGGGGTATCTCCCGACTGTTGCTCCCTAGCAAAATGCCCTGGGGGCGTCTTTGGATATGAACCCGATCCACCAGATTTATCTGGTGCATAACGGTTTCCAGTTCATGATAACCATCGCTTCGTCTTCCTTTAATATCCAACATAAGGTTTATCTTGGCCGGGGCCTCAATCACCATGGTTTCAATCATTTTATTTCTCCCA
>CAZHHJ010000010.1:0-2910 GCA_964531295.1 uncultured Syntrophomonas sp.
TTTTTTATATGGTAAATTTATTAATTATCTTATTATTATACTACCTTTGCTTATCATCGAACTTATGGCGGCTTATTTTTATGCCCAGGTAACCGGAATATCAGCCTACAGATGGCAATTACCCATGCCGCCCTTTGCCCAATGGATGTCCATGGTGTTAATTCTTTCTATGGTTACGGTGTATTATACAGCCCTGACTATGTTCATCTCTTTATTCGCTCGAAGTACCGCTGTAGCAGGTTTGATCGGAGTGATTTTTATCACCCCGGCTCATCCTCTGGGGGGCGAGTTTTTAAGAATCGCTGGTATGCTCACGGGTATCAGCAGCTTTAACCAGGTGCCACTGCCATTTAAATTCTGCCTGAGTATTTTTGGAAAATATCAGAAATTCGCGATGACAAGTCCTAATGATTTCTGGATTTGTATCACTTCTTTGTTGATAATAACCGTGCTTATTTTAGTAGTAAGCGGCTGGATTTTTGAAAGACAGAATATCACATTCAGGTTTTAGAGGGGGAAATGGATAATGGTCGAGTATGCGATAGAAATTAATCATCTTGCTAAAAATTACGGTAAACTGGCAGCGGTGGATGATGCGAGTTTTAGAGTAAAAAAAGGGATCTCCTTTGGATTACTGGGACCTAATGGGGCTGGCAAGACCACTACCTTAAAAATAATGACCACTTTAATCCGGCCTGACAGCGGCAGTGCTGTAATAGCAGGCTATGATGTTAAGAGGGAACCTATGAAGGTGCGCCGACATATCGGCTATGTATCTGAAAATCCCAGTTTTTATCCCAGGATGACTACTATCGAGACCCTTAAATATATTGGCAAGCTACTCGATATACCGAATAATGTTCTTGAAAAGCGTATCGATACTAATCTGGAACTGGTAGGATTACTGGCGAAAAAGAACAATTATGTAGGGGAATACTCCAGAGGGATGAGGCATCGATTGTCTCTGGCCCAGGCCTTATTATCGGACCCCAAAGTACTGTTTTTAGATGAACCGACTCTAGGATTGGATCCCATAGGCGCACGGGATATTAGAGACTTGATCGTGCAGTTAAAAGATAGAAGTGATGTGACTATAGTAATGTCTTCCCACACGCTTCCGGAAGTAGAAAGAATCTGCGACGAGATTGCTGTTTTCAATCAAGGGAAAATTATTGCCCGGGATAGTGTGGAAAACCTGCGTCAGACTGTGGGCGGCAAAAACATAGAGCTAGAATTGGCAGAAAAAGATGAACGGGTTTTAGCTGCTTTAAAAGAACTGGAATTTATAAATGATATCATTATGGAAAACAATCGGTTTTTGATTACGTATAGTGGCGATAAAGAGGTAAGGCCTTTGATACTGGAGACAATATTTGCTATAAATAGGCAGATAATTTCATTTGGTTCTAGGGAAATAAGCCTGGAGGATATTCTCTTCCGTCTGTTGCAGGGCAACGAAGGGAAGAGATGACAGGCCGAAGACTGAAACGCAGATATTTGTTTCTTTTTTATGCATGGGCCTAGCGTGGACCTCACATTGGCCTCTTATCGGAATCAGCGCTGGGCGATAACACTTCATTTGCCCGGTCAAGGTAATTCTTTCAAGTACTTTTGCCATCGGCCTGGAGCTGATCTCGACGAACCAGCTCCAGGGGAGAGATGACAATGCTTATGGTTCCATTAGTTCTAAGGTGTACACTCCTGTAGCGCCTGGATCTTACAGAAGACGCAACTATCCTTATCATTCTTCCATCGTATATTCCTGTACCGCCTGGATTTTACAGGTAGATAGGGCAGTACGCATGGTAGAATCAGTGCTTTGAATGATTGCGATGCCAAGGCCAGTGCGCATTATCTGTGCGTTTGTGATCGGGGTGTAACTGCTATTATCAGAAGATACATTAATATACAAATTGACGGCTTCAGATGACAGTGTATTCAGATACGAACGCATAGGTGCTTCACAACAGGAACACACCCCCGGATAAGGCTCTTTAGGCGGAGTAATTAAACTAATAAGTCCCAGATCTCCAGTAAATCCAATGATATCGCAAAGCGAAAATAGCATTTCTACATCATCTACCGAGACTCGTAATAAGCCATAATTAACCCCTTTGATCAAGGCGTTTTCAAAGATACCTTCCGGGTGAATACCTGTTAACAGGGTTCCAGTAGTTCCTATCAATTGTCTCAACAATGCTTCAAGCGGGTTAATACAGCAATCACATTCTGAATATACAGGACCAGCGGGACCGGCGGGACCAGGGGGACCAACAGGGCCGGCAGGACCAGGGGGGCCGGGCGGAGCGTTGCAACTGCTGCAGCAGCAGACGCCCGGAGGGCCAGCAGGACCGGCAGGACCAGGAGGCCCAGCAGCACCAGCAGGACCAGGTGGTCCCTGTGGGCCTGGAGACCCGGCAGGACCGGCAGCCCCAGCAGCACCGGCTGGACCGGGCGATCCTGGTGCACCTGGAATACCATCTTTGCCAGCTAATCCATCTCTGCCAGGAGGCCCGGGAGGTCCGGGAATACCCATAGGTCCGATACAGCCCTGAGGGCCGATATCACCTTTAGGACCGGCAGGGCCGATTGCACCGATACAGCCCTGAGGGCCGATATCACCTTTAGGACCGGCAGGGCCGATTGCACCGATACAGCCCTGGGGTCCGATATCGCCTTTAGGACCGGCAGGACCGATAGGTCCGATACATCCCTGGGGCCCGATATCACCTTTAGGACCGCTAGGGCCGATAGGTCCGATACATCCCTGGGGCCCGATATCACCTTTAGGACCGCTAGGACCGATAGGTCCGATACATCCCTGGGGTCCGATATCGCCTTTAGGACCGCTAGGGCCGATAGGTCCGATACATCCCTGGGGTCCGATATCGCCTTTAGGACCGCTAGGGC
>CAZHHJ010000010.1:3010-8456 GCA_964531295.1 uncultured Syntrophomonas sp.
TAGGTCCGATACATCCCTGGGGTCCGATATCGCCTTTAGGACCGCTAGGGCCGATTGCACCGATACAGCCTGGAGGGCCAGGTGGTCCAGCAGCTCCAGCCGGACCAGGTGGCCCTCCGGTACCAGCCGGTCCGGCTGGTCCGCAGCTTATGGAGCGGGTGCTGTATTTTGTTCGAGACCTGGGCTGTGGGCTCCTGGGTCTGCATTTGGAATTCCAATAATAACGACTTGACACCCAATATCAACCTCATTTCTGTTAGATTTATAATGCATCCTATGGCAAAAGAGAACTTCTGGTGAGGTGTGGGATGTATGAGAACAATATACAAAGCAAGCCGTAATGTGCACAATTATAGTACAGAATTATCCTTAAGCCCGAAGATGAGGGTGATTTCGTATGTCTTCCGGTATGACATAATGGCTAATATTAACATATGGAATTTAAGATTCCGGCTTTTTATTTTGTGCTGACTCCTGTTTAGTGTAACGCATCATTTATAGGCATTAGCTACAAAAATCCTAAAAGGATCTGCCCAAGCAACCAGAGTAATTAGCGCCTATACCTTTAATGCCAGCAGCCTGCCGGCAAAAAGAAGGGCCCCTTGCTTACTGGGCAGGAAAAAATAGTATAATGATAGAAGTATCTTATATTGTTCATGCAAAGGAGGCATGCTATGTGCAGGATAGAAAAGATCATATAAACCGGGTAACAGTTGAGATTTTTAACGAAGAATATGTTGTCAAAGGGGAAGAAAATCCCGAGTATATTCAGATGCTGGCTGCATATGTGGACAGGAGAATGAAAATGATACAGCAGCGCAGCCCCAATCTTTCCAACCAAAGAGTAGCTATATTAACTGCACTCAACCTGGCCGACGAACTTAATAAGCTGCAGGAAGATTATGATCAGCTAATAAGAACCATGGAAGACGAAAAGAAAAACAGGATGGGTTAAGATGACAAATCGTGAAGTAGCATGGATACTGGAATCTATTGCCGACATGCTGGAAATAAAGAACGATAACCCTTTTCGCGTAAAAGCTTACCGCCAGGCTGCTCATTCCGTATACCATCTGGATGAGGACTTGAGGAACTTATATTTCAGGAATGCTGTTAATGAAGTTCAGGGGATTGGGAGTACTATTCAAGCCCAGGTTGAGGAAATGCTTGAAACCGGGTGCTCTAGTTATTACGAAAAACTGAGCTGGGAAGTCCCCCCAGGGCTATTAGCCATGCTGGCTATCCCTGGCTTAGGCCATAAAACCATAAGGTTGATATATGAAAAACTAGGCATTGATAACATGGATGCTCTGGCTTTGGCCGCTGAGGCCAGGCAAATACGTGCCCTGCCTGGAATGGGTTCCAAGACGGAATATAATATTTTAAAAGGGATAGAGTTACTCAATAAAAGCATGGAAAAAATAACTTTAGGCCTAGCAGTTCCCATGGCAGAAGAGTTCTCCAGGCATATTATGCAAGGTCAAGGAGTAATTGAAGCCCGTCCGGTTGGGAGTGTGCGAAGGGGCAAGCCCCTGGTGGGGGATATCGACATATTAGTGGCAAGTGAATATTATAAGCGGGTACACGCGCAGGTCGCGTCTTATCGCAAAACCCGAGAAATTACCTGGGAACAAGAGGATTTCATTCAGGGTGTACTTGATCATAATATGAAATTCGAAGTTATTATAGTGGAACCCGAGGACTATTACCATAGTCTAGTCTGGACTACTGGTTCCAAAGAATACCGGGAGATTATTTTTCAAGGGATAGACCGGGTGATATTCAAAGGACTTAAAGCTGAAGAAGATGTTTTCAGGCAACTGGATATGCAGTATACCCCTCCAGAAATGAGAGAAAACCGAGGGGAAATTGAAAAAGCCCGAAAATATCAACTGCCTGAACTGGCCAAGCTAGCTGACATCCAAGGCGATCTTCATATTCATACGGATTGGAGTGATGGTGCCCACAGCCTCAGAGAAATAGTGAGTACTGCTCAAAGAATGGGTTATTCATATCTGGCAGTTACTGACCACTCCAAATCACTGCCCATCAGTGGCGGACTATCGGAAAAACGCTTGATAGAACAGGGCCGAGAGATAAACGATTTGAATGCAGAACTGCAAGGTTTTATTATATTTAAGGGCAGTGAAGTTGATATATTAAAAGACGGAAGCCTGGATTACTCAGATGAAATACTACAAGAATTGGACATAGTAATCGCTTCGATTCACAGTCATTTCAATCTAAGCCTCGAACTGCAGACCCGAAGGATAATTAAAGCCATAGAAAACCCCTATGTAGATATAATAGGACATCTGACCGGCAGACTTTTGAATCGGCGAGCAGCGTATGAACTTGATATTGACAGGATACTTGCTGCAGCGGCAGAACACCACACGGCCCTGGAAATAAATGCGCACCCGGACCGATTGGATGTTGATGAGGAAATTGCCAGAAAAGCAGCCGGTATGGGTATCAAACTGGTGATTAACAGTGATGCACATGATAAAAAAGACCTCAATCTGCTTAAGTATGGTATCCTTTGCGCCCGCAGAGCCTGGCTGAGCAGAGACCACATTATCAATGCCTGGGATATTGATAGAGTAATCCAGTATTTCAGCTCTTAACTGCTTCTTGCGCTCATCCTTACTATTAGTAGTATAATAACTTATATGTCGCTGGAGAAAGGAAAAGATACTATGGCGGTTAAAGCTTCGGGTATGGGTAGATTTATCAAAGTTATCGCTTTATTTCTTCATATCACCATGGCCTTCTATACCCTCAGATTCAAGAAATACCTGCACCGGCCTGGTTGGGTGAAGAGTAAGAGAGAAGAACTGTATATATCTCAGGCCCGGCTTTTTCGAGATACGGCAGTAGAATTAGGCGGCTTGTTAATAAAACTGGGGCAGTTTATAAGCACTCGAGTGGACCTACTTCCCAAAGCCAGTATTCAAGAGCTGTCTGGTTTACAGGACGAAGTGAAACCGGTTGATTTTGAAGACATTAAGAAACAGGTTTTTTCTGAATTTGGACTGGCTATGGAAGATATATATTCCCATGTTAAAGCAGAACCAGTAGCGGCAGCATCTTTGGGACAGGTTCATTATGGAGTATTATCCAACGGACAGGAAGTTGCCATTAAGGTGATGCGGCCTGGCATAGAAGAATTGGTTAGGATTGATCTTAATGCGATAAAACAGGTCGTGAGATGGCTCAAGGTCTTTACTGATTGGGAACGGTTTATAGATATGGATGCCATTTATATCGAATTCGAGGAGACCCTGTGGAATGAACTGGACTACTTGCTGGAAGGCAGCAACGCCGAAAAGATAGCGAATAACAGCCGTGAAGATAAGGAATTGCTGGTACCTGGGATAATTTGGGAATATACCCGTACCAGGGTTCTTACCATGGAATATATGCGAGGAATTAAAATTACTGATCATGATCAAATCCAGGCGGCCGGGATAAACTCTAAGCAGGTAGCCGCCCATTTGCTAAATATCTATGTGCGGCAGATCCTGGTGGATGGATTTTATCATGCCGACCCCCATCCTGGCAATCTATTCGTGACCAAAGAGGGAAAGGTTATTATGGTGGACTTCGGCATGGTAGGCTCGGTATCAATGGAACTGCGCCTTACCTTGGTAGATATGGTCAAGGCCATCGTGAGGCGGGACTACGATACAGTAGTTGATTATTTGATGAAATTGGGATTTGTTCATTATCAAGCCGAAAAAAACGCCTTGACCCGCGCTGTAGCAATATTTTTAGACCATATTTTGGGTGAGGCTCAGGAACTGTCCACTGTTGATCTACATAATTTTCTCCAGGATCTGGAGCGGCTTCTTTATGAACAGCCTTTTCAGGTACCATCCCGCTTTACATTTCTTGGGCGAGCCCTGGGGACTCTGTATGGGATATGTATAGGGCTTGATCCAGGTATAAACTTCCTGGCGGTGTCTAAACCATATGTGGATGAACTGCTGGGAGATGGAGGAGGCCTATTCCAGTTGGTCAAGGAGAAGGCACAAGCATGGGGATCAGCTATCATTGAATTGCCTCCTCTTTTAGAAAGGGTATTGCAGAAGACCGAACGAGGAGATATCACTATTAGAATACCCCAGCAGGAATTACATGAGCGTATTGCCGATAACACCCGCAGTATTAAGTCTATAAACTGGGCTGTTGCCTTCGGTTTCACCCTCTTTACCTCTGCCTATTTACTGGTTAACCAGAAAACCCCCGAATCCTATTGGGGATTCGGGATGGCAGGGGTGTTTCTGCTCCTCTTACTCATGAACTCCAGGTCTCGGTCCCGCCGGGGCAGCAAGCGAGCCCCCCATCCCCCGGTAATGGTAAAAAGGAGACAATAAATCGGGAAAGCCCGTCTCGATCTAGGAGCATGTTCATTATCCCCGGTCAGGCCTGATCTTTAGCGGGTTAAAACCCGCTGAAAAATTACGGCCATTTCTGCCCGGGTAATATTTTTTTGAGGATGTATCCGGCTGCCGTCTCCTTTAATTATTTCTGCTTTTACCAGTGAGGCGACTGCCTTAACTGCGTAGTCAGATATCATGTTTCGATCAGTGAAGGATCGTAGATCGCTGCTACTGCCCGATGGTATGTTAATGCGTGCAAACTCCAGGGACCGGGCCACCAGAACCATGGCATCCTGCCTGCTGATAGGTGAATTCGGGTAGAAATGAGTCCCATCACCCTGGGCTATTCCCAGTGCTTTAGCTGCAGCTATAGCTTCATAATAATAACTTCCTTTGGGTACATCGGAGAAATTACCTGGGGCTGTTGATTTAAAGTCCAGCGCCCGGTAAAGCATGAGCATGAAATCACCGCGGGTTACCCGGGAGTTTGGCAGATATTGCTTGCTGCCAATGCCAGTAACTACACCTTTATCATAAAGGTAATCAATAGCTTCCACCGCCCATAATAGACTGCTGTCCACATCAGTGAAATATTTAGAACCCATCCTGCTAGCAGATACCGTTATCTTGAGTTTACCATTATAAGATTCTCCCATAGTATCATAACCGATGTAGTCAATGGATACAGTCCCTGAGTAACTGCTGCCAGGCACGAAGCTGATATATGAGATATAAGGGGAATCACTACGAAAGTATTTCTTGCTGGCAGATACCAGGGAGTCATATTTGGTAGATGAAGAGTAATCATAATAGAGTTTGCCATAGGAAGAGGAAGGCAGAGTGAATTTCACATAAGATAGGTTGGAACCGGTCACGCTTTTACAGGCGGTATTAAAGTCAGCCGCCGCTAGCTTGATGGGGGTGTCATTGTTAGTTGAATAAGTTATGGTGCTGTTGCCGGCATTCCTGATCGTTATCTTGAGTTTACCATTATAAGATTCTCCCGTAGTATCATAACCGATGTAGTCAATGGATACAGTCCCTGAGTAACTGCTGCCAGG
>CAZHHJ010000010.1:8556-29104 GCA_964531295.1 uncultured Syntrophomonas sp.
TATTAAAATCAGCCGCCACCAGTTTGATGGGGGTATCATTGTCAGTGGAATAAGTGACGTCGCTGTTACCCGTGTCCTTTACCGTTATATTGAGGGTTCCAATATAGGATCTCTCATCAGCGGTATAGGCCAGATAAGTAATAGATACCGTTCCCGTGTAATTGTTGTATGGCACGAAGCTGATATATGATAAATAAGGAGCAGTACTTCTATAATATTTGGTACTGGCTGATACCAGGGACTCAAATTTAGAAGATGAAGAGTAATCATAATAGAGTTTCCCGTGAGAAGCTGAGGGCAGAGTGAATTTCACATAGGATAGATTGGAGCCGGTAGCATTTTGGAGTGCGTTATTGAAGTCGGATGCATCAAGTTTCACTGCAGTGTTCTTGTCAGTGGAATAGGTGACCGTACCAGTACTGGTAATTAGATCCACTGTAATGTTCAGAACAACAGAACCGATCATAGTATCATTGTCCTCTGTAGCATAGGCGCTAACAATATAGGAGACGCTACCAGTGCTGGTAGCAGCAAATTTGAGGCTATCAAGCTCAGCGGTAGTAATATTTTCTCCCAATGTATAATCGTTGTTCCCTAACATTAAAGAGCCAAAAGTAGGATTGCTCCCATTAATAACTACGGTGTTCAAGGCCCCTCCGTCATTTTTGGTATATTTAGCGTTAAAATCTGCTGCCGTAAAGGATACACTGTTTGGCAATGACGGCAGGGTAACAGATTTAGAGATAGTCCCGGAGAAGGTTGGAGCCCTATATGTAGCTCTGACCAGGCTGATGCTGTATAAGGCCGTCTTTTGAATATCTTCATCTTTCTTCTGATAGGTTACCGTCATTTCAACCGGATCGCCATCAACCACAGCAGTTGAGCCGGAAAGAAAGCTGGCACTGGCAAAAGAATAAATAGAGCTGTCGTAGGATATATCAAGACCGCTCGCGAGCTCAACCGTTTCGGCATAAGCATAGGGGACGGTCAACGTGGCTGAGTGGCTGCCGCTAAAATTAACTGCTGCAACGGCTGATGAATGGTAAATTGAACTTAGCACCGACTCGCCATCATCTGCCCGAGCTGTTACGGGCAGCATTGCCATCAAGAACATTCCCAGCACCAGAAAAGAAATAATACGTTTTGACCTGCATATCATGACCATACCTCCAATAAAAAAATTCCGTTTTGTAAACTTAAAATTGAGAGCAGTTCTCAACGGCGCACTTCCCCACTCCACTATAGGGATGACAATAAAAGGTATCAAACCACCCATAAGTCTTACGAAGGAAATACGGCCAGCTTACACTGCTAATACCAAGTATAACCAGAATGCAAAGATATTGGAACTGGACATATGCAGCGAAAAGCGACGGATGCACCCGGCTAAGGCTTATAATTGCCCTTCATGCTTTAAAACTTTATTCCTTTGATGCATGGCGGTTTAAAGGAATTCATCATAATGCAGAACTCTATTAAATGGCAACTTGCTTAGGTCCTTTTTTTAGCCTTATTACGAGCGGGATAGGCTCTGATTAAAAATGCGGAGAAGGAGTCCTGATAATATCTGTGGATTAGTAGGACTATTGACACATTTTATAACAAACTATAAAGAATACATATGGAATTTAGTCAAATAATACGATAAAGGTAAAGAGGGGAGTACTTTATGAAAGGAGGAACCGGAATTCTTTGGAGCAGTACTCATCGACTAGTTTCAAGTGGGATGACCTAGAGAATAAATGGGACGAAATTTTACTTTTAGCCTTTATAAGCTGCGCTTCTATACTTCGTAAATGACGCGTTTAAAGGAGACTTTGTCGGTTCTTTTCATCAAGGCCCAGGAAGAAAAGAACAAAAAAACATCTATATGGATTCCGGAAGCAGCATGAGAAAATTAATAGAAGTGATTGGGATTAGAGAAGAAAATTGTATCAACTGCCATCAGTGTATAGCCGTCTGTCCGGTTAAAATATGCAGTGATGGCAGCGGTGAAGTGGTGAAGTTTAATAATCAACTCTGTATTGGCTGCGGTCGTTGCATTGAAGCCTGCATTAAGAGCCATGGCGGAATCGTGGAAAAAAGCGCCCGTTTCCCTATTGATGACAGCTCTCTTTTGCTGGCAGATTTGCCGGATAAAGAAATCATTGCTTTGATAGCTCCTTCAGCCCAAAGCAATTTTGAATTGGGGAAACTTATTACTGCCTTGAAGATTTTAGGAATGAAGGCAGTATATGACGTATCTCTAGGGGCTGAAATTACCACCGCGGTTTATCAGCAGAGCATAACGGCAGAATCATCAAAATTTCCTATTATAGCGCAACCCTGTCCGGCAGTAGTTAAATACATAGAATTGCACCATCCGGCCTTGATTTCTCACCTAGCGCCTGTCGGCAGTCCGGTACACAATACAGCAGTATATGCCCACTCCTTGCACCCGGACGCTATGATTGCCTTTATTTCTCCCTGCCTGGCTAAACGTCGAGAATTTCAAGATAGCGGCATGGTGCAATACAATGTCACATATCAATCTTTAATTAGAATATTAAAGAAAAAAGACCTTAATATTGACCTCTTGGAGGAGGGGCAATTTGACAATTATGCAGCAGCCGGAATCGCGACTAATTTTTCCACCCCCGGTGGTCTTAAAGAATCCTACCTTTATAACTATCCTGGTACCGTGGCCAGTTCTATCACCAAAATTGAAGGACCAATCATATATGAAAAATATTTGCGAGATTTAGAAGCAGCTGTTATTAGTAGCTGTGCTGATCTGCCCGTGCTGGTAGATATTCTCAGCTGTGAAAAAGGCTGTAACATGGGAGCCGGTTGTATCAATCATAATAAATCTGTGGACCAGATAGAAAGATCAATAGCCCAACGCTCGGAACAGGCGGCGGGAGACCAGGAAGCTGGCCGGGTGCTGCAGAAATTTCTGGAAGAGGTAGTGGAGCACCATAACTTTCATTATCACTGTTACAGGGACCTATCGTCCTTGAATACTCTTAAATATCCCAGCGAAGATGAGTTGCAGAGCATATACAAGAAAATGCATAAAAGCGAAGAGAAAGATTTCAGGAACTGTGCCGCCTGTGGGTATAATTCCTGTCTGGATATGGCGGTAGCAGTACACAATGGTTTGAATAAATACGAAAACTGTCATGTTTATCAGGAGAAGGAACTGCGCATAGAACAAGAAACCTTGAATAATATGGTGGGTGAACTAGCCGATCTGAATAAGCAACTACAGTCCGAATTTAACGGACGCAAACAGCAGGAACAACTGCTGATACAAAACTCAAAACTGGCTGCTATGGGCGAAATGGTAGGTATGATTGCTCACCAATGGCGTCAACCCTTATCATCGATTAGTACTATAGCTGGAAATCTCCAGGTATATATTGATTTGGAAATGTATGAAAAGGATCAGTTTACAGGAATGTTGGAAGAAATAAACAATCATTCTCAATATCTATCCAATACCATTAACGATTTCCGGCATTTCTTTAAACCGGATAACCCTCGGGATACGGTAATAATTGATGAGGTAATCGGTAACACTCTAGGAATTATCGGCAAGTCTTTGGAGTACAAGAATATAGTCTTAATAAGAGAATATTCTTTTAAAAACCAAATATTGACTTATCCCAATGAGTTGATGCAGGTATTTCTAAACATTATTAAAAATTCATCAGATGCCTTTGTTGATAATGAGGTAGTCAATCCCCAGATTATTATACGGGGACACGAGACTCCTGAATATCATGTGGTAGAAATAGAGGATAACGCCGGAGGGATACCTGTAGATATCATTAATATGGTTTTTGATCCTTATTTCTCTACCAAAGGACCTAGTGTTGGGACTGGATTGGGATTATATATGTCCAAGCTGATAATTGAAGAACACTGCGGGGGTGAACTGGGTACCTGGAATACCTCGGAGGGAGCCTGTTTTTCAGTTAAACTGCCGGTATTATAGGAGGGATTACTTGAGCCATGATTAAAGCTAAAGAATTTAAAGAAGCCGCTCAGGGGGTCTCGATTTTATATGTTGAAGATGATCTTGAACTGCGTAAGAATACGGTTAGGTTGTTGTCCGCCTTCTTCGATGATATTGATGTAGCCGAAAATGGTCTGGAAGGATTTAATGAGTACCAGAACAAGCAGTATGATTTGGTTATGACTGATATTAATATGCCAATTATGAATGGAGTGAAAATGGCCCAGCAGATAAAAAAGGAAAATCCTCAGCAGGTGATCGTGGTTATTTCTGCCCATGACGAAGCCAAATATCTACTGGAATTGATCAATCTGGGCATTGACTATTACATTCTTAAACCGCTGGATTTAAATAAATTCTTAAGCATTCTATATAAAGCTGTCCGTTTGACCCAATTTAATAAGATGGAGAAGAATTATAAATTGACTTTGCAAAGAACCGTAGCTGAAAGAACTAAAGAATTATCGGAAGCCCTGAACATTGTCCAGGAGTTGAGCAACGAGCTGGTTTTTCGCTTGTCTTCAGCCGCCGAACTAAGGGATTCCGAAACCGGTATGCATAATAAGCGACTGGGATTATATGCTCCGCGTCTGGCTCGAGAACTCAAGCTTCCTAGCGAATTTATAGAATCTCTGGCCTTTGCAGCTCCTCTGCATGATATAGGTAAGATAGGCATTGGTGACCACATACTCCTAAAACCCGAGCCACTAAATGATGAAGAATTTGAGATAATGAAGAACCATACTCTTATTGGAGCCAGCATCCTGGCTAATTCCAAATATGATAAAATCCGCATGATGGAAACCATTTCTTTGACCCACCATGAGCGATGGGACGGTTCCGGTTATCCTCATGGCTTGAAAGGAGAGGAAATACCAATAGAGGGAAGGATAGTAGCCATATGTGATCAATACGATGCCCTTCGCAGTATAAGACCATACAAAGATGGATTTACCCACCACCGCACCATGAATATCATTACCCAGGGAGACGGCAGAACAATGCCCGAGTATTTCGATCCCAAGATACTGACTGCTTTTATTAGAATCGCAGATGAGATTAATGAGATATTTATGCAGAATCAGGAGGTCAGTGGATTGACATTGAAATAGGCTTAGATTCGACCGGTCTGATAGTTCGGCCAGGGCCTCAAATACTAGTACACTAAGGTGTTTCATATACCTTTTCCAGCATGGGGTGTCATCCAGATAATTCTGTTTGACACCTTAAGTTTGTTTATAGTTACCTCTCATCGTGAATAAAGTAGCAGACAGCAGCAGAAAACTAAAGCGGAAGGTATTTGGAAGGGAGTACTATAATGCTAAATTTCGCATTGAAAGCTGCGGTCATGTATTTTATGGCTTTGATAATGATTAGATTTCTCGGCAAACGAGCTCTGGGGGAGCTCGGGCCTTTTGATTTTGTGGTAATGACCGGAGTGGGGCACACGGTAGTTTCAGTGGCATTAGATAAAAGCATTCCCTTCTGGGAAGGCATAGTGATCCTGTCTACTCTGGCTGCTTTGGAATACCTGATGGGTTATCTGGCTCTGAAAAACCAAGTCCTTTCCGACATTATCACCGGAAAACCGGTGATGTTGATTAATGAGGGCCGAATTATTAAGGAAAATCTGAAAAAGGAAAAATTCAATGTGGACGATTTAATGCAGGAATTGCGCAAACAGGGCATACGCGATTTAGATGAAGTGGACCAGGGAATATTAGAGTCCTGCGGAGGCTTCAGCGTCTTACGGAGGGAAGAAGACGAAGCAGTGACCAGGCGTGACCTGGGGCTTAAGGCCTTGAAGCGCAGTGAAGTATTAACTACCCGGAACATCAACAGGGCAGAGTTTTTCCGCAACGAGCAGCGGGAAAGTTGGAGCGAATCAGCACCGGTATCTATTACCGAGAGCTTGCTGCGGATCGAAGAACAACTGCAGTTAATCAGCAGCAAAGTTGAAAAAGTGGAAGCCCGGCTAAATTTCAGGGAATCGTCTTTATGATATAATAATTGTGGTAAATTATCATGGTAGGCGATTGATTATGAAGGTATTGATGATTTTTATAGATGGTTTCGGCTTGGGAGAGCAAGGGGAGTATAATCCGTATTTTTTTGCCCGCACCCCATTTTTTGACAGCATACTGGGTGGACACAACTTATATGAAAATAGCGGACTGCTAAGAGGCAAAGAGGCCATAATGATACCTATCGATGCCTGTTTAGGTGTCCCCGGGGTTCCGCAGAGTGCTACTGGACAGACCACCCTGTGGACGGGAATAAATGCTGCCCAAGAAGTCGGGCGGCATGTTAATGCTTATCCCACCCGGCAATTAAGGGAAATTATTAGTAACCACAGCATAATGAAGGTGCTGGCTGATAGAGGTAAAAAAGTTACTTTTGCCAACGCTTACCGAGGAGAATATCTCCAATTAGTTCAGCAGAGAAAAGCTTTTTATTCCACTTCCACCCTGGTAACCTTTAGTTCAGGTCAGCCTCTGAGAAATATAGAAGATATTAATCGAGATCATGCTGTATATCATGATTTCACCAACCGGATGCTGATAGATTGGGGCTATGCAGTGAAGGAAATAAGCCCGGAACAAGCCGGCAAAAACCTGGCCAGATTAGCTGGACAGCATGACTTTACCCTCTATGAGTATTTTATCAGTGATAAAGTCGGCCATGCCCGAGATATGGTCCGAGGCATTCAAGTTTATGAAATGCTGGATAGGATGATAGGCGCTTGTATTGCGGACTCTAACTTGGAGGATAGCATGATTATGATAGTAAGTGACCATGGCAATCTAGAAGATCTATCCTGCAAAGGCCATACCGTAAATAAAGTGCCGACCATTATAATTCATAATAATTATGAAAGACAAAATTGGGATAGGATATCCTCGTTGACGGATATGACTCCTTTTGTCCTGGACTTCTTATGTTCCGGGATGTAAGGAAGGTAATTTATAGAATTAATTAGTTAGGAGGCAGAAGGCTTAAAAAAACTACTTTCAGGACTTTTGTGTCGCAAGAAAGGAATGGGATATAAGAATGAAAATCAAGGAAGTATATCAACTGGCAGTTGAAATGGGCAGGACATTTGATCCTCGGGGGGATGAAGTCAGAGGTCTGCTGGATGAAAGGCGAAAAAAATTCGACAAAATGAGTGATAATGAGAAGATGTTTTATGATGAAGAAGATCTCAGCAACCCTTATAATGATACCCGTATATTGTTTGGTGAGGGGGAAGAGGCAATCACATCAGCTATCTGCGGGATAGATATGGAGACTCCTGAGATATTGATGGCAGATCGTCTGAAGCAAAAAGGGCGCCAGATAGATATGATCATCTCTCATCACCCGGAAGGTTCAGCCCGGGCAGATTTGCATAATGTTATGCATGTACAGTCAGATATGTTGGCAGGGGTGGGAGTTCCCATTAACATTGCCGAAGGGATCATGGAAGAACGTATTTCCGAGGTGAAAAGAGGGATGATGCCCCTCAACCACCAGCGAGCAGTAGATGCCGCCAGATTGCTGGATATTCCCTTTATGTGTGTCCATTCCCCGGCTGATAATCTGGTCAGCCACTATCTGGAGAAGTTATTTGCTCAAACCCCTTATAGAACTCTGCAGGATGTGATAGATATTCTCCTGGAAATTCCCGAATACCAGCAGGCTAGGAAGTTAAAAGCCGGTCCGGTAATCGTTTCCGGGGATAAAAGGAGACGAGCGGGCAAAATCTTTTTGAAAATGACGGGTGGAACAGCTGGTTCGGTAAAGTCATATGAGAAATTAGCCGCAGCAGGAGTAGGGACCATCATAGGTATGCATATGAGCGATAATCACCGCCAGGCAGCCCGGGACAATCATATTAATGTAGTAATCGCGGGGCATATGGCCAGCGATTCGCTGGGTATCAATTTCTTTTTAGACGAACTGGAGAAAAAGGGACTGGAGATTATACCTGCGGCCGGATTAATAAGGGTGAAACGAGACGGATTTGAAACTTTAAGAGCATACAATTAGCTGACCGAAGATAAGGAGGAAATATTATATGGAACTGCTGGCACCGGCAGGCAACCGGGAGGCTTTATATGCAGCTATAGAAAATGGTGCAGATGCTGTTTATCTGGGGGGCAAGAACTTCAGCGCCCGACAATCAGCAGAAAACTTCAGCGATGAGGAAATAGCTCAGGCAATTGAATATGCGCGTATAAAGAAACGAAAAATATATGTTACGGTCAACACCCTTATTGATGATGAGGAGTTTGGGCCTGCACTGGATTATGCCTGGAACCTGGGCACGATGGGGGTCGATGCTTTAATCGTGCAGGATCTGGGTTTTATGGATGCTCTGCGTCGAGTTTTACCTCAAATTAAGGTGCATGCCAGTACCCAGATGACAGTACATAATGCAGAAGGAGTCAGTTTTTTAGAAAAACAAGGAATAAAAAGGGTGGTCATGGCCCGGGAAATGAAGATGGAAGATATTCAGGCAGTTAAACAGGCGGCCAAAACTACAGAGATTGAGGTATTTGTTCATGGCGCCCTATGCTACTCATATTCCGGTCAGTGCTTGTTCAGCAGTATGGTCGGCGGGAGAAGTGGGAATCGGGGCAGGTGTGCCCAGCCCTGCCGCCTACCCTATGAGCTTTATTCCCGGAGCACAAACAGGCCGATCAATACCGCTGATAAAGGACGATACCTCTTGAGTCCGTCTGATTTGTGCCTGATTGATTATCTGCCCGAACTGCAGAGTGTCGGAATTGATTCTCTAAAAATCGAAGGCCGCATGAAAAGGGCGGAGTATGTTGCGGTGGTAACCCGTGCTTATCGTGAAGTACTGGACATCTTGTCAGAGGAATCTTCTTACCGGCCAGGTCAACAGGTGAAAGATAAACTCTTGAAAATATTTAATCGCAACTTCTCCAGTGGTTATTTTATATTTGACCGCAGTAGTTTTTTAAGTTCTAAGCGGCCTAATAATCGCGGGGTTTACGTAGGCAGGGTAGCAGCCCAGGATAAGGAATTAAATACCGCCATAAAAGTAAGTGATAGGGTGAGTCTGGGAGACGGGCTGGAGATATGGGTTAATAAAGGGAAAAACCCCAACCTTATTATTAAAAACATGAAGGTAAATGGTGTGCCGGTAGTACACGCCCATGCTGGAGATACGGTAGAATTCAGGCTGGATAAAAAAGTATCACCCCAGGACCGAGTTTTTAAAACCCATGATGAAGAGCTAATATCGGAAGCACTTATCAGCATGAAAAGTTCAGGTGAAGAAAAAATTCGGATAGATATAAAAGCGGTCTTGGAAGAAGGGCAGCCGCTCAAGCTTATCGTGACTGACGAAAAAGGACAGCAGATAGTAGAGATGGGAAAAAGCAAGGCCCAGCGAGCAGAAAAGCAGCCACTGGATGAAGCTCTGTTGAAATCCAAGATAGACCGTCTGGGAAACACTCCTTTTTATTTGGGAGATTTTGAATATCAGGCTGATGGTGACTTGATAGTGCCATTCAGCGAGATTAATGAAACCAGGCGGCAAGCGGTGGACTCCTTAAAGAGCTTGAGCCTTAATATTAAGCGGATGGATAAAGAAGAAGCTAAATCTTTTCGGCGTCGGCGGGCAAAATTTCTTCCCCTGAACCAGGGTGATAGAAAACACCTTACTCCTGAACTGACTGCAGCAGTTAGTGGGATTAATCAGGCTTATACAGCCATAAAAACAGGAGCTGATACAGTCTACATAGACCTGGCTGGGATTGCCCAGAAGAAGAGAATTTCCATTGATGAGCTGAAGGGTCTTAAAGACTACGCGGCCCGGTATTCTTGCCAAGTGATACCGGCCCCGCCCCGTATACAAAAGCCAGGGGAAGAAAAGGATTGGATAGGGCTTAAAGCAGCAGGTTTTAATACCATTATGGCAGGTAACATGGGAGCCTTGAACTACTCTTGGAATAATGGTATAAATAGCAGGGCGGATTACAGCCTGAATGTTTTTAATTCATATTCCCTTAGATTCCTGCTGCAGCAGGGAGCGGAAAGGGTTTGTCTTTCTCCTGAACTTAATTACAATCGTTTAAAAAACATCCAGGGAATAAAACAGGCTGAAATCATCATTCATGGAGAATTGATTTTGATGACCTCCCAATACTGCCTGCTGCAAGGAGTATTGGGAAAGGGAACTGATCATTGTCCGGGTTTCTGCCATCAGGATAATTATGCTATTAAAGATGACAAGAACTACTCTTTCCCGGTCGAGACGGATACCTACTGTCGATTTTATGTGTTTAATTCCCGTACCCTGTGCATGATAGATGATTTGGATAAGATAATATCACTGGGTGCAGGCGGGCTCAGGATAGAGGCCCGTCATGCGGAAGAACAGGAAGTAGAGAATGTGCTTGGTTTTTATCGCCGGGCTATCGATGAACTGTTGAGTGGGAATAAAACCGACCTGCAATTATACCGCCGGGAGCTGGAGAAAACAACACCTTCCCCCTTTACCCGCGGGCATTATTATCGGGGTGTTATATAGCCAACTGCAGATTAAAAGCTAAAGGTGAATAATATGATAGAAGAAAAAGTACTGGATAAACTGGAGTACCATAAAATACAGAATATGCTGGCCGAGCTGGCTCTGTTCGAAGGGGGAATAGCCAAGGCTTTGGCTATGATGCCGGTGAATAATTTTGAATCGGTCAATAAGCGCCTGGACGAGACCGGGGAAGCTATGGAAGCCCTGCGTTATGGAGAACCTTCATTTCTAAGCGGACTTAAGCTATTAAACGGCCAACTGACCAAGGTGAGGGTAGGAGGCATTTTGACTGCAGGAGAGCTTCGGGATGTATATGTGCTGCTTTATGCTTCCCGCACGGCTAGCAAATATGTGCAAAAAGGCAAATATCCTTTGCTCACCAGTCTCTGTGCCTCATTAACCGAGGATCGGGAACTGGAACAGAAGATTGATCGGGCCGTAGGTGAAGATAGACAGCTTCGGGATGATGCCTCCACAGAACTTAAGAATATCAGGAATCAGATCAACACTTTCCGTATTCGTATCAAAGACTATCTGCAAAACTTTATCCGCTCCAGTGATAACCAAAAACTTCTGCAGGAAGCCCTGGTGACTGAAAGAGATGGAAGATACGTAGTGCCGGTTAAGCAGGAGAATCGAAGTATGGTAAAAGGAATAGTGCATGATGAGTCTGCCAGTGGAGCCACGGTATATATCGAACCCTTGCCGGTAGTGGAATTAAATAACCGGATGCGTTCTTTACAGATAGAAGAAAAAAGAGAAATCGAAAGGATATTAAGGAGCCTATCCAATTCTGTGGGGCTTATGGTTGATGAATTGGAAAGAAACCAGCAAGTGCTGGCTTTATTAGATTTTGCGTTTGCCCGCGCTCGTCTGGCCTACAAGATGAATGCTTATCGTCCGGTGACCAATATGCGAGGAGTATTGGAGATATATCGGGGGAAACACCCCCTGCTGGGGGAGGATGCGGTTCCGGTAGATGTTGAACTGGGAAATAATTTCGATGCCCTGGTCATAACCGGTCCCAATACCGGGGGGAAAACAGTTACTCTGAAGACTATCGGCCTGCTGGTATTGATGACCATGAGCGGCCTATATATACCAGCCCGGGAAAAAAGCCGGATATCAATTTTTGATTCTATATATGTGGATATCGGTGATGAGCAGAGCATTGAGCAATCACTAAGCACCTTTTCCTCCCATATGAGCAATATAATTAGAATACTGGATAGAGCCGACCGCAGGTCACTGGTGCTCTTGGATGAATTGGGCGCTGGTACTGATCCAGTAGAAGGTTCGGCTCTAGGCCACGTTATACTGGATGAATTGCGGGATAAAGGGGCCAAAGTAGTTGTGACCACCCACCAGAGTGAGTTGAAGAATTATGCCTATCAAACTGAGCGGGTCCAAAATGCTTGTGTTGAGTTTGACCCGGTAAATCTGCAGCCCACTTATGAATTGACCATTGGTATGCCCGGGCAGAGCAATGCTTTTGAGATAGCTATGAAACTGGGCATGGATAAAAACCTGGTTAAGAAAGCCCGGGAGTTGGTTCCGCAAAGGGAAATGGAAGTGGGCAATATGATCCGGCAGTTGAAAGAAAGCCATTATACCTTGGACAAAGAGAGCCGGGAAGTAATAAAGATTAAAGAGGAACTTATAAAGGAAAGAGAGCGGCTCAATCAAGAGAAAATAGAATTCGAACAAGAACGGCAGGAAATAACTGCCCAGGCCAGAGAAGATGCGGCCCGGGAAATCAGGCGGGTTAAGCAGGAGGCCTCCGAGGCTCTGCAGGAATTCAAGGACCTTATAAAAGATAAGGAAAAGCCGCCCAAGTGGCACGAAATAGAGGAAAAAAGACAGAAAATCAAAAAGATAGTGCTACATAATTACCGGGATGAGATCCAGGCAGATCAGCCGCAGCAGAAAATAAGAAGCGGAGATTATGTGCTAATTAAGAATATCAACCAGAAAGGCTATGTGCTGGGCAGTTACGGAGCCCAGGGGGATGTGAGTATTCAGGTGGGGAGCATGAAATTTAATGTTAAGCCCGAAAATCTGGTAAAACTCGATATGCCAGCGCCAGTCGGCAAGCCCTGGCGAGGGGAGAGTTTTCTGGACAAAGCCCGCCACATTTCCAAAGAAATAGATCTGCGCGGACAGCTATCTGAGGATGCGATCATAGAGATTGACAAATATCTGGCTGATGCACTGCTGGTAGGGCTGGATTCGGTTCGTCTCATTCATGGTAAAGGGACCGGAGCTTTAAGGACCGCAGTCCGAAACTATCTCAAGACCCACCTTCAGGTCAAGGCTTTTAGAGATGGATTGCCAGAAGAGGGCGGTCATGGAGTAACGGTGGTAGAATTTAAGTAGTAAAAGGGAGCCCTCCCTTTACTTTGTTTGCTTAAAAAGGGTCTGCGTATAATCTTGTGTAGGCAATATATGACCAACTTCTCGAGGCAAGAAATAATAGGTTTAAATCACTGTTTCAAAGTTAATACTTACATTGGCTTTTGCCGCAAGACAGGATAGGGCAACGCTGGAGTGCGCCCCAAGCGGTCTTGCGGATTTTTCCCTAAAACGGATAGTAGAAATACTGTCCGTTTTTTATCCGTGCCCATCAACACAGAATAAATCAACGTTTTTAACCCCTCTGCTTTTCAGTTCATTTAGTACCCCAATCCGGAACTTGCTACTTTCATTTCCTTGCTCCAAGCCTGGGCAATCTTCTCAGCACTTGTTTCCAAGACTTGTTCTGTTTTCGCTAAGCACCTTAGGGTATAGGTGTTGCGTCGAGTTCTTATCTTTATTAACAGCATTACACAAAAAAAGCCATGCAAATGCATTTCTAAGAACAGTATAAACCCGTTTAAATGTTCAGATAAGAAAAGCGATCTAAAATTAACTTGTTAGTTGTTCAGATTCTTTTAAAGGGGGTATTTGCATAACATTTGGGCCTACGAATCATAATACATATATGGTATTTGCCCATAGGCAGAGGTGATATTCAATAGTTAAAAATAAGGAGGTAAGCAAATGGCAAGACCAGGAACAGTTAGGTTTTATCCTGATCGACTCAACGCAATGGACGCAGAAGAAAGAAAGGAATATAAGGATGGCTTGATTAGGAAGGCAGTTCAATACATGTATGATAATTCTCCGGAGTATTATCAACTTAGATTCAAGGAATGTGGAGCAGAACCTGGAGAAATCAGAAATATTGAAGACCTGAGGCAGTTGCCTATTTTCATGGATAAGGACAGGGAACGTATTAGCATGGAAAGCTCCCTGGATAAATACGGACATCCATTTGGGCTTCATGTTTGTTGTGATCCCGATGATATTATTATGACTGGTGGCACATCAGGTACCACAGGACATCCCACCTATCCGTATAGCGTAACCAAAGAGGACCAGGACTATACTGCGGGCGCTCTTTCTTTTATGCACACAGATATCCTGGGGCTCGGAAAGGGTGACCGTACTTGGTTTGTTTTCCCACTGGGAGTCTATGCCACTTCGGCAATATTACCAGCATTTGAACGTGCTGGGATTTTGCAACTTCCTATTGATATCCGTCTGGGACCTGACGTGGCCATGGAACTGGCCAAGTGGACTAAGCCTACCTTTGTATGGACCGGGCCTACGATTCTTCAGTATTACATCGGCTTGTATGAGAAACAGGGCATAGATCCACGCGACCTTAACCTGAAAATGCTCGTTACTACTGGTGAGATGGGCATTGCAATTCCCGAATTGAAAAAGAAACTTGAAGAAGCCTATGGGTGCAGATGGTATGACTTCTGGGGTCCATCGCTTACTAACTTATCCATTAGCTGCGATTCTGATGAATTTCACGGTTTGCATAATTTCGCAGATGATTTTGATGTTAGTTTCGAAGATTTAGTAGATCCAGAAACTAAAAAGCCTATTGAAGTAAAAAATGGTGCAATAGGGGAAGTAATTGCTACGCATCTTCGGAAGAAGGCATCTCCATACTTGAAATATGCTACTGGCGATATTTGCCAAGTGTTTACAGAAGAGTGTCCTGGCTGCGGTTTTAAGGGCATGCGTGGCAAGGTTGTTGGTCGCGCCGATGACATGATAACTGTAAAAGGTGTGAATGTTTTCGGTGGTAATTTGCTGGATACTATTCGCTCCTTAGCTCCCAAAGTAACAGGGCATATGTTCATTATTAGGGAATCTTCCAGCCCACGTATAACTCAATTAAAGTTAATTATCGAATGGGGGCAAGGGATGGGAGATAATCTCGATGATTTGACGCAGGAAGTAATAGCTTTGTGTAAAGCGAAACACCGTGTATCACCTGAAATTGAGTGGGTAGCCCCCGAAACACTGAAGCGCTTTGATAGGAAAACCCCAGTGTTTGAGAAACGCTATTAAGTTTTAGCAAATTATAGCATGCCAAAGAGTTTAGAAAACGGAGGACTTGTTATGAAATTCGTTAACCTTGAAGTTCAGGACTACATTGGAATAGTAACCATTAACCACCCTCCCGTAAACGCTATGAATACTCAAACATACCAAGAACTTGCCGCGACGTTTAAATCCATCAACGATATGGATCAGGTGCGGGTAGTTATTCTGCGGGCGGAAGGAAAAATATTCGTGGCAGGAAACGACATAGGTGAGCTTGGAGAACTTAATGAAGAGAATATTGTTAGATACCGGGAAATGGTTAAGGATAGTACCAATGCAATATATGATTGTAAAGTTCCCGTAATCGGAGCTATTCAAGGGGCAGCCATGGGGATAGGCCTTGCTTATGCAGCCTGTTGCGATATATTGATAGCTTCTGAAAAAGCGGTATTTGGTATTCCGGAAATCAAGATTGGTATTGTCGGTGCAGCAGAGTTTCTTGCTCTGTTGGTTCCCAGAAAGGTAGTTACCTATATGGCTTTAACTGGGCAACCGATATCAGCACAGGAAGTTTTTAAGTATGGTGGCGTTCATAAAGTTGTACCCAATGAACAGCTAATGGAAGCAGCAACAGAGCTTGCGGAGCTTTTGTTAGGTAACCCTCCGCTTATCATGCAAGATTTTAAAGAGGCTATGCATATTAATGCAAATGCTCGTTTAGGTGAAATGTATGATGTCGAAGTGGGATACACTATGGCGAATATTAAAAAGCATGATTTTAAGGAAGCGATAAGTGCGTTGATGCAGAAAAGAAAACCTGTATACAAAGGGGAATAGCGGGCCATCTACCATAAGATAATCGCAAGGTGATTGTCGGTATAGCGGCCTGCTATACCGACAATCAAATTATTGTATTAGGGGGATTTAAGAATGATTGGAGATAAATATTTTGCTCAAGTAGTTGAGCGGCAAGCAGATCTTAGGCCTAATGAAACTGCATATGTTTTTTTAGATCAAGAAAGAACTTGGAAGGAGTTTGGCGAGGATATTAATCGTGTTGTTAATTCATTCTTGGGATTGGGAGTAAGGGCTGGTGATAAAATAGCTACAGTTTTACCGAATTCCGGGGCTTTTCACACTCTATTCATGGCAGCAGCTACGATGGGAGCAGTTCTGGTACCCTTGGATGCTAGGTATACAATTAAGGAAGCGGCTGACATATGCAAGAGAATACAGCCGAAAGTCTTGGTTAGTATTGATTACCCGGTGAGTGATCTAATGAAGGAAGTACATATCGAAAATGTCTTTTCTTATATGGGGGAACTTGACTATCAGTCTGCATTACCCTATGAAAGCTTACTAGAATCGCCTGTTATACCCATTCCTGATGATCTGCATCCTTCAGAAGATGACCCCTTAATCATCATATTTACAAGTGGCACAACAGGTAGGCCTAAGGGAGCTGTAATAAGCCATAAAAATACATTTGCAATCGCGCGTAATACGTGTGAAACATGGAATGTCACCGCTGACGATTGTGTTTTATGTAACTTGCCAACTAGTCATGTTGGCGGAACCCATGATTTGATCGCAATACAGCTGTATTCTGGAGCGAAGGGCGTTTGTATGCCCAAATTTAGTCCTATAGAATTTATGAATTATGTTAATAAATATCAGGTTACAGTCTGCGGCGGCGTACCTACAATATTTAGGCTCCTTTTCTTGCACTGTAATGTAAAAAAATTTGATACTAGCAGTGCTAAGATTGTAATTTGTTCGGGTGAAGCTGCTAGTCCTGAGCTGATATACCAGATACAAGATGGTTTTCCAAATGCAACAGTAGTAAAAAGCTGGGGTATGACCGAGACAGCAGGGTTTTTCACTTTGACAGCTCTTAACGACGAAGTGAAGTTAATAGCTGAGACAGAAGGTGCTCCCCGAGGTGATAGCCAGATGAAAGTTTTAAACCCAGAAGGCAATTGGGCTGAGCCGGGTGTTATTGGAGAACTGATTGTAAAAGGAGATCAGGTTATAAAAGGGTATTTGGATTCAGAAGATGATGCTTCGACCTTTGCCGACGGATGGTTAAAAACTGGTGACCTGGGATTCATGGATAATAATGATTATATGCATTTTGTGGGTCGTTTGAAAGAATTGTATATCAGCGGGGGCTATAATGTTTATCCTCCTGAAGTGGAAGGATTTATAAGTGCCCATCCTATGGTAAATGCTGCGGTCGTCTTTGGGGTTCCTAATCCAATATGGGGTGAAGTGGGGTATGCATTTGTAGTACCGGAATTAGACGCTAAGCTAGAAGCGCAAGATCTAATGGATTATTGTCAGGAAGGTTTGGCTGACTACAAGAGACCACAGAAAATATTTATTAGAAAAGATCTTCCTAAAACTCCACTTGGGAAGCTGGCCAAAAAAGAAATAAAGGACAACATGGAACAGTACATGAAAGATTAGAGCCGAGATAAGTTGTTTGTATTTTGGGTTTTGGCAAGGCCAGATCTTAAATATCTCGGCATTTCAAACATAGAAAGGATTACGGTAAAATGGATTTTTTCATAAATGGTAAGAACAAATTAATGCTAGGACTTATTATAAGTTTATCTAGCTTATTGTTTTTACCGACAACAGTACTGGCCGGTGAGGCCAACCTGGTAATTCCAGCTCTGAGTCAGGGGCAAAACAATCTGCTGATAGTTGGAATCGGAGTATGTATCCTAGGTATGTTATTTGGATATTATCAATTCACTAGAGTCAAGAAAATTGAAGCCCATCAGTCCATGCTCGATGTGGCTCAAATTATTTATGAGACCTGCAAGACTTATCTCATTCAGCAGGGTAAATTTCTCGCGATACTATTTGCCTTTATTGGATTATGTATAGCTTTTTACTTTGGATTCCTGCAAAAAATGCCCCTCGGGGGAGTAATGTTGATCCTGATGTGGACGGTTATAGGTATCCTAGGATCTTACAGTGTGGCCTGGTATGGGATTCGCATGAATACTCTGGCCAACAGTAGGACCGCTTTTACTTCCCTGGAGAGAAAACCTCTCCAACTGTTAAATATTGCACTGGATGCAGGTATGAGCATAGGGGTTCTCCTGGTCTGCGTCGAGCTGATCATGATGCTGGTTATATTAATTTTTGTTCCCCGCGAATTAGCTGGAGCCAGCTTTATTGGTTTTGCTATAGGTGAATCCCTGGGTGCCAGTGCCCTGCGTATTGCCGGAGGTATATTTACCAAAATCGCTGACATCGGTGCTGACCTGATGAAAATTACATTCGGGATCAAAGAGGATGACCCGCGCAATCCCGGGGTTATTGCCGACTGCTGTGGAGATAACGCCGGTGACAGTGTGGGACCGACTGCAGATGGATTTGAAACTTATGGGGTTACCGGTGTGGCCCTAGTTACTTTTATAGTTCTGGCAGTAGCTCCGGCCCTGCAAACCACTTTGCTGACCTGGATATTTGTAATGAGGGTATTGATGGTAATTACCTCCATTGCCTCCTTCTATATAAATAGGGGCTTTAGCCAGGCTAGATTTGGTGAGCAGGACGATTTTGACTTTGAAGCGCCTCTTACCAGTCTGGTATGGATTACTTCCATTGTTTCCACCCTGGTCACCTTTGGCGTCAGCTACTATATTTTAGGACCAGGTTCAGGAGTGACCACCGAGCTCAGCGGTCTATGGGTTGCGCTGGCTCTTATTATCAGTTTAGGTACCCTGGCAGCAGCGATAATACCTGAAGTCACTAAAATATTTACCAGCCCCAAATCCAGCCATGTAGCAGAAGTGGTCAAAGCCTCCCAAGAAGGCGGGCCATCGCTGAACATCCTTTCCGGGCTGGTGGCAGGTAATTTCAGTGCCTTCTGGATAGGCATGGTATTTGTGGCTATCATGTACGGAGCCTATTTTGTGAGCGGACACGGCTTGGGTGACATCATGATCTATCCGTCGATATTCGCTTTCGGCCTAGTAGCCTTTGGCATGCTAGGTATGGGTCCAGTTACAATAGCTGTGGATAGTTATGGCCCAGTTGCTGATAATGCTCAGTCCATTTATGAACTCTCTTTAATCGAAACTCTGCCCAACATTGAAAATGAAATTCAAAAGGATTTCGGTTTCAAGCCTGACTTCGAAAAGGGCAAATATTATTTGGAAGCCAACGATGGCGCCGGCAATACCTTTAAAGCCACCGCCAAGCCAGTATTGATAGGTACTGCAGTAGTTGGGGCCACCACTATGATATTCTCACTAATTCTGGTTATTCGGAATGTGCTGGGGGTAGAACCGGAAACCATCCTTAACCTGCTTAACCCCTTCACCATTTTAGGATTCTTATGTGGCGGGGCGGTTATCTATTGGTTTACTGGTGCCTCCATCCAGGCTGTTACCACCGGAGCCTACCGGGCAGTTCAGTATATCAAGGAAAATATTAATCTTGATGAAACAGCTAACCTGAAAGCCAACACCGAAAAATCCAAAGAAGTAGTCAAGATATGTACTCAATATGCTCAGGCTGGCATGTTCAATATATTTATAGCCATCTTCTCATTTGCTATGGCCTTTGCCTGTCTTTCTGCTCCTAAAAGCAGTGAAGCGCCGGTGGCCTTATTTGTTGCTTACCTGATTTCCATTGCTTTATTTGGGCTATTCCAGGCGGTATTCATGGCCAATGCCGGTGGGTGTTGGGATAATGCTAAAAAGGTGGTAGAAGTGGATATGAATGAAAAGGGCACTCCTTTACATGAAGCTACTATAGTCGGTGATACAGTGGGTGATCCTTTCAAGGACACTTCGTCAGTGGCTTTGAATCCCATCATTAAGTTCACCACCCTATTCGGTTTATTGGCTATGGAAATCGCTATATCTCCCGTATTCCGAGAGGTGGCACCTACGGTAGGAGTTGTTTTCCTTCTCATCGCCTTGTTCTTTGTGTGGCGGTCATTCTTTGGTATGAGGATCCCAGTAGATAATTAGATGTCCAAGCATTAAAGCAGAAGCATTTTAGTGAGTGAAATTATGAATGAAGGTATCTTCGATACCTTCATTCAGTCCGAGTAGCTTTTAATTTATGAATAGGAGATGAAAACATGAATGTTGTTCTTTTGGGACCACCTGGTGTCGGTAAGGGTACGCAGGCAACAGCACTGATTAAGGCATTTGGAATTCCCCACATATCAACTGGGGATATGTTTCGGGAGGCGATAAAACAAGAAACAGAGCTTGGAATCAAGGTAAAAGCTTTCCTGGATACAGGTCAGCTTGTTCCAGACGATCTTACCATAGGTATTGTCAAAGAACGACTGGCAAAAGAAGATTGTGTTGCGGGATTTTTATTAGACGGCTTTCCGAGAACGGTTTACCAAGCTGAGATGCTGTCCCAAATATTAAAGCATTCCGATCGCTGCTTGGATGCAGTGATAAACATCGAAGCACCAAAGGAAATTTTACTTAATAGGATCGTTGGACGTCGAATATGTTCTCAATGTGGAACAGGTTACCATATTGAATATAATGCTCCCAAGATTAAAGACCAATGTGATGAATGTGGTGGTGAATTGTATCAGCGCAGTGATGATAATGAGGATGCTGTAGCTAGTC
>CAZHHJ010000011.1:0-28768 GCA_964531295.1 uncultured Syntrophomonas sp.
ATGCTTAAGAACGCTATTAGACAGGGAGGGAAAGAGACCTATGATCAAGCCTAATATTTTTAGAGTATACGATATCAGAGGGATTGTCGATGAGGAGTTAACCGAGGATGCAGTTTATAGGATAGCCAGGGCTCTAGCTACCCAGGCGGCCAGTAAAGGTTGGCGAAAAATTCTGCTGGGCAGGGATAACAGGATGTCCTCTCCCCGCTTGCGAGAGATCACCATACAAGCCTTGTTGGATTCAGGTTGTGAGATAGTAGACCTGGGAGTAGTAATAACCCCGATTTTCTATTTTGCCGCCCGCCACTTGAATATACCGGCCGGTCTGATGATCACTGCCAGCCATAATGCTGCGGAGTTTAATGGGTTTAAGATGTTGCTGGGGGAAACCACCATATATGGTGAGGAGATTCAGGAAACGCGTCAGTTAGCTGATAGCGGAAATTTTATATCAGGTTCAGAGGGCAGTCTGGTAGAAGTTGATGTAATTGACGAGTATATGGAAATGATCAAGGAGAAAATCCAACTGGGGCCCAAAAAACTAAAAATAGTGGTGGACTGCGGCAGCGGTACGGCATCTTTTTTTGCACCTCGCCTGTTTAGAGAGCTGGGCTGTGAAGTAGTGGAGCTGTACTGCGAATCGGATCCGACTTTTCCTCATCATCATCCTGATCCAGTAGCAGTAGAGAATTGTCAGGATCTTATACGGGTAGTTGCAGAGGAAGATGCTGATCTGGGCATAGGACTGGATGGAGACGGTGACCGTTTGGGGGTAGTGGATCAGGCCGGGAATATTATCTGGGGTGATATGCTGATGATCCTTTTCTGGCGCGAAATTCTGCCGCGTTATCCGGGTACGGAATGTATTGTGGAAGTAAAGTGCTCACAAAGCCTGATCGATGAGATATGTAAGTTGGGCGGCAAACCCCTGCTATATAAAACCGGGCACTCCTTGATCAAAGGGAAAATGAGAGAAACCGGGGCAATTTTCACCGGGGAAATGTCGGGGCATATGTTTTTTGCCGATGAATATTATGGTTTTGATGATGCTCTATATGCGTCGGCCAGACTCTTGCGTATATTATCCCATAGTGATAAGGACCTTACCCAATTGCTGTCTGATGTGACCAAGTACTATACTACTCCAGAAATCAGGGTGAAGAGTAGTGATGAGAATAAATTCCAGGTAGTTGAACAGGTACTACAGCATTTCCGCTCCAGATATGAAGTGCTGGATGTTGATGGGGCACGTATTCTCTTTCCAGAGGGATGGGGTTTGGTGCGGGCGTCCAATACCGGTCCGGAGCTGATTGTGAGATGCGAAGGAAGCACCCCGGAAGCCCTGGAAGGAATAAAAAGAGAGCTGTTTGGATTTTTGGCAAGTATCGGTATAAAAGTAAACCAGTAGGAGCAAGAGGATATTCTTCTGCTGCTTGCTTGCTGACGTAATTTCAAATATATGTTAAAATATTATGTAAGAGGCTAGATGCACAGAAATCATTCAAGCCTCATTAGGGTCTCTATCAACTCCCCGCTGTTGGCAAAAGGTTGTTTTTGTTGGAGTCGTGTATGGTTTAACACCTGGCGTCGAAAAAAGGAGGTGACTCAGGGATGAACGCTTGCCTTATCGTTAGTACTTACCCCCCCCGGAAATGTGGAATTGCAACCTTCTCTGAGGACTTAAGGGATTATCTGATACAATACGTCCCGGAAGTTCTAGTCGCGGCTATTAACGATCCTTTTCAGTCTCATAAATATCCTTCTGAAGTAGTATTGCAACTTGAGCAGGAAAACATAGCAGATTATAAAGCTTGTGCCATCTGGGCTAATAATGAGCCCAACCTGGATTTGCTTATAATTCAACATGAATATGGCATATTTGGGGGACAGGACGGGGAATACATAATTGAGCTGGCCAGGCATCTGCGCAAACCTTTTATGCTGGTCACGCATACCGTTTTGCCTCATCCTCAAGATAAGCAAAAACAGATATTGAGCAGACTGTCAGCTTTAGCTGCCAGTGTCCTGTGTATGACCGAACGATCCAGCAGATTGCTGGCCCACATATATGATGTGAGGCCAGATAAGATATTTGTGGTACCCCATGGAGTTCCCGCTTTTATTAAGAAGAGCCGGCCTGTTTTGAAAGAGCAGTATGGTCTGCAGGATCGCAGCATCATTACTACTTTCGGTTTAATAGGTCCTGGAAAAGGTCTGGAAATTGGTATTAAGGCTATAGCCGGAGTGGTTACAGATCACCCCCAACTCTTATATTTTATCGCTGGTGCCACTCACCCTCACTTGCTTAGAAATGAAGGAGAACGTTATAGAGATAGCATTAGGCAGTTGGTGGCGGATTTGGATCTGGAAAAGCATGTGCGTTTTGATAATCGCTTTCTTGATGATAACGATTTGGGAGACTATTTGTATATGACTGATATATATCTCAGTCCCTATCCCAATCTTGACCAGGCGGTATCTGGCACCCTGGCTTTTGCGGTGGGTTGCGGTCGGGCTATCGTCTCCACTCCTTATGAGTATGCCCGGGAAATTCTAGCCCAGGGCCGGGGTATGATAGCGAGGGATCCTAGCCCCGAGGCAGTGGGAGAAATGCTGGACCTGGTTCTTAGGAATCCCGATCTGAAGCAGGAACTGGAAAGCAAAGCAGCCGATCTGGGTCGTACCCTGACCTGGCCCAGTGTGGCCAAGCTTTATTGCGATATAGCCCGGGAGATATTAGAAAGCAATAAAGCCCTGCATTTTTAAGGAAGCAAGGGGACGCTCCGAGACCACTGAAAAAATGTTAATAAAAAATGTTAAGATGTGATAAAAAGTTGATAATTCCATAAGCAAAACCCCCTCAGATATCTGAGGGGGTTTTGCCGTGCTAATCTCTCTTTTTGGCAGAACTTTCTTTGGGGCTTCTGGAAGATTAATTCTCCTGCCAGCATTGTTTGAAAAATTATTCTTTTTCAGTTGCTTTCGAAGTCTCCGATCTCACCCACTATCACAATCCTTTGCTTCTATCGGCGGTACTGAGCGGGGATCAGATCGGCCAGGGTGGCGGTGGCTACCCCGATGTGGGTGTCGGCCGCCCCATAATATACCAGTATTTCATCATCATCATCTAGGATTTCTTTGTTGGAAGCTGCTACCGCTCCACAGGTGAATACTACGTTGGGTACCCATGCTCCGTTACCGGTGCCGATTTCATAGTCTTCTTCCGGTTGCAGGATGGGGTTAGGAGAACGATATATTAAGTGTTCCGGGTTGTTAAGATCTACTAGGATTACTCCCAGACGATAAACCATCTGCCGATCGACTCCATGATAAATCATCAACCAGCCGTAACGGGTTTTAATAGGTTGGGTACCAGCACCTATTTTCAAGGAATCCCACATCCGGCCAGAACGGGGTCCCATGATGATAGCATGCTTTTCCCGTGGCACCGGGAATTCCAATGTATCCATGTAGGAAACCCACATACTGGGCTCAATGCGATGATAAATGACGTATTTACCCTTTATTTTTTCGGGAAATATTATTGCATCTTTGTTCCACACATCTTTGAAAGCCAAGCCTTTCCTGATCCAGCAGTGAAACCTGCGCTGCAGGAAGTCCTCTACCTTGATGGAAGCGGCCGCGATTTGAGGAATAACCCCATCATAGGCAGTATATATCATGTAAATCTCATCACCTATAATAACAGTTCGCGGATCTTCACAGCCTCGACTCTCTTCTGGAGTTGCCGGGATAAATATGGGATCTGGCAGTCTTTCAATAATATTGAAGCCATCGCTTACCGCCAGGCCGATGCGAGAAATTTCGTCATCTCCAAAAGCCCGGTATAATATATAGACCAGGTCATTAAGCCTCAAGGCAGCAGCGTTTAACACATATTTACTTTCCCAGTAATGGTCTTTAATAGGATCGAGTATCGGGTTGCCCTCATACCTTTTCAAAGTCCCGGCAGGAGGATAGGCAATCGCTTCTCGAGCCACCACTGTTACGTCTTTGTAGCGGATGCCCAGCAAGGCATCCAGAACATTTTCGCTGGCTCTTCCTTCTCCAATAAGCTGGGTCACCCCTGATTCAATTTCCGAGATATCATAACCCAGTTCTCGGTAGATATCCTCTAATAAATCCTGGTTAAACCATTTCTCTTCCACATGACTGGAAAGAGGGGTAGGAATTCCCAGGCCTCCTTTATAGTTGTAGCTGGACCAACTCCAGGCGGATAAGGGCACAAAAGTACCATCATCCAGAACCTGGCTTAAACCATAACTATCGCACATTATCCTTATCACTTCAGCTTCTTCATGCCGCCCTTCTTCTTGCAGCTTTTCCGCCAGCCCCCTGAAGTTGCGTACCAGGTTTCTATGATGCAGGTTTTCGAATATATTGTGGGCCGAAAAAGCGGTGGTTTCGTAGCGGCCGATAAGGGAATTGCGCATCTTGGTTCCTAAATCCTTTCTCTCCCGGGCATAGATTCTCCATAGATGGGCATAATTCTCAGCTATGGTAATATGCCGGGCTATAAACAAACAGAAGCGCAGGCGGGGAAACTCTCCCCCCATACCTTTATTAAAGGGAGTAGCAACTATCCTGGTGGTAATCTTATTGAGATTGGAGATATTGCCTAGGCGGGCTATGGGACCAAACCTTGCTTCCAGTACAATATATTTGATATCGACTTCTTCCAGTCCTTCCGGGCGCAGGCTATCCAGTATCCACAATAGAGCCCGGTCTGAGTATTTGCGCGTCTCAATTAGATTGGCCAGGCTTACTGCATCCCTTACATCCATCTGTTCTATTAAATCCCCGATGCTGTAGCAGCCGGCCGGTATCATGAGGTTGACTGGAGGAAAGCGGAACAGCATATCTTTAAAGATTTCATTTTTAACTGAAAACATCTTCTGGTGGGGGAGCAATTGGAAAAGCTGCTGTAGCACTTGTTCAATTCCCGTTTCGGTGTACAGGTCGCCGGGAAAAAGTGATTCCATAGTCTGTTCCAGCTGGTGCATATACCCGTTGACCCGGTTATATATTGAATCAGAATCAGCGTCTCGGGGAACTCCCAGAGACTGGTGGATAATTTCCTCAAATGCCTCTTGATAGCGTTTTTGCAGACCGTTGAACACCGATTCGGTGTATACTTTTTTATCGCCTTTGCCCATGATCGTATTGGGTAATACTATGGGTATGCCTGGTACATATTCCAGGTAACGGGAAGGGGTAATCGCGGGAGTGACCTCCAGCAACTTACTCTTCCATCTGTAATTGAAGCCCTCCCGCAGTCTGAGGAAATAAAGCTGCTGTTCGCGTCTTAACCAGGCGGCTTCCATTCTAGGGAAATGCTCGGTATTTATGCCTGCCATGCATTCCACTTGTTCTTGCAGCAGCTGGATATCCATCACAAAACTGGCTATCCGGCCATTGAAGGCTGAAGTAAGGGTGTTTAGTATATCGTCTATTTTTAATTCTTGGGGAAAGCAGTATTCAAAAAACATGGCGAGCACAATTTCAGCCCAGCTTTCAGGTTTTAATCTAAATTCTTTACTGGGTGATAAAACGGTGGTTTGTATATCTTGATAAACATTTTTGCTTACTGCTTTTTCATATATTTTGGAATACTGGTTGAAATTGCGTTTAAAAAACAATACCATTTCTTCCGGACAGAAAGCTACTTCTTCCGGTCTTTCTTCACTTCTTACCCCGAAAAGATCAGGTGATCGAAAAATAAGCCGTTTTTCTAACCAGAATTCTTCATCTCGTTTTATACATTCAAACAGAGCTCTGGCTATGTCTTTGAAAACAAAATTGACTTTTTCCAGAGAAAACCTTTCCAATTTGGCCCCCAAAGGAACTTCGCATATAGCTTTATTCCAGGTCATGATCCGGGTCATTATCCAGGGGTCAATCCCATAACCACTGGTGATATCAGGCCAGAATTTAAATTCCAGGCACAAGTCTTCTACCAGGTTATGTGAAAGAGCATAGATCCCGCTTATGGGGCCTGATATATTATAACCATAGAAATTCCACAACAGCGGCGCTACAAAAAAGCTGTACACAATATTTACAAAATGGTGCTGCCGGTAAGTGGTCAACACAAAGTCATATTCCAAGGCTAGTGGTTCCAGCATGCGGATTATCCATTCCGGGCTTACACCTCTATCCTTTTCGCTGGCCAGATCAGCAGCAAAGACTAGCAGGTCTGCAGACAAGTGATTGGCTATTTCCAGCATAGCTCGTATACTGGCACCTCTGCCATTAGCGCCCGGTTTCATAAGAAACTCATAGTGGGCAAAAGTCAAGTTCATCTCTTGAATACGCCTTAATGCTTCCAGGCCTTCAGGATCACCGACACACAAAATCAAAGGGTGCTTATAGTTTTCTATAGATATTAAGGCTTGTTCTACAATTTTTAATATCTCAGGCAGAGTATCTGCTTCATTATAAAAAGGTATTCCGATAATCAGATCTACCTGAAGGGAACCTAACTCCTGCCAGGGTTTCTCCAAGCTTTCATTAAACTGGGTTTCCCTTGATTCCCCAGCTTCCAAACTAGCCGTTGTAAACTGCATAGTATATCCCCTCCCTGCAATTATAATTATAATTATACTTATGATCCTGACTTTATGCCAGGCATATATTATCCAAGTTTGTGGACTATACCAGTAGGGACGCTTCCTGCAAAAAAAATAGTTTGCGGTGAAAAAGGAATTGTATTGACTTTGTAGAAATGATAATAGGACAATATATTTAATATGCGGGTAGCAATTTTCGAGCCTTTGGGCCTAATGTACATGACTATGGTCCCTGGGCCGATAAGGTAGAGCTGGAAACGGCTGTGCCTCCCATTGTGGAAAGGAAATTGACGAATTTTCTATGTATGCATCAGGGCTAAACCATTTAGCGGTTTAGTTCTTGAGTCGTACTGGAGGTCAGTTGAATTTAACGCAACTGGCCTTTTTGTTATCTGGATGGTCAATAACCTGCGTTTAATACTATCATACCTGGATGATAAAAAGAGAAAACGGCGAGCAGGGATTGAAGGAGGGAAGATCTTTAATTAAAGTTTAGCTGTAAGGATTGAATATTATTGCCAGGGATTGTAATAGAAGGCAAAAAAGGAGGGCTTAACATTGTATTTAAAAAGAAGGACTAGTTGGGCTGTAAATATTATCAGCCTGGTATTATTTCTAATGGTTTTTAGTATGGCAGTGGCGCCAGTATCTGTTAATGCAGGGGTAGGTGATTTAACTGTGGATCTAACGTCACCTGCAGCCGAGTTGGATAGCAGCGGAGATACCCAAATAATCTATCAGGTAAAAGATCCGGTTGATTATGATAATCTGTCTTTTATCTGGAATTTCAGCAACGGTATAAACACTTACCTGCAGGCGAATAAGGAAGCGGTAACCCTTAAAGCTACAGGCGGAGACGATATTGTCATTAATTATGATCAGGAACTGCTTTATACTGAGCAGACTGAGCCTGTTAAACTGAGGCAGCTTGAATTAACCATGGTCGATAGCGGCAAGCTTCAGCCAGATATGGAATATATTGTTGAGTTGGGCCCTGATATTATGTCCAACAACGGCAGTACGCTGGGAAAGACCCTGGTCTGGCATTTCACGACTGCTTCTTCGGACGGTGAGGGGGAAAAACCTGGAGATAGTGCTCCTGTTGCATGGCCGGCAGGAAATCAATTAACGTCTTCTAATATCACCGCCAGCTCTTTGACCCTGAACTGGACGGGTGCCGAAAATGCAACCCAGTATAAGATCTATCAGGATAGCAATGAAATTAAAACCTTAAACGGTAGCGAGCTATCCTGTAACATAACTGGTCTGGCTGCCAAGACTGCCTACGCATTCAAAGTTGAAGCAGGGGATGCATCTGAGGTATGGACCAACGATGGGCCTGCCGCTAGCGTAACAACTGCCGGGCAGCTGACTATTGCATCATACAGTCCCGCATCCAACCAAGCGGCTGATGCTTCCAAAATAGACTACCAGGTGAGCAGCCTGCTTGATCCGGCCGGGATTCGTTTTGTATGGGATTTCAGCAACGGCATGGATGAGAAACTGGTCAGCAACCTGGAGAAGATTGCGCTGAAGAAAAATGATGGAACCGTGGTAGCCCTCGACCGGGGGACTCTAACCCAGGAAGAAATCACCGGTGACATCATCGAATTGGGTGATTTTAAATATACCAAACAGTCCAGCCCTACCAAGCTGCGCAGACTGGAATTCATCCTCAGCAGCAGTACCCTGGAATATGACACTAGCTACAAGTTGAAATTGGCCAGTGATATAGAAGCCAATAATGGTGACAAACTATGGCTGAATCATGTGTGGACATTTACTACTGGCACGCTTACTCCGCCAACGGACGAAGGCGGCGGCCTGAATGACGGTTCTGAGAGTGGTTCGGGAACTGTCAGCAGTGGTGGTATGACTGTGGATTTTAATGCACATAAACTAAACCCGGAACAGACTATACTATATCTTGATTTCAGCAAGGGTATTGATGAAAATTTAAGCAGCAATTTGAGTCATCTAGAAATACTTGGAAAGAACTCGGGTAAATCTGTGTCTTTTAGTGATTATGAATATGTCAAAGAGGGAAAAACAGAAACTGGAGATAAAGTCCGCCGTTTAGTACTGTACCTGGACGATCTAAAGCCTTCCACAGCTTATATTGTAAAACTTGGCCAAGATTTTACGGCTAATAATGGTAGCACGCTGGGAAAGATCTACCAATTTGAATTTACTACCAGAGCCATGGCAGCTAGCAATACTGAGGGTACACATAAACCTGATCCAACCATCATTGAACCGATAATCCTTGTAACAGAGGAAATAGCAAGTCCTGCCGTTATACCATTAAATGATATTAATGGGCATTGGGCCCAGGAAAATATCCAGGCCCTGCTTAACCGGGCAGTAGTAAGCGGATATCCTGATGGTAGTTTTAAGCCTCAGCAAACTATTACCCGGGCAGAATTTGTGACCATGCTGGTAAAAGCCTTCGCCTTAGAGGCCAGGGATGGAACTATATTTGCTGACAGTTCTAATCACTGGGCTAGGCAGGACATATCAAGCGCAGCAGGATATGCCATTGTTAGTGGCTATAACAGCAGCACCTTTGGCCCGGACGACTTGATAACCCGGGAACAGATTGCAGTCATGCTTATGAAGGCGGCTAGTTTAACTGATGCTGCTGAGGGCAATTCATTTAATGACAGCAGCAAAATATCTTCCTGGGCCATGAATGCGGTTAATATTTGTTTCGCTAATGACATTATTCTTGGATATGAAGATAATACTTTTAGGCCTCAGAACAACGCAAGTCGGGCTGAGGCAGTAATGATGATCAGCCGGACTCTTAAATAGGGCTGATTTAATATTCTGGCCTACCGGACTAAATAAACTTGTATGATATTCCAGTCTGAAAGTGTGACAGGGCATGATACAATAGCAGAGGTGTTCCCGGTAACGGGAGCACCTGAGCTATTTGAGAGGAAGAAAGATAGACTTTCCAATCATTTAGCCGATAGCTGTGAGTAAACAGGCTGTATTTAAACTTTTATGGGAGGGATAGTAGATGAAATCAAGAACGCTGATTAAGAACACAGTCATTCTGGCCTGTCTCTTGTGTTTTTTTCTGGGTCCAACTGCGCTGGCTGGAACCGGTGACGGAACAGGCGGCGGAACCGGCGAACCTCTTGCCCTGGTCAATTCTTTACCAGCCGACGGACAGCGGGGCGTCCCGGTAGGCAGCAGTATTGACCTGGAATTCAGCAAGAATGTTATCAATATGGGTGTTAAGGACAATAATGCCCCCTGCTTCAAATTATACCAGGGCCAGCAGCAGTCTGCCATCAAGGTAGTAATGGCTGATGATCAGATAGAACCGGAGAAAAAAAGACTGGTCTCCATAGTTCCAGAAGAAGCACTAGAGCCTGGGACCACCTATACTTTAAGAATTTCTGGAGATTTAACTTCCAAGAGCGGGGTTTCGCTGGGCCGGGAAGTTAAAGTGTCTTTTACGACAGCCGGAACCGCTGCGGTCAACACTTCTCCATCCCCGGAAACAACTCCCAGGGCTTCGGTGCAAGAAGAAGTCAGTATCCCACAGGATACAAGTCAGGCACCGGTTGAGGGAGATTCAGTTTTAGCAGAAGCAAATCCGGTCGGAAATGATAGCAGCCTGGTAAGTGCAGGGGAAAGTGGGCAAAACAAGCTTGAAGAAATAATCGCACAAGAGCCGGTAGCAGCAGGAGGAAAATCCCCAGATGAGAATGACGGGGAAGATACTAATTATATATTGATTATTGCATTGATAGTGGTAATCTGTGCTGCTGGAATCTACTTTTATTTTAAAAAATATCCCTCGCAGAGGTAAAATGCCGATAAAGTAAGGAGTGAGCCCAACGAAGCGAAAAGGGATAATTATACTACTTGTTTTAGCTCCCCTGGCAATTATTTTTTTATCCTTGTTTATCGGCCGTTATCCGGTATCGTTTCATATGGTACTGCAGGTGCTGGTTGCCAGAGTGGTTTCTGCGCAGGATAGTATTCCCGATGTATACCATACCTTGATCTGGGAAATAAGAATGCCCCGGGCGATACTAGGGGCTATGGTAGGTGGTTCCCTAGCCATTAGCGGAGCCGCCTTCCAGGGTTTGTTTAGAAACCCCCTGGTCAGTTCCGGTATTCTGGGAGTAAGTCATGGAGCTGGATTCGGTGCCGCCCTGGCCATACTAATGTTTTACCAGTCTACCTGGGCTATATATGTGTTTGCTTTTGCTTTTGGTATGCTGGCAGTTTTCTTGAGTTATATGATTGGCCGGATTTATAATACCACCCCCGCCATTATGCTGGTTTTAGGTGGAGTCATAGTATCTTCGATCTTTGCAGCCTTGATATCGTTTACCAAGTATGTAGCTGATCCTTATGAACAACTGCCGGCTATTGTATTCTGGCTTATGGGCAGCCTGGCCTCAGCCCGCTACCAGGATATACTCCTAGCCGGTATACCGATGATTCTAGGGATAGCCGGTTTAATTGCCCTGCGTTGGAGAATAAATGTGCTGTCCATGGGAGATAAAGAAGCTCACAGTTTGGGAGTGAATGTGGCAGTAGACAAAGCCATGGTTATCATCTGTGCTACCTTAGCCACTGCCGGCGCAGTGTGCGTAAGCGGGATTATAGGTTGGGTAGGTTTGATCATGCCCCATATCGCCCGTATGCTGGTGGGAAATGATAATCGCGTTTTAATCCCGGCCAGTTTTTCCGCTGGGGCCTGTTTTCTGGTCTTGGTGGATAATATTGGCAGAGTGATAACGGGTTCAGAAATGCCTCTGGGCATTCTTACAGCATTGGTGGGAGGACCATTTTTCGTATGGCTGCTCAAGAAGACCAAGGCAGGAGGGTGGTAGAATATTGTCAGTAATGGAAATAATAGATGCCGAATTTGCTTACGGGAACAATACCATCTTTAAGAAACTAAATTTAGAAATTAACAGCGGAGAACTGTTTTGTTTATTAGGGCCCAATGGCTGCGGTAAAACCACCTTGCTGGACTGTATGCTGGGAGTAAGCAGGCTGCAGAAGGGCAGCATAGTGCTGGAGGGTAAAAAGATGGGAGATTTTAAAGCTGGGCAAATAGCCCGGTATATAGCATACGTACCCCAAAGGCATGCCCCCACCTTCCCCTACACGGTCCTGGATATTGTCAAAATGGGGCGTACTGCTTATACTGGGAGATTCTCTGTTCCTGATCCCGGGGACACCGACATAGCCAGGGAATGCTTGGGTCTGGTGGGACTGTTAGCTTTATCTGACCGGCCTTATACTCAATTGAGTGGGGGGGAGAGTCAGTTGGTTATGATTGCCAGAGCACTGGCCCAGAAAACACCAGTGATTATTATGGATGAACCAACCGCGCATCTAGATTTCAAGCATGAGATGGTGGTTTTGGAAACCATAGTCGATCTGGTAGGAAAAATGGGAGTAACAGTTATTATGGCTACCCATTTTCCCAACCATGCTTTCTATTTTGAAAATAATAAAATTTCTACCCGGGTGGGACTGATGCATAACCATAGTTTTTTGCAGACAGGAACTGCAGAACAGGTAATAAACGAAGAGAACATGGAGACCTTGTATCGGGTCAACACCAAAATGATATCCTATTATCCTGACCAGCAATCCAGCATGAAACAGCTCATTCCTATAAAGACCCTGGACCGAAGTAGTAGAGGAATAGAGTTTGAAGAGAGGAGAAGAAGGAATTGAAAGACAAAAAAATACTTTTGATCCTGCTGCTTATCATGGCGCTGCTAATGGCCGGAGGATGCAATAGAAGCCCTAAAACACTTGATAATCACAACAATGATGCGATTACAATCACCGACTACCTGGGCAGGCAGGTAGAGCTTCCGGAAAAGGTTGAGAGGATTGCTTGCCTGTATGCTTTTACCGGCCATGTGACAGCCATGCTGGGCAGAGGGGATGATATTGTAGCGATTAATAACGGATTGAGCCGAGATGTGCTTTTGAATACGGTGAGTCCCGGTATTGGAAATAATCCCATCCCTTACACTCATGGAGACATCAATATAGAAGAATTACTGACCACTGACCCTGATCTGGTCTTTATTAACAGCGAAGTAGGAGGAATACCGGCCCAGGCAGAAAAGTTGGAAAAGTTTAACATTCCATATGTAGTGATTGACTTTAACAGCCTTGAAGAACAAATGACTGCCATACAGACCATAGGCGATGCCGTGGGTGAGTCGCAAAAAGCACGGGATTACAACCAGTATTTCCAGGATTGTATAGACCGGGTCCAGCAGGTGGCAGCTAAAATTCCCCAGGATAAGAGGGTCAGGGTGTACCATTCGGTCAATGAAGCTACTCGTACCGATACCAGCAGTAGCCTGGCCGCGGACTGGATGGAGAAAGTCGGTCTAGTCAATGTATCCGTCAACCAGGAATTGAGATTTATTGATGGCAAGGATTACGCTAGTTTAGAGCAGATTTTGCTGTGGGATCCAGAGGTGATATTGGTTAATGAAAGCGGGGTAGGGGGTTACATCATGACTAACCCACAATGGGCACCCTTGCAAGCAGTCAAGAACAATCAAGTATACCAGATGCCGATCGGCATAGCCCGCTGGGGGCATCCGGGAGGTCTGGAAACTCCGCTGGCTATTTTGTGGACCGCCCGGACAGTCTATCCGGAATATTTTGAGGATTTGAATATCGAAGACGAGGCTCGCTATTATTATAAGGAGTTTTTCAATTATGAGGTTCCCGATGAATTGCTCCAACGAATCCTGGCGGGGGAAGAGATGCGCATACCCAAGGGGAGTTAATAGTCATAGACGAGTCAGAGGGACGTTTTCCTGACTTACTAATGCTTATTAATGGCAAGTGGTTTCATTTTAACGTTTTTACATATTTTGCAGGAATTATAATATTTCATGTAGAAAGGATAAGGATAATGGGATAGCAGGAAGCTATCTAAAGTTTATGACATAAAGTATTGATTTGTATATATTGTTTATGAAAAAATGACCAGGAAGGTCTTTTCGGGTTCAGAGAAGACTATACTGGTCATTTTTTCGTGTAAAAGAAAGTGGATAAATTCCCCACCAGGCTGGCAGGGAATGGTAGGAAAAGTTACGGCAGAGCGGGGGGCCAACTCTGCTGGAGAAGGAATAGATGGGGTTTTGTTGCCAGTATAGAAATGGGGATCATTCGTTTTACACTCTGCAGGGCACGGCTTTCATAGGAGATGGGGATGAATAAGCCAGGATTTTATAAAGGGCGGGAATTATGTTCAGATATATAATCAGGCGCCTGTTGTTACTGCTCATAGTAGTACTGGGTGTAACGATGATGACTTTCATCTTAATGAATGTCGCTCCGGGAGATCCGGCCGAGATGGTGGCTATGGCTCGTTATGGCTTGGAAAACCTTACCGGGGAACAGGTGGAACAAATCAGGATAAGTGAGGGACTCGATTCTCCGATATGGATACAATATATACACTGGCTGGCCCATGCCATTAAAGGAGATTTCGGACGTTCTCTGGTCACCGGGGACCCGGTGCTGCAGGAAATACTGGTACGGGCGCCTGCTACCCTGATACTGGCTTTAGCCTCCCTGGTGGTTTCTTTATTTATCGCTATACCTGCAGGGATAATCTCTGCGGCCAGGCAAAACTCATGGCTAGATTACCTGACCAGAACCGCAGCTTTACTGGGAGCCAGCATGCCGAATTTTTGGCTGGCATTACTGCTGATACTATTATTTTCCGTGACCCTGGGATGGCTGCCGGTATTCGGCTACGGAGGGTTTCGCCATATTATACTGCCAGCAGTTACTCTGGGCACAGGTCTGGCTGCTATTACCGCCAGACTGACTCGTTCCAGCATGCTGCAGGTTCTTGAACAGGATTACATTACTACGGCTAGAGCAAAAGGGCTTCAGGAAGTTCATATAATTTTCCGGCATGCTTTCAAAAATGCTATTATCCCAATCATAACTGTAATCGGCCTTCAGTTGGGATATCTTTTGGAAGGCACGGTGATTGTGGAATCTATTTTTGCCTGGCCCGGATTAGGCAAGCTTCTGGTCGATTCCATATATGCACGTGATTTTGCTATAATTCAAGCCAGTGTGCTATTGTTTGCGATATTTTTTGTTTTGATAAACTTGTTCGTGGATGTCTTGTATGTATATCTTGACCCCAGGATTCGCTATGAAAAGAAAGGATAGCTGTGATGAGTATCTTTAAAAACAAGCTGACCTTAATCGGAATGATTATTATCCTCTTCTTGCTTTGTGCTGCTATATTCGCACCTATCCTGGCCCCCCATAATCCTAATACGCAGTGTTGGAGTCAGGCTCTCAAGGGGCCATGTCTGGATTATCCTTGCGGAACTGACGAATTTGGGCGCTGTATTTTTAGTCGGATTATATTTGGAGCTCGAATATCTCTGGAAATAGGGCTGGTGGTTACAGCCGTGTCCGCTGTTACTGGCGTTCTAATTGGTTTGTTGGCCGGATTCTATGGCGGAGTGCTGGATGAAATAATTATGCGGATTGTGGATATTTTTCTGGCCTTCCCCGGGTTGATTCTGGCTTTAGTAGTAGCAGGGCTGCTCGGTCCGGGTATATTCAATGTCATGCTGGCTTTAGCCCTGGTAGGATGGATGGGCTATGCCCGGGTAGTGCGGGGAACGGTTTTGGCTGAAAAAGAGAAAGAATTCATCGAAACTGCGCGGTCGCTAGGGGCAAATGATCTGTACATTATGTTTCGTCATTTGCTGCCTAATGTTATTTCTCCAGTTATTATCATGGCCAGCGTAGGAATCGGTTACACTATCCTGGCTGCTGCCGGTTTGAGTTTCCTTGGTCTGGGGGCTCAGCCTCCAGCACCAGTCTGGGGATCGATGTTAAGCGATGGCAAATTTTATCTGCAAACAGCGCCGCATCTCACCATTTGTCCTGGATTGGCAATCTTGCTGACAGTATTAGCCTTTAATTTTTTGGGTGATGGCATAAGAGACTTTCTGGACCCTCGGCTTAAAAAGCAAAAGGTGGAATAGGAGGAAATGAATGGCCTTATTGAACATTCGCAATTTGACAACGGTGTTTAACTGCCCGGAAGGTCAGATTAAAGCCTGTAATGATGTGAGCCTTCAAGTGCATGCCGGGCAGACCATTGGCATCATCGGGGAAAGCGGTTGCGGCAAATCCGTTCTAGGGATGTCCATCTTAAGACTGCTGCCGACTAATGCAGTTATCAGCGGGCAGGTTATTTACAATAATCAGGACCTCCTGGCTCTACCGGATAAAAAAATGTGCCAGGTAAGAGGCAGTGAAATTGGCCTTTTGCCTCAGAGTCCGGCCACTTCGCTCAATCCCGTGCTGAGAATAGGGGAACAGCTCACAGAAGGCCTGCAGTTACATCAGGGGATGGTAATAGATAAAGCCAAAGAGATTGCCCTGGATATCTTAAGATCTCTTGGTTGGAGAGATTCTGTCAAATGCTATGAAGAATATCCCCATCACTTGAGTGGGGGAATGAAGCAGAGGGTTCTGGCTGCCATCAGCATTAGCGGGAAGCCTTCTCTGCTTATTGCCGATGAGCCGACCAAAGGATTGGACGCTGTAAGCAGGATTCAAGTTATTGATCTCCTTGGCCAATTGAGCAGGGAGACCCAGGCCTCTTTGCTTTTGATTACGCATGATCTCAAGGTGGCAGCTGCTCTTTGTGAGCAGATCGCGGTTATGTATTCCGGAGAAATAGTGGAGCAAGGTTCGGCCGATCAAGTGCTAAATAATCCTCTGCATCCTTATACCCAGGGCTTAGTAGCTTCATTGCCGGAGAGAGGTTTATATCCTATTCCCGGGCACAGCCCCAGCTTACTGGATGAAATCCCTGGCTGCAGATTTTATTCCCGTTGTCCTATAAAACAAGCGAGCTGCCAGAGCCAGCCGGTAATAATACGGGAAGCAAACGGAGTTTATGTGAGGTGTCGGTACGTTGATCAGAGTAGAGGAACTCAGCAAAAAATATACGACCGGGGTTTTCAAACGCAAGCAATCTAGGGTTCTGGATGGAGTAAGCTTTACGGTGAAGCCCGGAGAAACCTTGGGTTTAGTGGGTGAGAGCGGCTGCGGCAAATCTACTGTGGCCAGGACCATACTTGGTTTGACTCCGCCTTCTTCCGGCCGGGTTTATTTTCATGACCAGGAGGTTTTATCATCCGGTGGTCGGATGAAGAAAGAATTATGCGGCAAGATGCAGATTATCTTCCAGCATCCGGAAAGTGCTTTGAATCCGAGGATGAAAATCCGTGAAAGCCTCTTGGAACCGATGCTTATTCAGAAAAAGGATTTAACCCGGGATGAAATGATGAGCAAGAGCTGGGAATTATTACAGCAGGTAGGATTGAGTGAGGAACACTTGAACCGTTATCCTCACGAGTTGAGTGGTGGGCAGATTCAGCGGGTTGTTCTGGCGCGGATCCTTTCCCTGAGTCCTAGCTTTCTGGTTGCCGATGAACCTACTTCAATGCTGGATGTCTCGGTTCAAGCTCAGGTATTGCGCATCATCAAGGAGATCCAGGCTGAAAATGGAATTAGCTTATTGTTTATTTCCCATGATTTAGAGGTGGTCAACTGGATGAGCGACCGTATTGCGGTGATGTATAAGGGGCAGATAGTAGAGGTGGCCCCGGCTGGAGAACTAGTTAAGAATCCACTTCATCCCTACAGCCGTTTACTGGTAGAGGCTTTTTCCTCTTTGAAGAAGTCCTCAGCGAAGAAGATATGGATGGAGGATGGCAATTCAGGTGCGGACGGCAGATGTCATTACTATTCCCATTGTCCGCAGGCTGGACCTGCGTGCAGGCAAAGGCCTGCTTTAAGGGAAACGGGATCAGAACATTATACAGCCTGTTGGCTCGCTTAGTTATTTGTCTGGAAAAAGGAGGGTAAATGCTTGGAAACACAAGAAATTAATGCATTTCATCCGCAAGTAGATGGAAAAGAGCTATTGGGGTTGATACGCGGATACCAGCAGGCCAATTTTCTCTATCAGGCGTTTACAACCGGCGTATTTGAGTGCTTAACGACTGAACTGCAAAAGCTTGAGGTTATTGCCGTGAAGATGGGGTGTCAGACCGAGCGAATGATGTTCTTTCTTGATGCCCTGACGGCCATGGATCTGGCCGAAAAAGAAGGGGATCAATACCGGATAACACCCCTGGCCCACACCTATTTATGCCGGGACAGTCATTTTTTCCTGGGCGATTTGCTGGACATGGAATTTTCGGCCCGGCAAGGCGATGCCTGGTTAATGATGGGTCCATGGCTCAAGGGAGATTCACAGGAGGAGGAGCATAATCCCCAGGTTGTCTTTCAGCCTTCGTTTGTAAAAGCGATGGCCCAGGGTGTATTGAGTGATTACAGTGTTGTTCAAACTGCGGAACTGATCAGCCGTCATGCCTGTTTTGCTGCCGCCCAAAATGTTTTGGACTTAGGCGGAGGACATGGCTTATTTCCGATTGCACTGCAGAAGAAAAAACCTGATCTTAAAATTACCGTTTTTGATCTGCCTCAAGTCCAGGAGGTGTGCCAGGAATATGCGGAAGTTTTTGGAGGAGAGCTGCTTTTCCAAGCCGGTAATTTTTATCAAGATGAGCTCCCGGGCAATCAGGATATTATACTGGTCTTTGATGTTCTGCACCCCGTAGTGCCGGCTCAAAAGGAAAAAGTATTGAAAAAAGTCTACCACGCTCTGCGCGGCGGGGGCTATCTTTTTTACAAACTCTGGTTCCTGGACGAGTCCCGGACCAGACCACGGCGGGCCGCCTTATTCGCAGCTAAATGCAAAGTCACCAATAGTCTTTCCCATGTATATACTTGCCGGGAAGCCACAGAGATGCTGGCCAGAATTGGTTTTGAAGTGGAAGACATGCTGCCGGTGGGGGATAATTGTTCAACTATACTGGTCGCCCATAAAAAATAAGCGGCCATAGTGTTAGATTAATAAGTAAAATTCCTTGTTAGAAGAGTGTTATGTTAGGTCAGAGCCAGGAGTCCGCAGGGGTAACGGCCGGACCAAGCATAATCCTCCGCCAGCTGCGAACCTTGCTATCGTATCAACTGCGAAAGTTGACTTAATAAAATTAAGGGAGGGTTAAGAAGTGAAAAGAAAGAAATGGATGGTTTGCTTGATTCCTCTATTATGCGTTGTACTGACACTGGGAGGATGCAGCCAAGAGGAACGGGCAGCCAAGCCGGAGCAGGTTTTAAAGGTAGCCATCGGTACCGATATCAACACCTGGGATATCGTACAATTCCCTGATGGTGATGCCCGTTTTGTATGGTCGCAGATCTATGAGACTCTGGTGCGCCTGGATGCGGATCTCAACTTAATACCCGGTCTGGCAGAGTCCTGGGAGCCGCAGGAAAACGGTAAAGTATGGATTTTCCAGCTGAGAAAAGATGCAAAATTTCATGATGGTACCCCCTTCAACGCAGAAGCAGTTGTATACTCTTACGGGGACCGGGCTTATGTTACCACGGTTAAGACCCTGCAACTGGAAAAGGTGGAAGCAATCGATGAGCATACAGTTAAATTCACCTGTACCAAATCCATGCCTTTGCCTACTTATCTGACCCATATCGCCTGGCCGGTTGTCAGTCCCGGCAGTATTAATTCCGCCGGTGAATTTCAACAAGCAATAGGAACCGGACCCTTTAAATTTGCCAGTTACAGCAAAGGACAGGAAGTAGTACTGGATAAAAATGGAGATTACTGGGGTGAAGGGATTAAACTGGATCAGGTTGTCTTCAAGATTATCCCGGAAGCCTCTACCAGGATTATGGCCTTGGAGTCAGGGGATGTGGATATGAGCATCAAGATACCGGAGAGTGATGTGGCCAGGCTGGAGCAAGACCCAGAAATTACAGTGCAAAGAAAACTGAGCACTTTTAGCGATTTTCTTCAATTCAATTGTGCAAAAGCACCTTTTGACGATCTGAATATAAGAAAAGCAGTTGCCAATGCTATTGATACCGAAGGAATGGTCCAGAACATCCTGGACAACGTTGGCGTAGCGGCCCAGGGCAGGCTTTATTCGCCAGTTATGGCGTACAGCCGTCCGGATCTTCAGCTCTACAGCCAGAACCAGGAAAAGGCCAAATCTCTGCTGCTTGCTTCCGGTTGGAAAGATGATAACGCTGACGGTATACTGGAGAAAGACGGGAAAGAGCTGCAGGTCAGTATGCTGGTGGGCCAGTCCTGGAGTCCCCGGGAGAAGAGGATAGCCGAAGCCTGCCAGGCTCAGCTGGGTGAAGTTGGTTTTGCGGTTGAGATCAAACAGCTGGAAACCGCGGCATTAAGTTCTCTGGAAAAAGAAGGGGATTTTGATATGATCATGCGTACCGGCTACTATGTCTGGGGGCCTTATCCGCATCATGTTAAAATGCATTTCTCAAAAAATTACACCAGTCATTATAATAATCCCGAATATGATCAGCTGGTTATGCAGGGTGAAAGTGTAAATGATGAAGAGCAAAAACAGCAGATTTACGCCGATATCCAAAAGATGGTCCTGGATGAACTGCCGGCTTTTTACATTGTGCATGAAGAGAAGATCGTAGCTGTCAGAGAAAATGTCCAGGGCTATGTAATGTCCGCAGAAGATCCCTGGCTGGAATTAAAGGCAGTATCGATAAAATAAGTCAAATTGAGGGAGAATTATGTCTGAAAAACATCGTGTCTATTTTAATGAAAAAGCAACTGTCTGGGACCAGATGATGGCCCACAAACCTCATGAGAAACTTCGCGAAATATTTGGAGCCTGGGAGTTTGCTCCCGGCAGTACCATCCTAGATGTGGGGAGCGGAACCGGGGTAATGCTCCCTCTTCTGAAAAACAAGTTGGGGCCTTCTGGAAAAATTATTGCCTTTGATCTGGCTGAGGAAATGCTCTTGATGGCAAAAAAAAAGAACGGGGAAGAGGGCATTGATTATATACAGGGGGATATAGCAGCTGCTCCTTTCACGGATAATACTTTTGATGTGCTAATCTGCAATTCCTGTTTTCCCCACTTCCTGAACCAAGCAGTTTCTGTCAGGGAAATGGCGAGGATTCTTAAGCCCGGCGGTCGGGTGGTCATCTGCCATCTCAGCAGCCGGGCAGAACTGAATGCCATGCACAGTTCTCTTGGCGGTGTGGTGGCTAATGACCTTCTGCCGGATGAAAAGGCGATGATGCTTATGTTTAACCAGGCTGGGTTCAGTGATATTAGCATTGACGACCTGGAGGACAGGTATGTTCTCACGGCCAGCAGCATAATGGCCTGAAGCTATGCTGCTGCTAAGAAACTTAATGGAGTAATTGTAAGCACAAAGTAGCGGAGAATTAATTCTCCGCTACAAGCTAGGTTTACAACGGTCACAGTGATGTAATACAGGTGCGAGGCAAAAGGATACTTCTTTTCTTGGGATCGTCCCCACAACACGATGCTAACTAAATCGTAATCTTCGCCCGTTCACTCATAAAAGCGATCTCGCGATCAATGTCCCCTTGAATTTCGGCAATGCGCTGTGCCGCGTCAGGGCCTTTAAGCAGGCGGTTAAAGCGACCCTGCTTCATTACGTATTCATCCACCGGATCGGCGTTTTTTTTACCGCTGATGATATGTGAACTGGGGCTATTAAAGCTGATCTTGCCGTTTTCCGCTTCCCATAACAGCCAGGCTCCGCTGCGCACAGCCATACGGCTCAGCTGCACGGTTTCAGACATATCGAACTGCCAGCCTAAATAGCAAGGGGCCAGAATCTCAATGTATTTCATGCCCGGAATGTTTTGGGCTTTTAGCACCTTGTCGTACAGGTCGCCAGGGTAAGCCACGGTGGCGGTAGCCACGTAGGGAATATTGTGCTCCAGCATCAACAGGGGCATGTTTTTCTTGGCCTGCCGCTTGCCAGTGGGGGTGGTGGTGGTAAAGCTGCCGCGCGGGGTTGCACCACTGCGCTGTACGCCGGTGTTGCTGTAGGCTTCGTTGTTATAGCAAAAGTGAATCATATTATCGTTGCGCTCGGCTGCGGCTGAAAGGGCCTGGAAGCCGATGTCATAGGTGCCGCCATCACCTACCCAACTGAATACCGTGGGCAGTTCGCCTTGCAGGCGGCCCTTTTCCTGCATTATTTCAAGCGCGTGGCTAATACCGGAGGCCGAAGAGCCAGCGCTCGCAAAGGTAATGTTAATGCAGGGCCAGTTGTAGCCTAGCTTGGGGGTCATGCCCATGCTGGCTACCGAGCAGGAGGGGGTCAAGAGCATAATGGCATTGGGACCCAAAGCCTTGCCCACAATGCGCAAGGCCATGGTGGCGGGGCAGCCTCCGCAGGCCCCATTGCCGCTTAAAACCTGCTCAATATCCGGTAATTTTTTAATACTGGTAGCCATATCTTATATCCATTCCTTTCATGGTCTGTGTTTTTTATCCATATTCCCCTGCGTCAAGGACTTGACGCAAGCCAGGTTTTTTTACTCATCCATCATGGCGCGAATCTCGCCGGCCATAAAGCGGCGGGTCAAATCGATGCCACCAATACCCATCACCCGGTTTTTAACCGTGACGTCCTTGCGTCGATCAAAGAGCACGCTTTTTAGTTCGGCAGCTAAAATGCCACCGGGGTGGCCGTAGTTATAGTTGCGATCCAGTACCATCACCTGCGCATTTTTGGGCAGAGCCTGGATGATATCTTCGGTCGGGAAGGGCAGATACAGGCGCGGTCGCAAAAGGCCGGCTTTGATGCCCTGCTCGCGAAGTATATCGATGGAAAGTCTTAATTCTGCCGCCATACTGTTGACAGCAAAGGCTACCACTTCGGCGTCTTCCAGCCGATAGGTGTCGATGGTATCGCCATCCCACATGCCGGTGATATCCTTATATTCCTGCGCTGCCTGCTTTACCAGCGGGATAGACGCCATGATATCGTCGGACAGCATCTGGCGGAAGGCTGCGTATTCGGCCGCCATGGTCACATTACTAAAGGAAGAGGGATTAGCCGGGTCCAGCCGCCATTTCGGTTTGTGCGGGGGCAGGAAACAGTCAATATCCTCCTGGGGCGGTAGGGTGAGGGGCATAAGGCAATGAGAGATGGCAAAGCCATCAAAGTTGACCATCACCGGGATATTGATCTGTTCGGCCACGCGGAAGGCCTGCAAAATGGTATTGAACACCTCCTGATTGGAGGAGCAGTGATATTGGATCCAGCCCGTATCGCGCTGGGCAAATGAGTCCTGATGATCAGCCCACAGGGTCCAGGGCGCAAAAACGCCGCGGTTGACGTTGCACATTACAACCGGCAAACGTCCACCGGAAGCCATATGTAATACTTCATGCATATACAGCAGGCCGTTGGCTGAGGTGGCTGTAAAAACGCGGGCGCCGGCAGCGGATGCGGCCACGGCAGCGGCTAGAACACTGTGTTCACCTTCCACTGGAATGAAGCGGGCGTTCAACTCGCCATTTTCAACCATGCCGGCTATTGCTTCCATAATGCTGGTCTGAGGAGTGATGGGGTAGCCCGGTATTACGTCCACCCGGGCGCTTTTTACGGCCAGGGCCGCGGCATGGGTACCGGTATCCATTATAACTTGAGCTGCTTTCATACTGCTACTCATCCTCCTTTACCATGCTGATTGCGCCGGTGGGGCATTCTACAGCGCACACGCCGCATCCCTTGCAGTAAGCATAATCAATAGTAATTTCATGGCGGTCAATGACCGCTTCTGGACAATATACCCAGCAAAATTGGCATTTATTGCATATCTGATAGTCAACGACCGGACGGTGCGTCCGCCAGGAACCGGTGTCACCCCCGGATCCCTTCGTTGGCCAAGAAATGGGCTGGTAGGCTTTGGTCAGTGATTTCATTAATTTCCATTCCTTTCGCTAATCCAAATAAAAGGCGTGCTATACGCTGATCTGCATTACGGCGTTTCAAGCTACCTGCTACAAGGAGGTGGGGGATTAGAACCCACCTCCTATTTTGATAATAGAAGTCCTATCGCTTAACGAAGCGGGGGACACATTTTAACCTCGGAATAAGCCTTGCCAGCGGCGCTCAGATTACGCTCACTGTTAATGCCCGGCCATTTATTCAGTATGGTTTGTTCCATAATATTGGGCGGGATGTTTAGTACTCGGCACACCGCCCCAAATAGTGGAATATTTATTAAAGGTCCGTCGGTCGAAAACAATTCGGCATCGTGGGCGATGGCGTCGGCGTCCACCTGCCAGGTAGGGTGTTTCGCCACGGCCAAGGCGTGGGGAGCATTGATGATCACGGTGCCGATATCATTAATGCCTTCATTGACCGCCGCTTGGGTGAGCTTTTCACTCATCACTACCAAATAATCCGGCAGTTCGCATTGGCTGTGTGCGTGGATAGTGGTGGGGGACATACGCACTGCTGCCCGTACCGGCGCTCCACGGCGTTCCACTCCGAAGAAAGGCAAGGCCTGCCCATGCTCACCATTTTCCAGTGCAGCCTGCGCTAACAAGTGAGCCAAGGTAACGGATCCCTGCCCGCCAAACCCGTTGATTCGTAATTCTAACATATTATTTCTCCATTCTTCCATGGTGTGCATTAAGGTACAGATTATCTGCAGCGTTCAATGAAAATATATTCACTCTCGTGCTTTAAGCCACCAAAAAATTATTTATTTAATACACCTAGTTGCTAAGTGCCCTAGTGGTCAGACCACTTATATCATTATAAAGTCTATTCAGTCATTTAGGCAATATCCTTTCCAAAAAAACTTGCTAAGTTTTAATTTATTTACAGATAAGAACAACTTAGCCGCACAAAAAAACCGCCCCCATCGGTTCCCGGACTCCCCCTCCATCATCGGCCGCTATGAGGCCAAAACTCTGTAACCGCTCGAAACAGGAACCACTGTGTTCGCTGCAATCCCAAATGTCTTGGCGGTATACAGCAACACTAGGGTGGCAATGGTATTTATGATAAGGATGGCCAATAAATAGATTATTCTATCGTTTATAGCAGTCCGGGCGGCAACACAGCAATACTGGGCTTAGTATCGACTTTAAGACTTCTGTATTTTTCCACCTATTATCCTGTCTAAGTTTATCCTGGTTGCTGTCAAAATTGCTATCATTTTACGAGATAGAGTTGCATATCTTTTAATTTGAGAGAGTAGCAAAACCCTGCGAAGCTTAACATTTAAACTGGAGTTCTTGTCGGGCAAGACTCCCCGCAATCCCTATACGCTATATGACAATTTAAGATTTAAAATTGAGAAAGCCGTTTTTTGAGCGGCTTTTTTATACCACTCTTTTTTGTAATAAACAAAGCCGGGATAGCCTTCTGAAAATATAATTTTGTTGTTTTGTTTTATATCTCAGAATGACAAGGGGATCTTCCTCGTGCCTCCTGCAAAAGGAAGGTATTGACATTCAAATGCCTTATAATGTATTATGAAATGTAGTGCACGCAATACACACAAACTTTTTATTTAGAAGTGGAGGTGATTATTATCATCAGTATAGATTTGAAAGATCCCAGACCAATTTTCAAGCAGGTTCGAGATGGATTGAAAAAATTGATCATCTGCGGCGTATTAAAACCAGATGAAAAAATTCCTTCGGTACGTGAAATGGCTAAGAATATGGCGATCAACCCTAATACCATTCAAAAGGCCTATCGGGACCTGGAAGCTGAAGGCTATGTGTATCAGGTAACAGGCAAAGGTACTTTTGTAGCTTTGATAGAACCCGGCGAAAACCGCGAGAGAATCGAGCAACTAATGTTAGAAGTACTGAAACTGGCACGGGAGCTTATCTATCTGGGCGTTAGTAAAGAAGAAATAGTGACTGCTGTGGAAAGTTTGTAATTTTATGTGAAGGAGGTCAAGAAGATAATGATTGAAGTACGAAACCTTTGTAAGTCCTTTGACGGGTTTCAGGTTTTACATAATGTGAATGTAACTGTGCCCAAAGGGTGTGTCTACGGTATAGTAGGACCAAATGGCTCAGGCAAGACCACCCTGATCAAACATATGGTGGGAATACTGATTCCTGATCAGGGAACGATCCAGATAGATGAAAATGAGGTTTTGGATAATCCTGCGGTCAAGAAACGCATTGCCTATATCCCTGATGACATGTACTTTTTTCTTCAGGATGATATGCAAGACGTGATAAATTTCTACAGGCGGGTATACCCTGATTTCAATGATGAACGCCTGGAGAAGCTGATTCCGATATTTCCGCTAGATCCTAAAATGCCGATTCGTCGTTTTTCGCGCGGAATGAAAAAGCATGCAGCCTTTTTACTGGCTCTATGTACCATGCCAGATGTATTGGTCCTGGATGAACCCATGGATGGGCTGGACCCGGTAGCTCGCCGCAAGGTATGGAGCCTGATTTTCCAGGATGTTGCCGAACGTGAGACTACCGTTTTTGTTTCATCCCACAACCTGCGGGAATTGGAAGACGTATGTGATCATGTGGGGATCATGCATCGGGGCGAAGTCGTATTGGAACGGAGCCTGGATGAACTGCAGAACAATATTTTTAAACTGCAGATGGCCTTTCGCAATGAGAGTCCTGATTTCAATAGCCTAAATGTGCTGGCTGAGCACAAGGTGGGCAGTGTCATTCAACTGGTGGTACGTGGGGAACGAAAGGAAATTCTGAATAAGGCGGTTATTCTAAATCCTTTAATGTTAGATGTTTTACCGCTATCTTTAGAAGAAATATTTATTCACGAGTTGGGGGGTATGGATTATGCAATCAGCAGCGCCATTATTTAGCAAAGCCATTTTTCAAAAAAACATGCACAGATTCTGGCCAATATTTGCGGCGTACACAGTTGTTCTCCTGCTTATAGGATTCAGTACGGTCGCAAACGGAAGATATGAAAGGCTGGCTGATGTGTCCAATATCTTTGCCAAGACTATTTTTGAGCTTTCAGATATTATGCCTGCTTTGATTGCTATATTTAGCATCATGGTGGCAGTAGCCGTCTTTTCATATATGTATAATCCTATGTCGGTAGGTATGATTAATGCTTTGCCTTTTAAGCGTCGCACAGTTTTTACCAGCAATTATTTATCTGGTTTATTTATGGTCATAGTTCCTCTGCTGCTCTTCTTCCTGAGTATGCTGGGAATAGGTCTGAAATATGAATGCCTGGATATGGCTGCATTATTAAATTGGTTGTTTATCTTTTGCTCACTGAGCCTGCTTTTGTATTCGCTGGCAGTGGTTATAGGAATGGTAACCGGTCACATCATAGCTCATATAGTCTTTTTTGTTATAGCCAATTATCTAATTTTCGGTTTGAAAGTTTTGACCGAATTCTTCCTGAACCGGTTTTTATATGGCTTTGTCGGTACACTTCACAATATAGATGGATTTTCCATACAGGCCACCCCGATGGCCTACGCTTCCGGTTTGCATAACACTTACACTAGTCTGAACTGGACGGTATGGATCGTTTATCTCTTGCTGGGAGTTCTTTTCGTCTGGCTGGCGCAGATATTGTATAAAAATCGCAAGATGGAAAACGCTGGGGATGTATTAGCCATCCGTAAACTGAATCCCGTGTTTAAATATGGAGTAACATTCTGCAGTACTTTAGCCTTGGGCGCTATTCTGATAGAAGTGTTTAATGTCCAATACAATACTTTAGTGATTCCATTGCTGCTATTCCTGCTTGCGGGACTGGTCGGGTACCTTATTGCTGAGATGTTACTGAAAAAATCATTTAGAGTGTTCGGAGCTTACAAGGGTTTTGTTATTTTTGCCTGCCTGCTGATCATAACCAGTATGTCGGTATATTATGACTGGTACGGCTATGCCACCCGGTTACCGGATGCAGATCAAGTAGAAGCAGTGGTATTTTCTTACAACGGGGAACCGTATGAGGTGCTACAAACTCTGCAGGCTGAGCAAAACCCTGTAGATCTGGATATTTCTAATCTTCCGGAATTTCTGGCATTAAGCTATGGGACACCTGAATCTATGCAAAAAGACCCGGACAGCAATGAATATGTTTATCCGGAATCTCGTAATTTTACCCCAGAAGAGACCCGGCTTTTATGGTCGGTTTATCCGGGAATTTATACTGAAGCTGAAAGTATAGATAGCACTCTGGAACTGCATCAATACTTGGCTGATAATATCAAAACAGTCCGGAGTAATTATCGACAGCGCAGTATTATTAAAGACTATGATGGTGAAAAAATACGGTACTTTGATATTAGCTTTATTTATCGCTTGGATAACGGTAAAATCGAGAAACACAGTTTTCGGATGATTATACCCGTGCAACCATCCCAAGAAATTGATCAAAAAACAATTAGTCAGTTAACATTGCTAGCCGGTAATCGGGAGGAACGGGTGAAAAGATTAGCTGCTATCGATCTGCCCCTGACTGATATCCGACATATTACAGTTGATCTTTACAGGCTGCGTGACTTAATGCATAAAAATCTCAAGTCAAATAATGAAGTAACGTCAAAATATCAGCCGTTTAAAGAATATACTCCAATAGAAATCCGCGACGAGGATAAAAAGGCCTTTCTTGAAGCAATAAAGGCTGATTATCAAAACATGTCCAACGAAAAAATGCTCCGTTCGCAGGTGTTACGCTATTATGAAGGGGACAGTGGAAACTTCGAGCTTGCTATTGAGCGCTCTAATCTACCTCAAACCAACCGCTTCCGGGATGGAAGCTCTACCTACGGCATAAGTGTTTATTATGAGAACACCTTCCGCTGGCTACGAGACAAAGGCTATATTACTGAAGATGTCTACAATTTCGTTAATGAACACCGAGAGATGCTAGATGAGAAATACAGTAACCAGACAGCAGGCCGAATAGTCTCAATCGCATACTTATAATCCGGGAGAATCCGTTGCAGTTCCCCTTACAAGGAAAGAGGGCAAACTTATCAATCTCCAAGTTGAGGTTATCCTGCCTGGGCACGACATAATTGCCAGACCAGTGAAAACGAAAACTACTAAAAAATATTTAACAATCCCCGGATAGAGGTCAAAATAACGCAGGTAAGCAAGTTCAAGAGAATACACCGAAAAATCGGATAGCCCATGTTATAATAACTAGGCAAGGAGCATTCCTGTAAAGCTTAACAGAGGTCTTTGAAAAAAGAGACGCCGTTC
>CAZHHJ010000012.1:0-28451 GCA_964531295.1 uncultured Syntrophomonas sp.
ATATTTTTTCCAAGCGGGCGGCTGATACTTTATATTCAGGGATTCCTGCCACAGGATCCAGAGAATCAGCATTTGTTAACACATTGGCGGCTGCTTCAGCAAAATGGAAATAAGTAAATATTACTTTTTCCCGTATTCCATCTATAACTTCTGCTTTCGCCTCTATGCTTCCCCGGCGGGTAGTTACCCGGACAATTTCCCCATCTACTATATTCTTCGCTTTCGCCAGTTTGGTGTTAATCTGTATCACGTTTTCCGGCATAAATTCATCCAGACCTTTACTTCTCCTGGTCATAGTTCCGGTATGGTAATGATACAAACTGCGTCCGGTGGTGAGAATAATAGGATACTCTTCATCGGTCACTTCTGCTGGTTCGAGATATTCAATGGCATGGAAAAGCCCCAGTCCTCGGTTGAATTTCTCTTTGTGAAGAATCGGTGTTCCCGGATGTTCTTCATTAGGACAGGGCCAGGGCAGACCTTTTCCTTCCAGGCGTGCATAGGTCATGCCTGCATAGGAAGGAGTGAGGGTCCTCATTTCATCAAATATTTCTTCCGCCGAATTATATGACATGGGATAACCCAGGCGGGTAGAAAGATCGCATAAGATCTCCCAGTCCTGCCGTGAATCACCGACATTGCTTATAGCCTTACGTACTCTTTGTACCCTTCTCTCAGTATTGGAGAAGGTTCCGTCTTTCTCCGCAAAGCTTACTCCGGGTAATACTATATCGGCTTTCATGGCAGTTTCAGTCAAGAATATATCCTGCACCACCAGGAAATCGAGCTTGTCAAGAGCCTCTTCCACATGATGCAGATCAGGATCGCTGACCATAGGATTCTCACCAACGACTATTAATCCCTTAACTTCTCCTTCGTAGGCTTTATTGATGGTCTTGGTCAGGGTAAGCCCGTTTACTCCTGAAAGCTTTACCCCCCAGGCTTTTTCGAATTTTTCCCGGGCCTCATCATTAGTAACTGCTTGATAGGCAGTAAATACTACTGGGAGTGCTCCCATATCACAGGCACCCTGTACGTTATTCTGCCCGCGCAGCGGGTTGACACCAGTTCCTGGCCTACCGAGATTGCCGGTTAATAAAGCCAGATTACAGCAGCTCTTTACATTATCAGTTCCAGTACTATGCTGGGTAACACCCATGGCATAACATAATGATGCAGCTTCTGACTCAGCATATAGGCGAGCTGCCTTAATAATATCTGCCGCATCAACACCGCATATTTCAGCCGCTACTTCCGGCGGATAATTCTCCACCACTTTTGCCATGGCCTCATAGCCTTCGGTACGTGATTCTATAAACTCCCGGTTAGCCAGACCTTCCGATATTATCACATTCATTATACCATTTAAGAGAGCCACATCTGTACCAGGTTTGAACGGCAAGTATACATCAGCCAGTTCTGCTAGCTCAATTCTACGCGGGTCGGCTACGATTAACTTAGCTCCGTTTTTAAAAACATTCTGCCTGATCTTATAGCCGATAACCGGATGGTTCTCGGTAGTATTGGTCCCTATCAGGAAAACACATTTAGCATCGCTTTCCAGTTCATTGATGGAATTGGTCATTGCACCACTTCCGAATGCTGCCCCCAGACCGGCGACAGTAACGGAGTGTCAGAGACGGGCGCAATGGTCCACATTATTGGAACCTATTGCTGCTCTCATTAATTTCTGAGCCAGATAGTTTTCTTCATTGGTAGTTCTAGCTGAAGAAAACAGGGATATGGAATCAGGGCCATATTGTTCCTTGACTCCTTTAATTTTTTCCGCAGCCAGATCCAGGGCTTCATCCCAGGAAGCCGAACGGAATTCACCATTCTCTTTGATCAGCGGAGTAGTCAGCCTTTCCGGAGAGTTTACAAAATCCCAGCCGAAACGTCCCTTGACACACAGTGCCCCACGGTTGACCGGGCTCCATTCTGCATCTCTATTGGATGTTACACCAACTATTTTATCGTTCTTAACATTGAGTTCCAATGTGCATCCAGTGCCGCAGTAAGTGCAGGTAGTCAACACTTTGTCATTTTGTGCTGGCTTGCCCTGGCCAGCTGCTATCTTGCTGGTTAGCGCTCCTACCGGGCATACCATAATACATTGCCCACAGAATACACAGGGTGAATCTTCCAGCTCACCATCATAAGCAGTAGCTATTTTCGCATGGTGGCCTCGTCCCATTACGTTTATCGCGCGGGCACCGGTAATTTCTTCGCAGGCCCTAACACAGCGGGTACACATGATACATTTATCATAGTCCCGTTCGATAAAGGGGTCGGAACCAGCCATGAAAAGCTCATGGGCTTTTCCTGTAAAGCGAGATTCGGTAACTCCATACCGGTAGCAGTAATCCTGCAGATTACATTCGCCGTCCTTTTCGCAAGTATGGCAGGTTAGTTTATGCCGGGCCAGCATCAGCTCCAGGATTACCTTCCTGGATTCGACAACATCCGGACTTTCAGTTTCAATAACCATGCCGTTTTGAGCCGGAGTTACGCAACTGGCTACCAGATTGCGAAATCCCACGGGTTGTACCACACACATCCGACAGGAACCGGCTAGTTTTAGATCGGGATCATAACAGAATGTGGGGATGTCTGCCCCCGCCTTACGACAGGCTTCTAAGAGCATGGTACCTTGAGGCACCTCTATTTCTTTACCATCTATAGTTAATTTTATATCCATTTCGTTTCCCTCCTTTCTATCTACACCAGTTTTCTTAAATATTCATATTTAAAATGTTCCAGCGTAGAGATAATCGGGACCGGAGCTGCCTGCCCCAGACCGCATAAAGATGCTTTCTGCATAACCCGGGCCAGAACTTTGAGTTTATCAATATCCTCCAGGCTCCCTCTCCCAGTATTAATTCGTTCCATTATTTCTTTGCAGCGGAGCGTGCCTTCCCGACAGGGAGTACACTGCCCGCAGGATTCATGTTCAAAGAACTTCGCTATCCGGTTGATTATGTCTACTATATCCCGGCTTTCATCCATAACAAATACTGCGCCTGATCCCAGGGCTGCCCCTATAGCACCCATAGAATCAAAATCTATAGGTGTATCAATGTTCTGGGGTGGAATAAAGGCTCCTGAAGTACCACCTACTTGCACTGCTTTCAGCTTCTTGCCGCCTTTGACTCCTCCCCCGAGTTCATAGATTACGTCCCGGAGCAGGTAATCAGTGGGCACTTCAAAATAAGTCGGGTTTTCAATGTCACCGGTAAGAGTAAGCACCTTGGTTCCAGGATAACTTTTGGCTCCTATGGCTGCAAACCAATCTGCGCCATTAGTTAGAATATAAGGCAGACAGGCCAAGGTCTCTACATTATTGACCACCGTAGGCATACGCCATAAACCTTCTACACCTGGAAACGGGGGCTTAAATCTTGGCTCTCCTCGATGCCCTTCGATGGATTCAATAAGAGCAGTTTCTTCGCCGCATACATAGGCACCTGCTCCCACTCTTACTTCTATATTGAATTCCCCTAAAGCACCTGATTCTTTTGCATTCCCAATCGCTTTTTTAAGCAGTTCTGCTACAAACGGATATTCTCCTCTACAATATATATATCCTTGGTTGGAACCTATGGCATATCCGCATATTGCCATTCCTTCCAGCAGTGCCTGCGCATTTTTCTCACATATGATTCTATCTTTATAGGTTCCCGGTTCCCCTTCATCAAAGTTGCACACCACATACTTGGTTTCGGGGTACTGGGGTACAAAACTCCATTTCATGCCGGCATTGAAACCTGCACCGCCCCTTCCCCTGAGTCCGGATTTTTTAACCTCTTCGGTCAAGTCCCGGGGGTTCATGCTGCGTGCTTTTTCCAGAGCTCGGTAACCGCCTACCTTAATGTAATCGGCTGCGCTTTCCGGATCGATTTTATCGGCATGTTCTAATAATACCCGATATTCCTGGGCCATATTTTTCCCTCCTTTCCTGATTATTTATATCCGGCTAAAAGCCCGGGCACCATGTCCGGCTTGACATTAAAGACTGGTTCCCTGTTGATGGTCAACACCGGCGTGGCCTGACATTGACCGATACATTCAGTCAATTCCAGGGTAAATTTGTCATCAGCGGTTGTTTCTCCAACTTTAATTCCCAGATAAGCTTCCAGGGCTTTCAAAACTTCATCCGCTCCTGCAACATGGCAGGGAGCGCTTTCGCACATACGAATAATGTATTTGCCCCTTTTCTTAACCGAAAGATAAGAATAGAATGTTGCTACTCCAAAAGCCTGAGCTTCAGATAATCTAAAGGCTCGAGCTGCCTCTCGCAAGGCTTCTTCCGGGATGTAGTTGTACTCTTTTTGGATTGCATGGTAGGCTTCGATTATTCCACCTGCTTTGTCCTGGCAGCTGGCAATGATATCCATATAATTGGCCACTTCACACCCTCCTTTCATAGTTTTTTCCCGGCCTTCACCCAACAGCAGTATGTTTATGATAAAAGCAAAACTGTTGCTGCTGTGCTTAAGCCACCAACAGAAATGAAAACCACGAGCATATGCCCGCGGTTCATAATCTATTCAGTGACAATACTATAAATATATCAGATCACAGCCATACAAATATTGTCACAGCCAGCAATCATAAATGATATACTGCTTGGATAAATCAAACCGCGGGCTTTATACACCCACTAGTAATTTCTTTATTAGAATAGTAAGCGTTTTTTAACCCTTAGCCACTTTCTCGACTTTTGCGGCCGGGGCAGTCTTTCTCATATAGACGAAATAATAAACGCCTCCTACAAAGAATGCTCCCCCTACTATATTACCAAGGGTAGCTGGAAGCAAATTCGCGGTTAAAAAGTTGCTGTAACTGAAAAACGAAGCAACTTCAGCAGTTGACATGCTAAATTGCGCAGCCACCAAATCAGGTGCCTTACTGGCAATAGTAATACCCATAGGAATGAAAAACATATTGGCAACGCAATGCTCGAACCCACTGGAAACGAAGGCCATAATTGGGAAGAAAATACCGAATATTTTGCCCACAATGTCCTTGGCTGCAAAAGCCACCCAAACTGCTAAACAAACCAACCAGTTACAGCAGATGGCCCGGAAGAAACAGGCGCTAAAGCTTAATGACATCTTTCCTTTAGCAATCGCTAAGGCTTTAATACCTTGATCCGATAAAGCTGCCGCCCCACTGGCATCTTTGGAAAGCCAGAAGAGACCATAAAAAATGATATAAACCAACAAAACCGATCCCACAAAATTGGCGGACCATACAACCACCCAGTTATACAGAAGTCCACCCCATTTAGCCTGGCCATTCATAGCAGAAATGAAACATGCCATGTTGTTACCGGTAAAAAGTTCCGATCCGGCAATAACAACCAGCATCAATCCGATTGAGAATGTTGCGCCAAATAAGAACTGGCCACCTGCGGTTCCCGCATCTGCCATGGACCCTATTTTAGTCGCCAGATTGGCTCCAAAACCGATATAAGCTCCGGCCAGTATCCCTAAGATAAAAAGTTTTCCGAATGGTATTTCAGTTTTCGCTTTACCAGCATTACAAGCTGCTACAGCTATTTCTGCAGGTGATAAAAAATTCATTCTTATCTTCACTCTCCCCTAATAATAATTAGTCAGATTATTGCTGAAACAGTAACTACTTCCATTTTCCCTCCCTTCTAAATCTATTTTCCCATACCAGCAAAACCTGTCCACTTAACTAAGCTTTATTGTATACTATAAGTTAAATAAATCGACATTTTAGACTATCTTTTTGGTATTTTGTCCTTTTTCGACATTTACGTTTATATTTGAAATAAATATTTCGTAAAATCCGGGCTATTAGTAAATACATTTCTTACAAATATAATCGCTGGTCATTATCTTCAGGATTCCAAATAATAAATGTAATAGCTATATTAGCATTATACATCATTTATCAATCTATTTTATGCACACACAAAAACATTATCACACTTTTTTGACATCATGATAGACTATATTTTGCTCTGGGGTTTTTTTTATCAAGAGAGAAGTATATTACGCAAACTAAATATTTTATTGGATTATTCTAATCGTAATAGGAAGGTATCGTAAGTTGAGGGATATTTACCCGTTAAAGGAGGGAAAAATATTTGATTATATTAACCTTGAAGTCGCATTTTACAGTTGAAAGCAGCGATACTATTAGTGTAACGTTTTCTTAAGCTGCTACTCAGTACCATAGGATCGTCTAGCTGTCAATAAGAATATAAGAAAACTTATGGTGCCAAAAAAATAAGACTAACTCGCTCCTCTAACCCTGGGCAAGTTAGTCTTGTTGACTGTTAGCCGACAAATCAAACAATACCAAAAAGGCTGTACCTCCCTGGCCCGTTTCCAACTCAATGCTGGCTTTATGACGAGCAGCGATACTGTAGCAGACTGGCAGTCCCAATCCGCTGCCATTTTCTTTGGTGGTGAAAAACGGTACCCCGATTTTATCCATCACTTCTCCGGGTATACCGCTTCCCTGGTCCTTTACGGACAGGATAAGTTTATCCTTTTTCATATAAGTTTGTATTAGCAGTGTTTGACCTGCTTCCATTGACTCCAATCCGTTTCTGGAGAGGTTGCAGAGTAATTGACGTATTTCTTTTTCATCCAGCATTATCTCCACCACATCATTCAATTCCAACTCAAGCGCTTTCCCTTGAGTTGCAGCATCCGCCTTTAATAAATGTGCTACGCTGATAACAATGGAATTCAAATTCCTGAGCTGTAAGTCTACATTTTTATGCCTGGCCATACTCAAAAATTCCGTAATTATCTGGTTGGCACTATCCAGTTCTTCAATCATTATATTGAAATATTCACGATAAAACTCAAAGCTTTCATAGTCTTTCAATAACTGTAAAAATCCCCTGACACTGGTCATGGGATTCCGCACTTCATGGCCAATACTGGCTGCCATTTCACCTACCAGATTCAACTGATCCAACCTGGCCAGTTCTTTCTCCATCAGCTTTTTTTCACTTATATCGTTGGTAATAAGTATCATGCATTCTTTTCCATCAAGCTCCCATATCTCGGCTGATACCAGAGCAATTATTGCCTTCCCGCTTTTGGAACGAATAGTATATTCACGGTTGCGTACTGAGCCATTTTCTCTCAGCAATCTCACCAGTTCCACCCGATCCTCCAGATTCACCCAAATCCCTAATTCGAGAGATGTATGTCCAATTACTTCATCATATGATCTGCCCACTGTTTTACACATTTGCTGATTTACGTCAATAAACATTCCCTCTTCTATAGTAGATATGGAAAGTTCGTTAGGACAGGCATTTAAAATAGATAGATATCTTCTTTCCGACTGAAGCAGGGCCTGTTCCATTTTATTGCGTTCAGTAATATCCATAAACGAGACTACTACGGCTTTGTTTTCGTGGATTACCGCCACCGTTAAGAAAATATCTTTTAGGTTACCCCAGCGATCCCGGAAATGAAATTCATAATTATCCGGCACTTTGTTGCTGTCTCCCTGACGAGTAAAATGATAGTTGATCATCCGCTCCAGATCAAGTTGGTCGATAAAGTGAGTCCATTTCAGTTTATGTTCTATTTCTTCCCTTTTATAACCGGACAGTTTTTCAAATTCAGTATTCACCAGTATGATGGTCATATCATACTGGTAGATCATCATAGCTGTCCCGGTGCTTTCAAAGGTTGCCCGGTAATATGCTTCGGACTCCTTCAACGCTCTTTCCATTTCCAGTCGTTCAGATATATCCCAGCCCACGGCCTGGAATTCAATTATGGTTCCTCTTTCATCGAATACCGCCCGGCAGTTCCATTCTTGCCAGCCTATACTCCCATCCGCTTTGATAATTCTCCAGGGAAATAAAACTTGTGGTTCTTCCTTATTCAGGTTCATGAGTAGTAAGTGGATGGCCTCTCTATCCGGCTCATAAATTAAATTCAGGAAACTTATTCCTAGTATTTCATCCTGATCTTTTTGAAAGAAACGGCAAAAGGCATGGTTAGAAAAGGTTATTATCTCATCTGGATTGAAGCATACTACCATTTCACTCCTGCTGTTGACAATATTATTATAACGTTCTTGGCTGAGACGAAGTTCATCCTCTAATTCCACTATATACTCATAAACGCTCCTATCCGAGTTGTTATAGCTTTTTTCGAGCTGCCCTTCAGCTGTACTGCTGCTGAATAATTCCGGCACAAAACCCCGCTCTCGGAGCGGCTGATTATCTTTATTAAATTCTTGCCTCATATTCTTTTTTACCAACATTCCATCCTTCTCCCAACCAAGGCTGGTTTTTATCTTTAACCATATTTCGCTTTGATTCACCAATAATTTAAGATTTCAATCACATTTAGTCTTATCCGCTATGTTTTAGACAACCTACTCTTTATAACCTTCGGGAAATTTGACACCTTTTGTCACTCACATGGTTTATTTTCATTCATTATTCGACTTTGATTTATAAATAGCACTGGCTATTCACCTCCCGGTTGACCTAGGACAGTAGCCTAATACTATATTCGCAATGTGGAGCAGGCCGTTATTCTTTAAACCTGCTTTAAACAGCCGATAAGATTTACCTCTTGCGTATTCTCCTTACATGACAGCTGGGCGCGGCTATCTTCGATTCCTCATAAGTGAAGAGCAATTTCATCAACACCATGAAATGTTTGAGCTTATGATTGAAGAACTTGACCAGTGCAACCCTATAATTACTGAATTCTTCTGCCATTCTATAACTCAACAAAATACCATCCTCCTCAGAATAAATAGATTGAGCGCTTGACTTGCACTGGCAAAAAGAGAAGGCGTCGGCCTTGAATCATTCCTAAATTTATGTTATTATCATCTAATAGCACTATAAAAGATCGGAAAACTTCTGTAGTCAGCAGGAGTTTTTTTTGTTTTTAGAAAGGAGGGTTATTATGCTGATTGAGATTGCTATAGTATTCATGCTCAATGCCATCAGCACCACCTTGGGAACTTTAAGAACCATATTCCTTAGCAAGCAGATCATTAAACCAGTTTATGCTACAGTTTTCCTCGATGCGTTTATATTTGCGTACGCATTTAAATTAATTGTAGGATCTTCCGGGTTTATCTATATACTGGCCTTCGCCCTAGGGCGCCTATCTGGTGTCTTCTTGGGAAATTTTATTGAAAATAAGATAGCTGTTGGCCTGCTAGAAGTAACGGTTTATAAGCATACTGATGATGGAATAGAACTTGCGGATCTACTGAGAAGATTTGGTTACTCAGTAACTACTAAAAAAGGTTATGGTCTGGAGGGCAAAGAACGCCTGATCCTGAATATTATTCTGCCCAGAAAAGAACTGCCCGAACTGCAGGGAATCCTATCCCAAACCGGCAAGCTGAATATGATGATAAAAAATATTTCCCAGACCTATGGAAAAGTTGGCGTCCGGCATATCCCGGAACTGCTTCGTTAAAAAAGACCCTGCTCAGAGCAGGGTCTTCTAAAAGCGGCTATATATAAATATCGCAGCCAGCTTAAGAATCCTTTTCTCACCCCATTACTGCTTGCTTTTATTCGCAACAATGAACTCCTGGGGAAATGGAATCCCGACCAAGGATTATAAAAAGGCACATAGCTGTTTCCTTAACAAGCATTTCTCTCATGCAAACTTTTTTGCATATCTTGAAAACCACCCCAAGGAATCTTTTCATCATAGTGTAACCTTCCTACCACTACCCCCGGGTCTTGCAGCCGCGCCCTAGTTTCCCGGTAGTTGGCCTCTAAATTATTCCAAAAGCTTGCCGGTGTTCCAAAATACTTGCTACTTTCAAAGCAGTTTCTTGGGTTATGGGAGCTTTGTTAGGCCAGTTCGCTTTGCCAAATCCACCTGGGTCATAGCAAGTGAATCCCAAGATTCCTGTAAAGTCTCTCCAGGAGAAATGGCAATATCAGGACTGAATCCTAGCATAGGTTGTGACAATAGTTATGCCGATCCCACTCCTATGACCCGTGCTACGGATTTCTCAAAAACCCTGCGGAAATGAGGTATACTAATTAGGAATTAACAATAAAAGAAATGGGTGCTTTAATTGCAATTTCTGCCGGTGAACAAAGAAGATATGAAAAACAGAGGCTGGGAGCAGCTCGATATAATACTCATAAGTGGAGATGCTTATGTTGACCATCCTGCCTGGGCCTCCGCTATACTGGGACGTTTTCTGGAATCACACGGCTACCGGGTAGGAATTATTGCTCAGCCTGATTGGAGAAGCAGGGCTGATTTTGAACAACTCGGTGCGCCCCGCTTATGCTTCGGTATAAGTGCCGGCAATCTGGACAGTATGGTCAGCCATTATACTGCTGATAAGAAAAAACGTCGCGGGGATCTATACTCCCCCGGGGGCAGAGACGGTCATCGGCCAGATCGAGCTGTCATCGTATACAGCAATCGGATCCGGGAAGCATTTCCGGGCATAGCAATTATTGTGGGAGGAATAGAAGCCAGTCTCAGACGGCTGGCCCACTATGATTATTGGAGTAATCGAGTAAGACGCTCCCTGCTGCTGGACAGCAAGGCAGACCTGCTGGTATATGGCATGGGCGAGTACACCCTCCTGGATATTGTCAGGAATTTAGAAGATGGCAAAGATATCAAGCAAATCCGGAACATACGCGGCACTGCTTATGTTTCAGATGCTCTTCCGCCGGAGGCTATAAAGCTGCCTTCTTGCGAAGAGATACGGGAAAACAAGTCGGCCTTTAACTTTTTTACCCGCCAGTTGTTCAATTATAATAACCCCTATTCATCTCCCCCTTTGGCCCAGGCTCATGGCGACCGGCTGGTAATAGTCAACCCTCCTCCTCTTCCACTGTCTACTAAGCAGTTAGATGCTATCTATGAAGTTCCATACCAGCGTAGTTGCCATCCCAGTTACGAAAAAGCAGGAGGTATCCCGGCCCTGAACCCGGTACAATTTTCCCTGTTAACCCACCGCGGATGTTTTGGAGGCTGTAATTTTTGCTCCATCGGACTGCATCAGGGTAAATTTATCCAGAACCGTAGTATCCAATCCCTGGCCGGAGAGGCACAATCATTCATCAAGCACCTAGACTTTAAAGGGGTTATTCCCGATTTAGGAGCCGCTTCTGCCAATATGTACGGCTTATCAGGTCAGGATCAGGATAAGTGCCGACAGTGCCAGAAACCAAGTTGCCTTTATCCCCGAGTATGCAAAAATCTAGACACTAATCCTTCTCCCTCGACCAGGCTCTGGTCCCATATGCGCAAGCTTAAAGGTATTAAAAACATAAGAGTAGCATCCGGGGTGCGTTATGATTTGGTTCTGGAAGACGCTACGGGAAAATATCTTCAGGACCTTTGCCGCTATCATGTCGGTGGACAGCTAAAAGTGGCTCCTGAGCACGTATCTCCGGCAGTAACCAGAGTAATGGGCAAACCTGGCCGAGAAAAATACGAATTGTTTGTGCGAAGGTTTAACTCCACCAATCAGAAGCTCGGGAAAAAGCAATACCTCATCCCCTATTTTATCTCTGCCCATCCAGGCTGCGGTCTGGATGAAACCGTGGAACTGGCAGAGTTCGTAAGGGATAACCTGCAGTATTATCCAGAACAGGTACAAAACTTCACCCCTACCCCCATGACCATATCCACCTCTATGTATTATACCGGTTTTAACCCATTAAATGGCCACCCGCTTCATATACCGGACAGTGATTGGGAAAGGAAAGCTCAGCGCGCCCTGCTGCAATATCGCCATCCTGATAACCAGAAGATGGCAGCAGAAGCCCTGGAGAAATGTGGCCGAAGCGATTTGATCGGTTCCTCAAGCAAGACTTTAATAAAGAAGAACCGCCCATCCCCGAATATAAAGCGCAAGAATCGTAATAAAGGCTCCGGCCAAAATAATTGACGGGGAAATAATACCAGTATTTTCCCAAATTATGAGCTATAATATATCCAGGTAAATGTTAAGGGGGAAACAGGGTGCTGTCTCTGCTTAATGATAATCAACCGTCGCCAGATTTACAATGCGGCATCAAGCATACACCCCGGAAAACCGGGATAAATGGGTTTGCTGAAATTCCCTGGGGTACACATATGTGCCTGCTGCACAAGACTAAACGAGACCTGCTGGACGTTTTAATTCCTTTTATGCAGGCAGGTTTAAGCAATAATGAGTATTGTATCTGTTTAACTTCGGGAACCCTATCCTTGTATCAAACCAGAACAGCTTTTAAAAAAGCAGTGCCAGATTTCAACTCATATTGCAATAAAGGTCAAATTGTATTTATTAATAGTTCAGATTGGTACCAGAGGAAGGGGAAACTGCGACTGGCCGAAGTACAAAGCGAGTGGTTCACCCGGCTTAATCAAGCTGTAGGCAATGGTTATGAAGGCCTGCGTATCATTTCCAACAATATGTGGCTGGAAAATAAACACTGGGCAAGTTTTCAAAACTATGAAGAACAACTCACTAAGATTTTCAAAGATTACAAGATAATAATAATGTGTTCTTATGCTCTGAATAAATGTGATTCTGCCCAGATGATAGATGTACTCAGCCACCACCAGTCCACTTTAATCAATTCTTCAGGAGAACTGAAATTCATAGAGAGTTCGGAATACCGAAAGCCGGTTCAAATTACACCCGAAAACCAGGTTTTCCTCAGAGCGAAACGATATACTTTCGAAAAATTGGGACAGGAAAGAACTAAGAGTCTGCACATCCTGAACGAGATGCTAAAGGCTGAAATGCGCAGGCACAGCAGAACTGAAGAAGCCTTGCATTTAAGTGATCGCAAATATCGCTCTCTGTTTAATTCCATAGGCGAAGGCTTCAGCCTTTATGAAATATCTTTCTCCAATGAAAAAAATCAAATTGATTATCAGTGTTTAGATATTAACCCTGCTTTTGAGGCATTGACCGATACCACCGGTGAAGAATTAATAGGCAAAAAAATGAGTGAGGTTTTACCGGCTATCTTTTCGAAACTGACGAATGCTTTAAATGAAGTAGCAGCCTCCAAAGAAGCACTTTATACTGAAGAATATATCGATCAGCTTGGTAAAATTATTGCGGTACGCATTTTCTATCTGGAAGTCGGTCAAATAGCGATCTTAGCAACCGATATTACTGATCGCAAGCGGGCTGAAGAATCTTTGCGCCGATCGGAAGAAAAATTCTCCAAAGCCTTTCAATCCAGCCCCAGTATGATGAGTATTACAACCCTTGAGGATTGGGCATATATAGATGTGAACGAAATGTTTTGCCGCCTGACCGGTTATTCCCGGGAGGAAGTTATCGGCCACCAGGCCAGTGATGTCGGCCTCTGGTGCAACACAGCAAATATAAAAAATATTAGCGCTATGATGCTCAAGGGGACAGCGGTACAAAATCTCGAAATTTCCTTCTGCACTAAAGCGGGAGAACAGCGGGTCGGTTTAATATCATCAGAGATTATCAATATCGAAGGCCAGCCCTGTTTATTGAATTCCATCGTTGATATCAGCCAGAGAAAACAAATGCATGAAGAAATGGCCCGTATGGATCGGCTCAATTTAATTGGACAAATGTCCGCCAGTATCAGCCATGAAACCAGAAATCCGATGACCACGGTACGGGGATTTCTGCAACTGTTAAGAGACAAACCCGTATACCAGGAGGATGTAGAATATTTAGACATCATGATCGAGGAACTGGATCGGGCTGATAGCATCATTTCAGAATTTCTTTCTATGGCTCCCCACACCAGACTGCAATTAGAGCCTGGCAATATAAACCAGATTATTGGTAATCTGGCCATTTTAATTGAAGCAGATGCCCTGATTAACGATAAATACCTTAAGTTACAGCTGCAGGATATCCCGGATCAACTCCTGGACCCCAAAGAAATCCGGCAGTTGCTCCTGAATTTGGTCCGTAACGCCCTGGAAGCAGTGGAAGCGAATCAGACTGTTACTATTCGCACCTATACAGAAGACAATAGCATAGTTCTGGAGGTGCAAGATGAGGGCTGCGGAATACCGGCAGAAATCTTGAATAAACTCGGAACTCCCTTCTTCACCACTAAAGAACATGGAACCGGCTTGGGCCTATCGGTCTGTAATAGTATCGCAGAAAGACATAATGCTGTTATTAATATAGATAGCTCTCCATCCGGAACCACTTTCTTTGTTCGCTTCCAGCAGTAAAACAGTTTTTGATAAAGGGTAAATGGATATAATATAGTCAGATTATCTTTCCCTTTACACCCCGCAAATGTCTGAATGCTTTAGGAGGCCAAACCATGCACGAAACAATTGAACTAAAAATCACAGGTATGTCCTGCGCTGCCTGTGCCGCTCGCATCGAGAACAGGCTATCCACCCTGGAGGGTATAAACTCCGCCAGTGTAAACCTGCTCAGCAATAAAGCTTCAGTAGACTTTGATCCTGCCATTGTTAACCTGGATTCGCTCATAGACAATATTGAGAAATTGGGGTTTTCTGTTCAAGCGGGACCGGCCGCGAATAAAACGATCCAAATGGACATTAAGGGTATGTCCTGTGCTGCCTGCGCCGCCCGCATCGAAAAGAAGCTTCAAGCCATGGAAGGCATCAGCCGGGCGACGGTAAACCTGGCCACCAACAAAGCAGTGGTTGATTATAATCCTTTGCTAAGCAACAGCGAAACCATTACTGCTGCGATCGATAATCTCGGTTACTGCGCCCGAATGGTATCTTGGGAAAAAACAGTCCCAGCAGACAATGAAACATCTGAAGTTCATCATCTCCGTCGTCTATTGATCGCATCTATAATTCTTAGTTCCCCCTTGATACTGGGCATGATCTTAATGCTCTTGGGCCTTAAAGCAGGACTTTTGCATAATCCCTATCTGCAGTTAATATTGGTTACCCCGGTTCAGTTTTTTATTGGCTTCCGTTTTTATAAGAACGCTTTCCTGGCTTTGCGATCAGGTGGCAGCAATATGGATGTACTAGTGGCCATGGGCACCAGCGCCGCCTACCTTTTCAGTGTGTATAATATGCTTACAGGGGATATTAACAACCTGTATTTTGAAACTTCCGCCTTCATTATCACCCTGATTTTGGCCGGCAAATATATGGAAGCAGTGGCCAAAAACAAAACCACCGAATCAATCCGAGCTCTCAGCGGACTGCAGGCCCAAGCTGCTCGGGTAATAAAGGACGGCATGGAGGAGGATATTCCGGTAGAGGAAGTACAAATCGGAGATATTATTCTCATTCGTCCCGGTGAAAAAATTCCGGTGGATGGCAATATAGTTGAAGGAAAATCGTCAGTGGACGAGTCTATGCTTACCGGCGAAAGCCTGCCGGTAGAAAAAATGCCGGGGGATCCCGTAGTCGGTTCCACCATCAATACCAGTGGCAGCTTCAAATTCCAGACTACCCGAGTAGGTAAAGACACCGTACTAGCTCAGATTATTAAAATGGTCGAAGATGCTCAGGGTTCCAAAGCCCCTATCCAAAAAATTGCCGACCAGGTTTCGGGAGTTTTTGTTCCCGCTATTATCGCTGCAGCCTTCCTGACTTTTTTCCTGCAGTACTGGCTGGGTGACGGTCTTACTTCTGCCGTAACTGCAGCCGTAGCAGTTCTAGTTATTGCCTGCCCCTGCGCACTGGGACTTGCTACTCCTACTGCGATCATGGTAGGGACAGGCATTGGAGCAGAAAACGGTATTTTTATTAAAGGGGGTGAATACCTGGAAACAGCTTACAAAATCAACACCCTGGTCCTGGATAAAACCGGTACGATTACCAGGGGAAAACCAGAGGTCACGGACATTATAGCCCTGGGGAATATGAACGCGAAGGAAATCATTCGTATAGCAGGTATTGCTGAGAAACACTCGGAACACCCTCTGGGTGAAGCAATTTACAGTAAAGCCAAAGATGAAGGACATGAGCTGCCGGATGCAGTAAATTTCGAAGCACTCCCGGGATTGGGTTTGAAGGCCGATTGGAATGAGATGGCCATCCTTCTGGGAAACAGACGCTTAATGGAGCAAATGGATATGGACCTATCGTCAAGTATACCTTTCCTGGACGCACTGGAAGAGGACGGCAAGACCGCTATGTTATTAGCTGTAAACCATAGCCTCCAGGGTATTATTGCCGTGGCTGATACGGTCCGGGAAAACGCAGCAGCAGCTATAAAGGAGATCAAAGAGATGGGCATAGAAGTCTATATGCTGACTGGTGACAATCAACGCACGGCTAAGGCAATTGCCCGGCAGGTAGAAATAGAACAGATCATAGCAGAAGTTCTGCCTGGTGATAAAGCTGCTAAAATTGTGGAACTTAAGAAGCAGGGGAAAACCGTGGCCATGGTAGGAGACGGGATCAATGATGCCCCAGCCCTGGCTGCGGCAGATATTGGCATCGCAGTTGGAACCGGAACCGATGTAGCCATGGAAACAGCCCAGATTACCCTAATGAGATCAGATTTGCGCAGCATACCGGTAGCCATAAGACTGTCCCGCACTACTATGAAACATATTAAACAAAATCTTTTCTGGGCTTTTTTCTATAATATTATAGGCATACCTTTTGCAGCTTTGGGTTTCCTGTCACCGGTCTTGGCCGCTGGGGCTATGTCTCTGAGTTCGGTAAGCGTGGTTTCCAATTCTCTGCGCCTGCGGCGTTTTAAAGTCAAATATTAATCTTAGGTTTCTGATAACTATCATCTCGAAGCGGAGAGAAAAAAATATTCTATTTAGCTTATATACCTGGAAAATCCTATCTGTTTGTTATAAGGGTATTACTGTTGCCCAGATCAACTCGCTGCCCAAGCAGTCGAGTTGATCTGGATAAGGATAAACAGGGCAGCTTACAGAGATAATAAATTCGAGGAGGTTGTAAGATGAACTTATTAACTAATGAAGATTTAACTACCCTGATTAATTTTCAAGATGATTTATGTATTACCATCTATTTACCGACCTTTCGGGCTGGCGCTGAAACCAGACAAGGCCGAATCAGACTCAAGAACTTGATTCGTGCCGCTGAGGAACGCTTGATAAAAAGTGGGTTGCGCTCTCCCCAGGCCGGCCAGCTTTTAGAACCACTTAAAAAACTTACTATTGATGATTTATTCTGGCAACATCAAAGCGAGGGCCTGGCTATTTTCCTTTCATCAGATATCTTTATTTTTTACCATCTTCCCATAAACTTTGAAGAATTTTTACAGGTTGGTAAGCGCTTTCATCTAAAGCCATTGCTTCCTTTATTGGGAGAGGATGGCCTGTTTTATGTACTGGCCCTCAGTCAAAACGCGGTACGCCTTCTGCAGTGCAGCCGGAGCAGTGTAAGAGAATTGGAACTGGACAATATTCCTCAAAGCTTGGCGGAAGCACTGCAGTTTGATGATCCAGAGAAACAACTTCAATACCATTCCCACACCCTGGATGGAAGCAGGCGCCAAGCAGCAGCAATCTTCCATGGCCACGGCGGGGTAGCTGATGACGCGAAAGATAACATTTTACGCTATTTTCGTTTAATTGATCGAGGGTTGCAGGAGATAATGCGGGAGGAAACTTCACCCCTGTTCCTGGCCGGAGTAAGTTTTCTCCATCCAATTTACCGGGAAGCCAATACTTATGGTGCTTTAGTTGAGGAAGGAATACCTGGCAATCCAGACGACCTGAATCCTGAGGATCTCAAGACTTTGGCCTGGCCGCTAGCTGAGCAATACTTTCGGCAGGATGCACAGGAGGCTTTAAACCGCTTTGGCCCGCTGAAAGGCACCGGAAAGACTACCTATAATATTATCGAGGCTCTTCCCGCTGCATATCATGGTAGAGTAGAGGCTCTGTTTATAGCTCAGGGAGCTGGCCAATGGGGCAGCTTTGATCCCCAGACCAATGCAGTTAATATTCATCCCCAGGCAGAACCTGGAGATGAGGACTTGTTTGACCTCAGCGCCATTCAGACCATCATCAACGGAGGAAAAGTATATGTGCGGGAACAAGATCAAGTCCCGGATGGGCAATTACTGGCCGCCCTGTTCCGCTACTAAGTAAATGGCTCAGAAAGCCGCTGCCTTATAGGTACGCGGCTTTACCTAACTATGAGGGCGCGAACTTGACCCACTTCCATATATTGTTTATCATGAATCTTGAACGTCAGTACCAAAATAATTTATGGGGGCGCCATGATGATTGGGGATATTATAAGCTTTATCGTAATAAATTTTTGGCTAGTAATTCTACTTTATGGTCTTTTACGTGATACTTCCACCCGTTCAAGGCTGCTGAGACTCCTGGCAGTCTTTGCTTTATGGAAAATGCTGCCTACCGGTTGCTGGTTTACTTTCGGGAGCTTCATAGAAGATTTCGGAACTGCTTATCCGACCTGGTTGATTATTGTCCTGGTTTCCATCATCCCTGCATATTTGTATGGCTTCGTATCACTGCTTAAAGAAAACAGCAGTGACTGAAAAAGTGCCCCAAGCGACCCTCCCTGGCCTAAGAAAAGGATGTTTTACTATATGAATATAATATCAGCTGAAAATTTATCCAAAAGTTACGGAGAGCGTAACCTGCTGGATAACATTTCATTTACCGTGGAGGATTACGACAAAATAGGATTGATCGGGATCAATGGTATAGGGAAGTCGACCCTCCTGAATCTTATATCCGGGCAGGATGGTTCTGATTCTGGAGCCATTCGAAGTTCTCGGGGCAGCAACATTGAGTATCTTACCCAGAATCCCGAGTTTAATCCCCAGGCTACGGTTATAGAACAGGTGCTTAAAGGCGACAGCCAGGCTATGAAGGTGATGCGAGAATACCAATTGGCCCTGGAGAATATCTCCAAACATCCAGATAACACTGATCTTCAGTCCCTGCTTCTGGATTTAACAAATCAAATAAACTCTATAGATGCCTGGTATCTTGAAAGTCAGGTCAAGACTATTCTAAGCAAACTCGGTATACGGGATTATGAAGCCCGGATGAGTGATCTGTCCGGGGGACAGAGAAAAAGAGTAGCCTTGGCTAGCGCTCTTATCACTCCCTGTGACCTGCTGCTGCTGGATGAACCTACCAACCATTTGGACAACGAAACTATTGAATGGTTGGAAAAATATCTAGCCAATAGAAAAGGGGCCCTTTTGATGATCACCCATGATCGTTATTTTTTAGATCGGGTAGTTAATAAGATATTTGAGTTGGACAGTGGAAAATTATATATCTATGATGGTGCTTATTCTCAGTTCATCGAGAAAAAGATCGAGAGGAAATCTCTTGAGTCTGCAATGGAAGATAAGCGCTACAGCCTCTACAGCAAGGAACTGGAATGGATCAGGACCGGTCCCCGGGCCCGCAGGACCAAACAAAAGGCTAGAATTCAACGTTTTGAGGAACTTAAAGAATCAATCGGAAGCAGCGATGATTCTCAACTGGACATATCAGTCGGCCACACCCGTTTAGGAAAAAAGATCCTGGAAATAAGCAAGGTCAGCAAAAGTTTTGATAACCAGCTTTTAATCAAAGATTTTGACTACATTTTATTGCGCGATGATCGCATTGGAATCATTGGAGATAACGCGACCGGCAAATCAACCCTGCTAAATATTCTAGCCGGCAGGATAAAGGCTGACAGTGGCAGAGTTGAAATTGGTCCCACAGTTAAGGTCGCTTACCTGTCCCAGGAATCAGAAGATATGGATAACAGCCTGCGGGCCATTGAATATATAAAAAACACCGCCGAGTATATTACTACTGCCGAAGGGAGCAAAATAAGTGCAGGAAAGATGATGGAAAGATTTCTCTTTCCCACTGAGCAGCAATGGACTCCTATTGCCCGGCTTTCCGGCGGTGAGAAAAGGAGACTATATCTGCTCCAAGTACTGATGGATGCTCCCAATGTCCTCTTACTGGATGAGCCTACTAACGACCTGGATATCGACACTTTGCAGGTACTTGAAAACTACATCGATGAATTCCAGGGGGCGGTGATTTCCGCTTCCCATGACCGGTGTTTCCTGGACCGTACCTGCCATAAGATATTCTCCCTGGACGGATCAGGTAAGATTATCATGCGTGTCGGTAATTACTCGGATTTTATAGAATACCAGGGAATTTATTCTGAAACCGGCCGCTCGGAAAAGCCTAGCAAAAAGAAAGATCTGCAGCGGAGTGAAAAGGCCAAACAATGCCCAGTTAAATTCACTTATAAAGAGCAAATTGAATACAGCAGCATCGAGGCTGATATAAAAGAACTAGAAAATGAGCTCTCCAGGCTCGATGAGGAAATGAGTAAAACAAGCAGCGATTTTATCAAATTGCAGGAACTCTTCGCTAAAAAAGAGCGATTAGAAGAAGAGTTGCTCAATAAAATGGAGCGGCAGGAATACCTCAGCAATCTAGAAAGACGGATAACTGCCGACAAAAGTTGACAGCGGGGACGGTTCTTGCTTCAACTTCTGGTCTACCTCCAGGAGCTAATATGTCTTTCGGTAATATCTATGAGGGTAAATAGAAGGAATCCCATCAGGCTCAGGACAATGATGCCCGCGTACATGTCCAGGTAATTTACCCGCATCCAAGCATCCATAATAAAATACCCCATGCCATACTGGGTGCCAAAAGTCTCGGTAAAAAATAGAATGGATACTGCGGTTCCCAAAGCTAAACGGGTAGCGGTAAGGACGTCAGCCATGGAAGCAGGAATAATGACTTCTTTGAAAACCTGCATTCGATTAGCTCCTAATGATTGCAGAGACCGGAATATCTCCTGGGGAATCCCTTTAACAGCATCCCGGGAAGTAATTATTATTTGAAATATTATTATCAATATTATCATGATTAGTTTGGAAGCCTCGCCCAGCCCAAACAGGAGCATAATTATAGGAAGCAGGGCGATTTTAGGAACCGGATAGGTAAAATAAATCAGTGGTGATAAGAGCTTATCCACTCGTTTAAAATAGCCCATCAAAAAGCCCAGAGGCACACCCAGCAGGATGGACAAAGCTATCCCCCCCATAATCCTGCCCAGGCTGTATAGCAGATGCACTTCCATTTTGGCTGCAAAGATCTGCACGATGTTGATTATAACAGCAAATGGCGAAGGAATGATAGGCATCTGCAACAGCCAGGATAATGCCTGCCAGACAATAATTACTAGCACCAGGCTGTATATGGCTCCCTGCCAATTGTTATTTGACCGCACCTTTATCATCCTTTGTCCAGTATTTTCCTTAAATTCATGCACATATCATAGTACTCATCCCGAAATCTCAAATTATCCAATTGGAAACAGGGGTTTTCTACTACCTCCAGAATTCTTCCCGGCGCAGGTGAAAACACCACTATTTTACTGCCCAGATAAAGAGCTTCATCAACACTATGAGTAATAAAAGCAGTTGTCACATTATTTTCTTGCCAAATTTTCAAGAAAAGATCCTGTAATTCTTCCCGGCTTATCGCATCCAGGGCGGAAAAAGGCTCATCCATCAACAATAAATCGGGCTTCAATATGAAAGCCCGAGCAATCGCCACTCTCTGCTGCTGACCACCGCTTAACTCCTTGGGATATCTATCTAGAAGGGATTCGATTCCTAATTGCTGCAAAATATACCTGCCGTAGTCATCCATAACCTGCTGATTATTTTTTATTTTTACTCCCAGCATAGTATTGTGGTAGACATTCTTCCATGGCAGCAGTCCATAGTTCTGCAGTATCAAGCCAATGCGCTGGGTTTGGGGATCAATAGGCCGTCCATCGATCCTGACACTACCAGTATAATCCTTTAATATTCCCGCTAAAACATAAAGTAGGGTCGATTTACCGCAACCAGATGGACCGATGAAGGTATAAATATCTCCTGTGCCGATATTAATATTTATCCTGTCCAAAGCAAGGGTTTCTTCGTTTTTTCTATGGTATTTTACTACTAAATCTTTAATTTCAATCACTAAACAATTACCTCAAGATTTCTTCATCCGTCGAATCCTTATATTCATAACTTCCTTTAATCAGGTCTTTTTCCTGCATCCATTGGACTACATCCAAGAAAACTTCTTTCCTGGGCAGTTCAGCTAATTGGTATTTAGGCAATTGCAAGGAGTCCTTAATCTCGGTTGGAAAACTCTGTTCTTCAACTATAAAGTCAATATAGCTGGCAACCGGTTCCTTTTGCAAGTATGCCACGGCCTGGTTATAAGCGCTAAAGATTGCTTTGATCTCTTCCCGACTTTCCGCCAGGCTTTTAGCCGTAAAGGCTATCGCACCCGCTTTATTATCCATCTGATCAGTACTATTCAAAACGACGGCTCCGTTTTTTACCGCTAATCCAGCCAGGGGTTCGGGCAGGATAGCCGCCGCCACCTTGCCGCCCTGCAGCATTTCCAATCGGGTGGGCAGAGGGGGTATAGCCACTTTTTTAACACTCTCGGGATTCAATCCAGCAGCTTCGAGCATTTTATCGGTGGAATATTCCATGATAGTATGGGTGGACATACCGATACCTTGCCCTTTAAGGTCTGCAATTGAACTGATACCCGATTCTTTTCCGGCCATCAGCTCTATATTGCCATCAGTCCTGGCAATCATTTTCAGCTCGATACCACCTTCGTTGGCAAACAGCACGGCCAGCATATCGCTAATAACTCCGTCCAGTTGGCCGCTTTGCAGAGCACTGTCTCTATCCTTGGCGCTGCTAAAGTGTTCTATGTTGACCTTAACACCCTCATTGGCAAAATACCCATTCTTTTGCGCTATGATAAACGGTATTGATTCGACATCGGGCATAACACCAATATTAATAATCTTTTCAGATGCCGCCGGGTCGTCTTTTCCTTGATTGCAGCCTGCAATATTCAAACTGCAAAAAATTATTAGCAGAACAACAAGTACCTTCTTCACATTAATCTCTCCATCCTAATTTTCTTCTTACCCGTCAATAATTGTAATATAACCGTCATCAAAAAACCATATTATTGTGGATAATTCTCATATTGCTGCCTAATATGCGCAAAGCAAATTATCTTCACTGTGCTACTTCAGTTTATATTTTATCCCCGTTAGTATTTCTTTTTACCCATCACTTTCCATGCGAGGATCAAAGATCAATATTGCTTTTCTATTTTCTATTAGGTCACAAAAAACCCTCCGCGATGCGGAGGGTTCTGTTTCCTAGTTGGCGGCCTTTATTTTGCCTGCAGGGTCAGACCCGTGTTTGTCCATTATCCGCGAGCCAATAATCAGCATTGCCACCGCCAGCAGAGTAATTACTACTGCGGAATAGTAACCCAGATTCAAACCCCGATCCAGCAAAAATCCTCCCAAAGCAGGGCCGATAGCGCGTCCCAGACTATCATAACCCTGCAGTATGCCCATAGCAGAACCTTGAGCATGCAGAGTTCGCTTCGACACCGCCGCTGAAATGGCCGGACGGGTCAGTCCGACTCCCGAGGAAAATATCGCCATGAATAATATGGAACTGGGGATATTAAAGGTGAATATGAACAGAACAAAACTCATACTAAGCAGCAGAATCCCAATCGTTGCAGTTTTTTCCTCGCCCAGACGGTTTATCATTTTGCCTACTAGTAAACCCTGAACCAGCACTGATGCTACTCCTGCTGCTGTAAAGGCCCAACCAATATCCCGGGCGGTAAAAGACAATTTCGCCTCGGCAAACAAGGCAAAGGTTCCGTGATGAATTGACTCCCCGATACTGGCCAGTAAAATCACAATAAATAGTACTGCCAGTGGACTTTGCAAACCTTTCAGCAGTGAAGCCCGCTGGATTTTCTGCTTGTCCGGCGTTCTTTTTTCGGGAGGCAGTGACTCAGGTAATAACCGCCATACAGCGGCAGCATTCAGCAGAGCTAATATGCCGGCAAACACGAAGGGGAAAGCCAGGGATATGCCGGATAAAAGCCCGCCAATAGCCGGGCCGAAAATCATCCCCATACCCATAGCGGCACCAACCATACCCATAGCGCCACCGCGTTTTTCCAAATTGGTGGAATCAGCTACATAAGCCATGGCAGTTGGCATGGTAGCACATGAAAGTCCTCCGCCTAAAATACGAAACAAGTACAACATCCACAATTGTGTAGCGTAGCCAAACAGGATAAAGGTGATTGCAAAACCCACAATTCCGAATAATAATACGGGTTTCCGCCCTACATGATCTGAAAAGGCGCCCCAGATAGGAGCAAAGATAAACTGACAAACAGCATAAACGGTTATCAACATTCCTAATTGAAAGGCATTAGCACCAAGGGATTCAGCGTAATATGGCAAAACCGGCATTATAATACTAAAGCCCAGTCCCACCAAAAAAATAGACGCAAATAAGACAATCATGTGTTTACTGTCTTTAGTTATCCCCACTAAAACATCCCCCCAATATTAATACTTTGCCACAACTATTTCCTGTTTTCAAGAGGCAAGGTACGGTCGTTTTGCCTCTATATCTACCTCAGATTACTACAAATGTTGTATAATAACTTTGTGAGGTGATTTTATGGTCCGGAAAACTGCGTAAAAATGGCAGCACGGGGGATATATCATATTATGCTGTGAGGAAATGGACGCCAGATAAGGCAGTGGTTAAACGGGTTAAGGAATTTTAAGAATTGGAAGAAGAGGCAAAAGGGAACGATCCGGTCCCCTTGCCTCTTTTATTTATAAGGCGAATACGTGACGGCCGATGGTAGTGATTATGGGCCGGCTCCAAATCCATTTGTTGGTGGCGGTGCTTGGGTTCCAATAATAAATAGCGCCGCCGGTCGGATCCCACCCCTTTAAGGCTGCTTCCGCCGCTTTAAAGGAATCAGCATCAGGCTGTAGGTAAAACTGACCGTCGCTTACAGCGGTAAAGGCGCCGGACTGGAAAATGACATCCCGTATGGTATTGCCAAAGATTTTGGATTTCAATCGATTTAAGGCTACTGCGGCAACTGCAACTTTACCGGTATAGGGTTCTCCCCTGGCTTCGCCATGTATAAGGCAGGCCAGATCGACTAAGTCCTGGCGCGCATTGCTTAAAAATCCGCGAGAAGGTGTATCGGTGTAAGCAGTTTTAATAGCTGGGTTGCTGACCTGCTTGATAAGAGCATTAGCAGTTTGTTTGCCAACCATACCATCTACAGCCAAGCCGTTCTGGGATTGAAATTGCTTTACTGCACTGTGTGTCAGTGGGCCGAATATACCATCAACGCCCCTGGTGTTATAACCTAAGTATGACAGATCCTTCTGTAATTGTTCTACATCATAACCCTGCATTGATTGCTTCAGAAGCCGGTCTCCCAGATAAGCGGCCTGGGTTTCCTGCACCGGAAATATGGTGAAGAACATAACCAAGGTTAAGATTGCGACTATGCTTTTTGTATGTTTTAGAATGATTTTTCCCTCCTTTCCCTAGTCATTGGTTATTTAAACTTGAATTACCAAATAACTATGACAATTATAAGTGCTTACCAAAACGGGCGCAATGCCGGTAATTAAGCATAATATTGCCCAACCTCTTTTAAGCCTAAGTGGTCTTGAAGACTTTAAAGGTTGTCTTATAATAACTACAGATAGTTGTCCTATGGTAAAATGAGGCACCTAATGCCTAACTGTGTCTTGAAGTGGCATTTTGAGATTGTGCGGGTCGAGGGATGGATTAATAATTAGTCTCTATTGCCTGTAAAACTCCCTTTTTTACCCTTGTCTTCCAGTTGCAGGTCGAAGGCATAGTCTAAAATGGTTTAGAAGTTTTATAGTCTATTTGGTTTTTTGCTCGTTATTTTATGATTTTTTTCAGCTATGTGGCAGTCTCCTGGGGGCCGGCCAAGATTACCGCCAATCCTTCCATAATTACACTAAGATATATGCAGGCATTAGAACCATCCCATGCCTGCACACTTTTATCGTATCACTCCACTTACAAGATTATACGCAGGCCCCTTAATATTTTGTTATATACAGCTCTGCGGATCGTCTTATACTTTATTTAGCCTTGACTTGAGATTTTTTAACTTCGTATCCAAGTGCAGTGATGGCATTTTCGACGTCTTCAACTGATACTTTTTCAGCATCAAAGTCAAACTTTACTTTGCTCGAATTAAACAGCACCTTTACACTTTCTTTTTCCACACCGTTCAAAGACTTGGTTGCGCTTTCAACCTTTTGTACACAGGATGGACAAGTTAATGTTTCTAGTTGAATAGTTGCTTTTTTCATTTCCTTCACTTCTCTCCTTTAATTTTTTAATTTTTTAGTATCTTAATTTGTAACCAAGAAGTCTCATGCCGTTTAAAATGACGACTAATATACTTGCTTCATGTGCTAACATACCTATTGACATGTTCATCCATTCAGTGAAAAATACACTGGCCAGTAAGATCACCACAACCCCCACCGCTATAATAATGTTTTGGCGCATGTTGTTAGCTGTTGCTTTTGTTAAACCCAGTGCATGAGGCAAGCGACTAAAATCGGAATTCATTAAAACAATATCAGAAGTTTCAATGGCTACGTCTGTACCGCTTCCCATTGCAATTCCAATTTGTGCTAGAGCTAATGAAGGACTATCATTTACTCCATCTCCAACGAATGCGACAATATGACCCTTAGCTATTAAATCTTCAACATAAGCTGATTTGTCTTCTGGCAACATATGTCCATGAGCTTCTGTCAATCCTAGTTCCCGTGCTACCAAGTCAACTGTTCCTTGGTTATCTCCTGATAGAAGCACCAGATTTTTAACACCTAATCTTTTCAGCTTTTGAAGGTCTCCTTTTACACCCGGACGAATTTGGTCACGAACACCTATTAGCGCTTTTAGTTCACCATCAACTGATGTCAGAACCAGTGAGTTTCCATTTTCTTCAAATCGAGTAATATCCCCGCGAGTCTTTTCATTTAAATGAACATTTTCTTGTTCCATCAAGGCAACATTACCAACTGCGACTCTATGTCCATTTACATGGGCGACAATTCCGCCGCCTTTTACAACATCGGTTTTTTCTACTGTATATATTTGTGTATCGCCAATATACTCTACTACTGCTTTAGCTAATGGATGGTCTGATTCATTTTCAACACTGGCAAGGTAAGCTAATACTTCCTCAACGTTATTGCCATACATTTCTTGGTCCGCTACTTTGGGATTTCCTGCTGTTAATGTACCGGTCTTGTCAAATACCATGGTATCAACCTTGCTAAAATCATGAATCACTTCACTGCCTTTGAGAAGCACCCCGTGTCGTGCTCCATTGCCAATTCCTGCCACGTTTGAAACAGGAGCACCGATGACCAACGCTCCCGGGCACCCCAAAACTAATATGGTAATTGCCAGTTCAATATCTCGTGAAAACAACCATACCATAATAGCCATAATTAGAACGGCCGGAGTATAGTATTTGGAAAATCTGTCAATGAAACGTTCCGCTTCCGATTTTGAGTCTTGTGCCTCTTCAACTAGCTCAATAATTTTGCCAAAAGTAGTATCTTCACCTACACGATCAGCAACAATTTGAATGGTACCATTTTCTAAAATCGTTCCAGCATATACTCCTGAATCTTTCCTTTTACTTACCGGAACAGATTCACCGGTAATACTTGCTTCATTAATATGACCTTCACCTGTTAACACTATACCATCAACAGGAATTTTTGCGCCGGTCTTAATAAGCAAAACATCGCCTACATCAACTTCATCTACTTCTACTTCCTCAAATTCGCCATTTTCCGTTTTTTTCAAAGCACTAACCGGTGCCATTTCAGTTAATTCTTTAATGGCTGAGCGGGTTTTATTCAATGTGCGTTGCTCTAGAAACGCTCCAAATAAGAATAAAAATGTAACAATAGCGGATTCTTCAAGGTTGTTAATTAAAAATGCCCCGACAACTGCAATGGTAACTAGAACATCGATACTGACGACTCTAACTTTTAATGCTTGATAGGCTTGGATTGCAATAGGCGCAACCCCTAAAATTGAGGCGATTGCCAAAGACCAAATAGCTATATCTTCGTTTTTAAAACCTAGTTCACTGGTAAAACCAATGAAAATTAAAATCCCGCCGATTACTGTTATATGATTTTTCTTGCTTAGTATAAATCTCTGCAAGCTAATTCAACTTCTTCCTTAATGTTTGATGTGTATACTAAGCATGATATGCATTATCTATTTCGGCTAACATACGGTAAACAGCCTCATAGCTTTCGCACACATCCCCCGGGACTGTGTAATCATTGGTTATTGCACGCAACTTGGCAAATTCCTCCTTTAATTCAGGTGTATTTGGCCCGGCTTCTTTTATTTTCATATTGATTGCATCAAACAATTGGTGAACTTCATGAAATTCCGGATGACTTCCTCCGTGAACTCGTGAAACAATTGGTACATATTGTTTTAATGTTTTAAAATGACTTTCCTTGGCTTGGTTAAACGTTAATTGTTTTGACATGTTTTCTCTCCCT
>CAZHHJ010000013.1:0-27700 GCA_964531295.1 uncultured Syntrophomonas sp.
ATTTCAAAACGAAGGCCAGGGCACCTATGGTGCTGAACGGATTTGTGGCTGTATGGTAATATTACCCTAACAGAAACAATATTAAGCTTTTACGATTAAAACCGGGCAGGTTGACATTTTAGCTACCCGCTCACTAACGCTGCCCATAAAAAGCCTGGATATAGTGTTTAAACCTCGATTTCCTATTACAATAAGATCATATGGTTTGGACTGAGCTTTGTCCAGTATCATCTCGGCGGGATTGCCCCAGGACAGTTCAGTTTCAACAGTCACAGTCATTGGGTTGAGCGCTTTGAGGGTATTTTTAAGTATTATTTCACCACCATGATTCAAGCCTTCAATCATTGCTTCGCTTATCATCGGCATGGCTTGAGGAGGGCCTATACTGAAAAGCCTGGAATGGTTAACCACATGTAGGACGGTTATTCTGCTCCCGTACTTTTGGGCTATGGCGACCGCCTTTTGGGCGGCATTGATGGAATACTTGGAGCCATCAACCGCAACCAGAATATTTTTAAACATCTAATCTCTCCTCCAAGCGTTTTGTTTTAATTATATGTTCAAATTATTCTTTTATCGAACATTTTGCCATTATTCTAACTCTGCGTGGTTTTTTTATAGATTGAAGTTTGTTGTGTTTGGCAGATTTGGCTGTGGATAGGTAACTCTATGTTAAGTCATTTGCCCCTGCTTTTCGGTAAATAATATGATCCATAATTAATACTGCTAACACTCCCACTACAAAACCATTCCCTATAATGGGCACCAAAAGGGGCGGGAAAGTAGCCAATACCTCAGCAGGTAAAAAGGAAACGATGATACCCAACATAAGCGGTAATCCAATGATTAAGCCATCGTCGAAACTAAAAGGCTTCGAGCTAAAAGCTACAATTAAACCCGCAGCAATTTGAGAACACATGATATACATCAAGACTATGCCTATTATTAACGATGGGATATTACCGATAAAGGCCACCACCCCCGGCAAAAAAGAAATAAGCAATAATCCAATGCCAGTAGGTATTAGTGTAAAGCGAGATGCAACACCATTGGAGGCGATAATCCCTGCACTCAGGGAAAAGTTGACAGGCCCCACCACATTTAAAAAACCGGCTAATACACTGGATAAACCGGTGACAGTGAGACCGGCAGTGATTCTCTTGCCCATATTGGATGGCTTAATTAGCTCGCCTACGGATTGAATAGAGCTCAGATCATTAATTGATAGGGCTAAAAAACAGATTAAGAACGAAATTACTACGCCAGCATCTAAAGAAAAATGAAATTTCATGCCCGCGAAGAAATTGGATAGTATTGCAAATTGGTAATTGCCTATCCATTGATATTGGGGAACAATAGCCAGGTAAATTAAACTGCCGATTATCAAGGCCCAGATAATTAAGGTTGATTTCCAGATCCCCTTCAGCAATTTATTGGCTAAGAACATGGCTGGCAAAACAACCAGAGCAAAAACAAAATGCAATAACTCCATGCCTGGCAATGGCACCTCTAAGATTAGCTTTAAAATAGCAGGAGTAAGGGTAAAGGCGATTAATATTAGAATAGTGGCTATTACTCTGGGAGTAAAAAGATTTTGCAAATAAGCAAACAAACCGGTTACGCTTATTAACGCTAAAGCGGCCCCCCCAATCATAATGGCAGAATAAACAGCTTCCATGCTGCTGCTCTGACTGGCTACAATTCCCACCAGCAATACTGTGGCCGGGCCAATGACAAGCGGTAGTTTATGGCCACAGAAGAGTTGCACCAAGAGGCTTATTGCGATTACGAAAAATAGCTTTTGCATATAATTGACCTGCACCGGAAGTTCCGTAAAATGCAGTCCGGCTACAATCTTACCGATAACTATCACAGTAGGAATTGTAATGGCCAGCCATTGCAGTCCGTAAAGCAATCCGTCAAAAAATGGTGGATGATCGTCCAGGTCGTATTTGAGTTTTATTTTACCCAAAACTGCTCACCGTCTTTTCCCGTTTGGTAAAGTTAAATATATTATTTCTATAATTCACAGTTAAATACCTTTTTTGTGATGCTGGAATAGCTTCGATCATATTAGTATTGTTTCCGGATGGCTAACCAATAAAAGAAAGCTGCAGATATGGTTACAGACATCAGCGTTGTGATGCAAACTCTTAACATCGCATAATCCAGGGTGTTCCAACCCGTATAAAAAATGATTAAAGACAGCCCACCTAGTAAAAAAGCAAAGGAGAAGCTGAAAAGCTTATAACCTAAAAGAATCGCACGTTCGTCCTGGCCTTCTTTTACCACTAAAATGGCCAGGCCTAGTAGCATGAAAAACGCGATTACCGCTAAAGCATTGGTGATCATGATGATTGTCTGAGTCATTTGATCTCCTCCTTCCTATATTGGAATACATCAGTGATGCTTGCTTCAAACGCATGGGCAATTTCAAAAGCTAAGAGCAAAGACGGAGCATATTTACCATTCTCAATGGAAATTATCGTCTGTCTGCTCACCCCTGCCTTTTCCGCTAAATCTTTTTGGGTCATTTTACGCTCGGCTCGAAATACAGCCATGCGATTGCTTAATTGCTGAGTTTGCGCTTTCATTATCGATCAACCTCCTTGCAAGGTAAACCTAACTTTACCTATTGTAACCTATACTTTACATATTGTAAATGAAGCTTTACTTATTGCTGCCTTTTATTTGCAGAATAAACTCTGGTCTACGGAATCGCTAGCAAGGCGAACATATCGTAGCAGTGGAATTCGTCCTCGCCGGGATTGGTCTCGTTTCCCGGCCCTTCTGACGGTTCAGCTATATGAAACACTGTTAATTGGAACAATATGATATAATTTACCTATATTGGGCGCAAGAACAGGTAGCCTCTTCATTTTAAGATCGAGCTAAAAACAGGGTGGAAGTATAAAAATGAATCATAAGCTTCTGTTTTTATGGAATATGATATAGAATACATAAAGTTTGCATTTTACTGCATCGATAATTATGATAGAATACATTTGCTATTATCGATGATTAATAGATTCAGACCAAATTAGAAATGGGAGATATTATGAGTAGATTAGTGGGCACTATTGCTAGGGGTATTCGTACTCCTATTATCCGGATAGGGGATGATATTGCAGAAATAACTGTTGATAGTGTAATAAATGCTTCTATACGTGAGAATTTTGATTTGAATGACCGAGATATAATTGCTGTTACGGAGTCGGTTGTTGCTAGGGCTCAGGGTAATTATGCTAATGTTGACCATATTGCTGCTGATATTGCTGCAAAATTCGGTGAAGAACCCCTGGGAGTTGTCTTTCCGATTTTGAGTCGCAATCGTTTCTCCATTTGCCTTAAAGGGATTGCTAAAGGCGCAAAAAAGATTGTGCTGATGCTGAGCTATCCTGCCGACGAGGTAGGCAATCGTCTGGTAGATCTGGACGAATTAGATGACAAAGGGATCAATCCCTGGACGGATGTCCTTACAGAAGAAGCATACCGTGATCTATTCGGATATAGAAAGCATGCATTTACTGGTGTGGATTATATTGAATATTATAAAGAACTTATTACCAGTGCCGGATGCGAAGCTGAGGTTATTCTGGCCAACGATTGCCGTGAGATATTAAAATATACCGATTCTGTTCTTTACTGTGATGTTCATAACCGTGCCCGCACCAAACGCTTGCTCAAGGCTGCCGGTGCGAAGAAAATATTCGGCCTTGATGATATCCTCAGCGATTCTGTCAATGGCAGTGGTTATAATGAGATGTATGGGTTACTGGGAAGCAATAAAGCAACCGAAGAATCTATCAAATTATTCCCGCGCGATTGCATGCCAGTGGTTGAAAGAATTCAGCAGGGAATTCTCGAAAAGACCGGAAAGAAAGTGGAAGTCATGATTTACGGCGACGGGGCCTTTAAAGATCCGGTAGGGAAGATCTGGGAGCTTGCCGACCCGGTGGTTTCTCCTGCTTATACGGCTGGTTTAATTGGCCAGCCAAATGAAGTCAAATTAAAATATCTTGCAGATAACAACTTTGCCGCTTTAAAGGGAGAGGAACTTAAAAGAGCAATCACGGAATATATCCGCAATAAGGATCACGATCTGGTAGGCAATATGGTATCTCAAGGCACAACACCTCGCCGCCTGACTGATTTAATTGGATCCCTTTGTGATCTTACTTCAGGGAGCGGTGATAAAGGCACTCCAGTGGTTCTTATTCAAGGCTACTTTGATAACTACACAATTGGATCTATAGAACGTTAAATGATAGAGCGAAAATAGGGCTGTTTCCAGGTGCATTATGTCCATGGGTTGGAATACAGCCCCAAACCCCAACCTCACTTATTTGCTTAGCAAATCTCTAATTTCCCCCAGGAGCTTTTCTTCTCCAGATGGTTCCGGGGGTGCCGATTCTTCCTCGGATTTTTTGAGTTTGCTAATTAACTTCACCATCCAGAAAACAACTAAAGCTATGAAAATGAAATCAACCAGGGTATTAATAAACATACCGTAACTTATGGCTAATTCCGGGGTTTCTCCAGCGGCAGGGACCAATATGACCTTAAGTTCGGCTAGATTGATTTTTCCCATTACTAAGCTGACTATAGGCATTAACAAGTCGTTAACAAAAGACTCCACTATTTTGCCAAAAGCTACGCCGATAATTATGCCGACCGCTAAATCAAAAACATTCCCGCGCATGGCAAAATCTTTAAAATCGTTAATAAAACCGCTCATTTTATACCTCGCCTTCTTATTTTTTTACTCAATACTATATTATAGTTATTTTTCTTGAATTGAAAGCCAGACCCACCTTCTTTCGTAATTACAGTGATATGGGTATGAATTCTCACTGTTAATGCCCGATAAATTCTTTATAGTATGATAATCTTCTCAGATGGGTCTGATACGAGTGCATAGGCGTATTTATGAAGAAAATGGAAAATAGGATAGCCATTTGGCCGGTGTTTCCGGCCTTGATTATTATGCTTATCCTGGGCACAAACGCTTCGGCCAGTTATTCTTCCACTTCCCGGGTGGAGGAGGGGATAGTGGAACTGCTGGACTGGAAATGGATCTCGCCAGCGCAAAAAAAACTTACTGACATGGAAGTCATTTAATGGCATATATTTAAGGGAATGTAAATATAAAACATAGTTGACATCCATTGACTGTCTGGGATACAATGTACACACACTTGGGTATTCCACTCGGTAGTTTTAGTGGGGTGCCCATGCGTATTTTTGTACCCATTTACCATTTTATGTATTTGTGCTGGAGGAGATACCATGAAGGAAATAATATTATCTACGAATACTTATGACGGAATACTGAAACATCTGGTTGATATTGAGGAAAGGCAGAACCAGATCGAAGAGGAAATTCTGATTAAAAGCAATGGTGAATATCAAGAATACACCAATATTCTTAACAATTATCTAATAGAATTACGAGAGCTAGTAGAGAATAGCAATAAAACTGATGGAATCGGAAACGAAATACCTTTAGTCACCATTGGTGCTATGGTGCATGTAAGACATATTAATACTCAAACAGAACGCGATTTTCATATTGTTAGCCCTTATAGTCGGCGCAGTATCAGTGGAGATGTATCTTGCCTGTCTCCCGTAGGAAAAGCTCTGTTGCTTAAAAGAGTGGGTGAATCTGTCCTGGTTACAGCGCCAGGAGGGACTTCTGAGTATTTAATCCAATCGATTCAATATGTTGGAGAATAACGTTTTGCGGGTATGGTCCTGTTGGCACGAAATCGTGCCAACAGGACCATACCCGCTTACCTGCAATACGCTCCACCCCTGCCTAAAATTTCACACTGAGTTCAGCAAGACTAGATAACTGTACAAAACGAAATAAACTAAGCCCAGAGGCAGTACCTCCTGCTTCCTTGTTTAAAGATTGATTGTGGCGTACAATAATAACAATTATTTAAAAGCCTGCAGTGGAGGGTTGATATTGTATTATTGGCTGATCTTAATCCTGGTAATAGCTGCTGACCAAGGCACTAAATGGTGGATAAGCAGTATTTTTGCTCTGGGTGAGAGCCGGGCTTTAATCGAGGGGGTGCTCTGGCTGACCTATGTTCAGAACCAGGGAGCAGCCTTTAGTATTATGGAGGGCAAAGTTTTGTTTTTTATAATTGCATCCATAATAGTCATTGCCGCCCTGATGGTGTGGGTCGTGCTTAAGCGGCCTCCAGCCCAGCTGGCTGTAATACTCGCTTTGCTTACCGGAGGGGCAGCAGGAAATTTAATTGATAGATTGAGGGTCTCGCACGTAATAGATTTTTTTGACCTGCACTGGTGGCCGATATTCAATGTAGCGGATATGGCTATAGTTATCGGGGGGATTCTTCTAATTTGCTATGTTTTAATTGAAGAGCGGAGTGACAATCCAAATGGCTGATAAAGCAAAAATAATAGTGGAAGAGAACATGGAAGGTGAGAGGCTGGATTCCTTTGTTGCTGAACAGATATCCGGGCTTTCCCGTACTATGGCCAAGAACTTGATAAAAGAGGGCCTGATACTGGTGGATGGCCTTGTCTATAAAAGCAGTTACCGTCTGAGTGAAGGGCAGGAGATAAGTGTAGAAATACCGGCTCCAGAGAGGGTGGAAATAACTGCTCAGGATTTGCCCCTGGAGATAATTTATCAGGATGGAGATTTAGCGGTAATCAATAAAGCCAAAGGTATGGTGGTTCACCCTTCTCCGGGGCATTATGATCAGACCATGGTAAATGCTTTGATGTTTCACATTAAGGATTTATCCGGTATCAATGGGGATTTGCGGCCCGGGATCGTCCATCGTCTGGACAAGGATACTTCTGGAGTGATGGTAGTGGCTAAAAACGACGCTTCCCACCGCAGCCTGGCTATGCAGATAAAAGACCACAGCATTAACCGGGAGTATATAGCCCTGGTTCATGGTCTAATCAAGGAAAATTTGGGCACCATCGATGCGCCCATAGGCAGGAGTAAGGTGGACCGAAAAAAAATGGCGGTGGTAGGTAATGGCAGACCGGCTGTAAGCAATTATCAGGTTTTGCAGAGGTTTGATAACTATACATTGGTCAAGGTAAAACTATTGACCGGGCGAACTCACCAGATCAGAGTTCATTTTGCCTATATAAAGCACTCAGTAGTGGGAGATCCGCTGTATAGTTCGGCCAAAAAACGCTTTAACCTGGATTCCCAGGCTCTGCACGCACAGCGGCTGGGATTTAATCATCCCCGAACTGGAGAATACCTGGAATTTACCAGTGAACTGCCTGAGTATTTTCAGAAGATAATAGCGGGATTGGAGCCACGGTGATTCTTGCCTATGGGTAGGGTTCTGTTTGCCAATCGCTCGGTCAGGATGTAAAATCAATCAAATTACTCTTTTGGCAAACAATTTTTGAACTTACTTTCTAGCTTTAGTCCAGTGTAATAAATATTTTATAAGACACAAGGGCTTATTAAGACTGAATGCGGGGACAAATACCACTATTGACATCGGGATTAGCTTGCATTAAAATTCATTAGGAACCTTTAAGTTGGCCCCGTGAGGCTAGCAAGGATTGACGGGATATATTATGTATGCCTGCCTTTAGTCTTACGGCTGAAAGCAGGCTTTTTGTTTGGCTTGAGTTAGGAGGGCAGCGGTGGAAGTTCGTAATAAAAAAACCATAATGGACGAGATGGCGATAAAAAGAGCATTGATCAGGATAGCTCATGAGATTATCGAAAAGAATAAAGGCGTTGACAATGTAGCGCTAATTGGCATCCGCAGGCGGGGCGGTCCACTGGCCTACCGATTGGCAGAACGGATCGAAGAGATCGAGGGTATAAAGGTGCCGGTGGGTATACTGGATATAACGCTGTACCGAGATGATTTAACCACCCTCGCTTCACAACCAGTGGTTCATCGAACGGAAGTAGATTTCAACATCAATCATAAGACTATAGTACTGGTGGATGATGTTTTATATACCGGCAGAACAGTTAGGTCGGCAATGGATGCACTGATCGACCTGGGCCGGCCAACCAGCATACAACTGGCGGTACTGGTGGATCGAGGACATCGGGAGGTACCGATAAAGGCCGACTTCATAGGGAAAAATGTTCCCACTTCTCGACAGGAAAACATAGCTGTTTGGGTAAGCGAATTGGATGGGGATGATAAAGTGATAATACAAGAAATACTTGGTGATTTGTAGCAAAAAACCCTTTAACACAGTCCTGTGAGGCTGGCAAGGGGAAGTAGCGTTAGTAATACCTTCCTTGCCGCCTATAGGCAGGGAAGGTTTTTTTATGCCCTGCCCTTGATGTTCAAACAATAGGAGTTAGGAGCGTGGTAGCTATTCTGCCGCGAAAAAATTCAAAGGAGGCTAAGGCCGTGAAATTCGACCGGAAAGATCTACTGGGGATAAAAGATCTTAGCAGAGAGGAAATCGAATTCATTTTGGATACAGCCATACCCATGAAGGATGTAATTAAGAGGAATATTAAGAAGGTTCCTACTTTGAGAGGTAAGGCTATGGTTACCGTTTTCTATGAGAACAGTACCCGTACCCGCACTTCTTTCGAGATTGCCGGGAAATATCTGAGCGCTGATACAGTAAACCTAGCCGTCTCAACCAGCAGTGTACAGAAGGGAGAAAGCCTGCGTGATACTATAAAGGCCATGGAAGTGATGGGTTTTGATCTTATGGTAATGAGGCATGGCATGAGCGGGACCGCCCATTATGTGGCCCGGAATACCAGCATGAGCGTAATCAATGCCGGGGATGGACAGCATGAACATCCTACTCAGGCATTGTTGGATATGTACAGTATAAGGGAGCGTAAAGGAACTCTGGAAGGATTAAAAGTAGCTATGGTAGGCGATATCATGCACAGTCGGGTGGCTCGTTCCAACATATACGGGTTGACAAAATTTGGCTGTGAAGTTAGGGTTGTAGGACCTTCCACCTTGATGCCACCAGACATCGAAAAGATGGGAGTTAAGGCCTATTATAACCTGGATAAGGCTTTAGAAGGTGTGGATGTTATCAATGTGCTGAGAATTCAAAGAGAACGGCAGGAGACCGGCTTATTCCCTTCTCTGGACGAATATGCCAATCTATATATGCTCAGCGATCGGCACTTAAAGTATGCCAAAGAGGATGTGCTGCTGCTTCATCCCGGACCGATGAACCGGGGTGTGGAAATATCCGGCGAGCTGGCGGATGGGTCTCATTCAGTGATTAATGAACAAATTACTAATGGGGTTGCCGTAAGGATGGCACTGCTGTTCTTGATGATGGGAGGATCAAAAGATGAGATTACTGCTTAAAGGCGGAAGAGTTATTGACCCGGCGAATGAAATGGATGAGATTATGGATGTGCTGGTTAAAGATGGTATCATAACAGAAATCGCTGTCAATATCGATAGGCCGGATACTGAAATAATCGATGCCGCTGGTAAAATAGTCTGTCCGGGATTCATAGATATGCATGTTCATTTAAGAGAACCGGGGTTTGAATACAAAGAAGATATAGCTACTGGAACGCGTGCGGCCGCAGTAGGGGGATTTACCTCCGTGTGCTGTATGCCCAATACTGATCCGGTGGTGGATAGTGCGCCGGTGGTGCGTTTTATTCGGGAGAAGGCAGAAAAAGCCGGCGTTGTAAATGTTTTTCCCATAGGAACCATAAGTAAGAAGCAGGAAGGAAACGAGCTGAGCGAAGTGGCCGACCTGCTGGCCGCCGGGTGTGTAGCCATATCAGATGATGGTAGGCCGGTTGTAAAAGCCAATATTATGCGTAATGCCCTGGAATACACTAAAATGTTTGGTATTCCGGTGATATCCCATTGTGAAGACCTGGATCTATCCCATGAGGGGCAAATGCATGAGGGATATTATTCTACTATCTATGGCCTGAAAGGCATACCTACTGCTGCCGAAGAATTGATGGTGGCCCGGGATATACACCTGGCTGAATTGACCGGAGGTCATATTCATCTCTGCCACATTTCTACCCGGGGGTCAATAGAACTGGTTAGAACGGCTCGGGAAAAGGGTATTAACGTCAGCTGTGAAGTTACCCCCCACCACCTGACTTTGAGTGATGAGATTTTGGGTGACTATGATACGGATGCCAAGGTAAATCCTCCGCTTCGCTCTACTGAACACCTACAGGCCTTGCTCGAAGCACTGCAGGATGGAACCATCGATTGCATTGTCACCGACCATGCACCCCATCATTGGGAGGCCAAGGATTGTGAATTTCAATTGGCGGCCATGGGTATTTCCGGGCTGGAAACAGCTGTAGCCGTCATAATGGATCGACTGGTAGGTCCGGGATTAATCGATATTTTTGATATGGTCAGATTGTTTACTATCGGGCCGGCTGAGATAATGGGGTTGGACCGCGGTACGCTGGAAATAGGGAAAGTTGCTGATATTACTATTATTGACCCTGAAGCTGTGCGAAAAGTAGAACCGGAGAAATTCTATTCCAAAGGCAAAAACACGCCTTTCAAAGGCATGGTTTTAAAGGGCTGGCCTTTTATAACCATAGTGAATGGAAAAATTGTGGCCCGAATGGGGAGAATAATTTAAGGAGTGATAGGGATAATGAAAGGTTACCTGGTTCTGGAAAACGGCCGGGTTTTTTCCGGGCAACTGCTGAACGACTGCTGTATGGCAGGAGGCGAAGTAGTATTCAGTACTGCAATGATCAGTTACCAGGATATTATTACTGACCCATCTTATTACGGGCAGATTGTAGTTATGACTTACCCACTGGTAGGAAACGTAGGATTTAATGAAAAGAGTTTCGCTTCTCGATCAGCCATGGTAAAAGGCTTGATCTTACGAGAGGCTACGGATTTCCCTAGTCATTATGAGATGGAGACTGATTTAATCACCTTCTTGAACAAGAGCGAGATTCCGGTACTGACTGAGGTAGATACCCGGGCGCTCACTCGGGAGTTGCGAAATAATGGTGCCATGGGCGGCATTATTACTGATAATTTGAGCAGTATGGACAGGCTTGTAGAGAAGGCAAAAAAAGAAGCGCAGGATCTTACCGGTGATCTGGTTAGATTTGTCAGCCGCAAGAATATCATGAGTTTTGGTCAGGGAGAAAAACGCATTGTTATGATAGATCTGGGGACTAAAAGGGGTGTAATTGATTCTCTGGTCGGACGGGGCTGTCAGCTTATAGCGGTTCCAGCCACTACTACGGCCGCAGAGATTATGGAGCTCCAGCCGGATGGGGTATTCCTGTCAGATGGGCCAGGTGATCCGCAGGTTTTGCAGTATGCCGTAGATGCCTGCCGGGCACTGGTAGGCAAAGTACCGATATTCGGTATTGGCCTGGGACACCAGATCCTGGCCCTGTCTATGGGAGCCAAAACCACTCGGCTCCGGTACGGACACCGGGGTACCAATCATCCGGTCAAGGATTTACAGAATGGCCGGGTATATATAACTACTCAAAACCATGGTTTTGCCCTGGACAATGACTCACTGGCAGATAGTGGCTGGGAGGTTACCCTGCAGAGCCTCAACGATAACAGTGTTGAAGGAATCAGGCACCGGGAATACCCAGCTTTTTCAGTACAATTCGACCCGGAAGGTTTTTCAGGATACAGTGAAACCGGATTCTTCTTTGATGATTTTGTTAAAATGCTCTAATTAGTTGATAAATATATAGATGGAGGAAATTTAATGCCGCTGAATAAGAATGTGAAAAAAGTGCTGGTAATTGGCTCAGGCCCCATAATCATCGGACAGGCAGCGGAATTTGACTATGCCGGTACTCAAGCCTGCAGAGCCATAAAAGAAGAAGGGATCAAGGTTGTTCTTCTGAACAGCAATCCAGCTACTATCATGACCGATGTTGATATTGCCGATGCGGTATATATGGAGCCGATAACTATTGACAGCGTGCTTAAGATTCTGGATAAAGAAAAACCGGATGGGATTATTGCCAACCTGGGCGGCCAAATAGGACTTAATATGGCCATGGCATTGGATAAAGCCGGGATACTGGAAGAAAAAGGGGTGCCAATATTAGGCATGCCCCTGGATGCTATCTATCGTGCTGAAGATCGTGAGCTTTTCAAGGATACTATGCAGGAAATGAATGAACCTATTCCTGAAAGTGCCATAGTGCATTCAGTGCAAGAAGCGATCGATTTTGCCCATCAAATCGGATATCCGCTCATCGTACGACCTGCCTACACCCTGGGTGGTACGGGCGGTGGAAACTGCAGCAATGAAGAAGAACTTAATAAGATAGTTAATCGGGGCCTTAAGAGCAGCCCTATCCACCAGGCCTTGATTGAAAGAAGCGTGGCAGGCTACAAGGAGATTGAGTTTGAAGTGATAAGGGATGCCAACGATAACTGTATTACCATATGCTCCATGGAAAATCTGGATCCGGTTGGTATCCACACCGGGGACAGCATAGTAATAGCACCAGCGCAGACCTTAACCGATGAAGAATACCAGATGCTCAGATCCGCTTCTATCAAGATAATCAGGGACCTTAAAATTGCAGGCGGATGCAATGTACAATTCGCCCTGGACCCCTTCAGCAAAAAGTATTATGTCATCGAGGTCAACCCCCGGGTCAGCCGCTCCAGCGCGCTAGCCTCCAAAGCCACCGGCTATCCTATCGCCCGGGTGACTGCCCAAATAGCTATCGGATACACCCTGGATGAAATACCTAATATGGTAACCGGTACTACCACCGCCTGTTTTGAACCCGCTATTGATTATGTAGTGTTAAAAGTACCGCGCTGGCCATTTGATAAGTTTGTTTTTGGAGATCGCCAACTGGGAACTCAGATGAAAGCAACCGGCGAAGTAATGGCCATTGATCGGAGTTTTGAGGCCGCCTTCTTGAAATCCATACGTTCTCTGGAAATTGGTCTGAACGGATTGCTTTTACCTGAATTGCGGGAAGCCAGCGATGAGGGATTGAGAAAGCGTTTGCTCCATGCTGATGATGAGAGGATATTTATTATAGCGGAGGCCTTTACCCGCGGCTTTACTATTGATGAGATATGGGATATCACCCGGATAGATAAATATTTTTTGAAGAAATTAAAAAATATCATTGATTTCGCTCTGGCTCTAAAGGATAAAGCTTTGGATTCTGAAACACTCACCGCCGCTAAGAAAATGGGTTTTTCAGATAGTGAGATAGCTGATATCAAAGGTATACAGGAAGAAGATGTACGCAAATTGAGGCAGGCGAAAGGCATCATCCCTACCTATAAACAGGTGGATACCTGCGCGGCTGAGTTTGATGCCCAGACCCCTTACTTTTATTCCTGCTATGAGCAGGAGAATGAAGCCACCCATGATCCCAACGCGCGTAAAGTGCTGGTTATCGGCTCCGGGCCAATCCGTATTGGGCAGGGGGTGGAGTTCGATTACTGCTCGGTGCATGCTGTATGGGCATTGCGAGAAGCCGGGATTAAAGCCATAATAGTAAACAACAATCCGGAAACAGTCAGCACGGATTTTGATATCTCCGATCGTCTGTATTTCGAGCCCCTGGTTTTTGAAGATGTTATGAACATACTGGAGGAGGAAAAACCGGAAGGAGTCATTGTGCAGTTTGGAGGACAGACCGCGATTAATCTAGCTGGCCCTCTGTGCCGAGCGGGGATCAAGATTCTGGGTACCTCCAACGAAAGCATTGACCGGGCCGAAGACCGGGAACGCTTTGATGCTATGGTAGCCGACCTGGGGATACCCCGTCCACCAGGCAAGAGTGTATATTCACTTAAAGAAGCTATTAAAGCAGCAGAAATCATAGGCTACCCAGTCCTGGTAAGACCTTCCTATGTTTTGGGCGGCAGAGCTATGGAAATAGTAGATAACATCGATGAGATGCAGCAGTATATGGAAACGGCAGCCCAAGTTAACAAACAGCATCCGGTACTGGTGGATAAATATCTGATGGGTAAAGAAATAGAAGTGGATGCAGTGTGTGATGGACAGGAAGTCTTGATACCGGGCATTATGCAGCATATAGAAAGGGCTGGGGTACATTCGGGTGACAGCACCGCAGTGTTCCCAGCGCATGATATAGATGCAAAGATCCGGGATAAAGTAGTAGATTATACCACCCGTCTGGCTTTGGAACTCGATGTGCGTGGCTTAATCAACATACAATTTGTGGAACATGATAACGAGCTTTATGTGCTGGAAGTAAATCCTCGTTCCAGCCGGACCATACCCTTTATCAGCAAAGTTACCGGCATACCCATGGTAAAACTGGCCACCGATATAATGTTGGGCAAAACCCTGAAAGATATAGGTTATCACGGCGGGTTGTATCCGGAAACGGGATATTATGCCGTCAAAGTCCCGGTATTTTCCTTTAATAAATTGCATCAGGTGGATATCCATCTGGGACCGGAAATGAAATCAACCGGTGAAGTTATGGGTATTGACTACTCGTTGCAGAGCGCGATATACAAGGGTCTGATATCAGCCGGGGTGGAGATACCAGAACAGGGTAATATGGTAGCAACTATTGCGGAACGGGATAAGCAAGAAGCCATTCCACTCCTGGCTGCATTTGGCCGGATGGGTTTTAAGATAACAGCCACCGAGGGCACCGCCAAGACCTTGCGAGAACATGACATTGAAGTAGAAACCGTTAAAAAGATAAAAGAAGGTTCACCCAATATTGTTGACCTGATACGTGAAGGCCGGGTGGATTTCATTGTTAATACCCTTACCCATGGGAAAAGACCTTACAGCGATGGTTTCCAGATACGGCGGGCCGCAGTTGAGCTAAATGTACCCTGCCTCACTTCCCTGGACACCTTGAAAGTAGTAATGGAGGTATTGCAGAATGGGAGTAGGGCCAGCAGTGCAAACACGCAGATAAGATCCTTACAGGAATATCTGGCGGGAATGAACAGACCGGGTGAGAAGCGAGACTAAGCGATCGGGAAATAAAAATGATGGAGGTAGCAGGATGCCTTTATCCGAAAAAGGGATAATTATCACTAATCAAGAGGTGGGAGAAGACTTGTGGGAAATGGAATTTTCCGCACCCGCTGTAGCTGCGGAATCTAATCCCGGGCAGTTTGTACATATCCGGGTAGGGGATAACCATGATCCCCTGCTGCGGAGGCCTTTAAGTCTTTATGATGTAGAGCAGAAGAACTGCCGTATAACTCTCTTATATAGAATAGCAGGTCGAGGCACTCAGCTCTTGAGCAAATTTAAAGCGAATCAGCTAATCGATCTTATGGGGCCTCTAGGCCGGGGCTTTACCCTGCTTGAAGGCCGGCGAGTAATCCTGGTAGGAGGAGGGGTGGGTATTGCACCCCTGCTTTTCCTGGCCCGGGAATTAAAGGCCCGGCGGAACGAGATTACGGTCTTTTATGGCAGCGGCGGCGGTAAGCAGATCTGTTCACTGGACCGGTTTAGCGAATTGGGACTAAGCCCCGTGCTTGCTACTGTAGACGGAAGCCAAGGCTTTAAAGGGCTGGTTACTGATATGATGAAAGAAAGCCTGGACCCATTATCGGTAGATTATATTTATACCTGCGGCCCCGAGCCCATGATGGCAGGAGTAGCCGCTTATGCATCCCGGCATGGCATAGCCGGAGAAGTTTCCCTGGAAGAACACATGGCCTGCGGGATAGGAGCCTGTCTGGGATGTGCCCGGAAATTAAAAGAAAGCGACCAGGCCTATGTTAAAATATGCAAAGACGGTCCGGTATTCCCCCTGCACACAGTAGATCTAAAAAGTTGACAAGGAGAACCGTCCCCGCTGTCAACTATGAATAGGAGGTGGTTGTTTTGCTTGATATGTCGGTAAATCTGGGCGGAATGAAGATGCAGAATCCGGTTGCAGTAGCATCGGGAACTTTCGGATACGGAAGGGAATATCAGGATTATGTTGATATAAGTAAAATTGGGGCAGTTATCGTAAAAGGGACTACCCTGGAAGAGCGCTATGGGAATACTGCTCCCAGAATATGTGAAACAGCGGCGGGGATGCTGAACTCCATTGGCCTGGAGAATCCAGGTATTGATGTATTCCTGAACGACTATCTGCCTTCGTTAAGACAAGACGGGGTGAATGTAGTAGCTAATATTGCCGGGAATACGGTGGATGAGTATGCACTGATAAGTAGAAAAATAAATAAACATCCGGGTATTGCCGCAATAGAATTGAATATTTCCTGTCCCAATGTGAAACAGGGTGGGATGCAGTTCGGAACTGATCCAGAACTGGTAAAGCAGGTAGTACAAGCTGTGAAATCAGAAACCACGCTGCCGGTTATACCCAAGCTATCTCCCAATGTAAGTGATATTGTAAAGATTGCCAGGGCGGCCCGAGATGGGGGGGCTGACGCTCTATCTATGATCAATACCTTGATGGGTATGGCAGTTGATATTGAAAGAAAAAGGCCGGTTTTAGGAAATGTATTTGGCGGTCTGTCGGGACCGGCGATTAAACCAGTTGCTTTGCGCATGATTTACCAGGTTTATAAAGAAGTCGATCTTCCTATACTGGGTGGAGGGGGAATTGTCACTACTCGGGATGCGCTGGAATTTATCCTGGTGGGGGCCAGTGCAGTGTCCATCGGAACCGGTAATTTTGTTAATCCCGGCCTGGCAGAGGAGATTGCCCGGGGATTGCAGAACTATGTTATTGAGCAAGGCTTAAAAGGAATAAATGAGCTGGTAGGGGCAGCAGTATTATAGATCTTGTCGCAGTTTATAAAAACTGTCCGGCTTCACCGCCGGCAGATAAGGTTATAAGGAGGCAATTGGATGCAGGCTCGGGAAAGAATAGTTTTGGCATTGGATGTAGATAGCAAAGAAAAAGCGATTTCACTGGTCAGGGAGCTGGCTGAATATGTTGGGGTTTTTAAAGTTGGCATGCAGCTATACAACAGTGTTGGGCCTGACATAGTAAAAGAAATTAATGAACTGGGCAGTAAGGTGTTTGTGGATTTAAAATTTCATGATATACCCAATACCGTTGCTTCGGCCGGCCGGGTGATGGCCAAGCTGGGATGCCATATGTTCAATGTGCATGCGGCCGGAGGACGAGAAATGATGCAGGCCCTGGTGGAAGAACTCCAGCAGGAATCGAAATTATTGGGCCAAAGGGAGCCCATTACACTGGCTGTTACGGTGTTGACCAGCATTAATCAGGAACAGCTGGCACAGGAGATGTTTATCAAGGATATGCAGATTAAAGAGCTGGTCGTACGATGGGCCCTTATGGCAAAGGAGTGTGGAATAAATGGGGTAGTCTGCTCGCCGCAGGAGATAAGTGTTATTCGTCAAGCCTGTGGTAAGGATTTTAAAATAGTTACCCCGGGAATAAGGCCGGCGTGGTCGGAAGCCAATGACCAGAAGCGTATCACTACTCCTCGGCAGGCATTGGACCTGGGGGCTGATTATATAGTGATCGGTCGCCCCATAGTGAAGGCAGTTAACCCGGCTGAAGCAGCCCAGAGAATTATCGATGAATTGGAGGAATAGAACATGTTGAGCAGGCAAGAAGCCATTAAGATTTTTAGCGATTCCGGGGCGTTGCTGGAAGGACACTTTTTGTTGACTTCCGGCCGGCACAGCAATCAATATATGCAGTGTGCCCAAGTACTGCAGTACTCAGCCTACACGGAAGAATTGGCTAAACATCTTGCTGAGCAGTTTAAGAATGATGGCATTGACCTGGTTGTAGGACCTGCTATGGGTGGAATTATCGTATCATATGAAGTAGCCCGTCAGCTTGGGGTGCCGGGGATGTTTGCAGAAAGAAAAGATGGGCTAATGGAAATCAAACGAGGTTTCACCATAAATCCGGGTCAGAAAGTGCTGGTAGTAGAAGACGTAGTCACTACGGGTGGTTCAGTAAAAGAAGTTATTGATGCAGTTAAAGAAGCCGGTGGCGAAGTGGCCGGGGTGGCGGTGCTGGTAGACCGGAGCAATGGCAAGGTAACATTTGGAGTTAAACAGGCCGCAGTTCTTGCTATGGATATCCAGTCCTGGGAACCAGCGGAATGTCCACTGTGTCGGGAAGGTAAATCCGAAGCCTATAAACCAGGCAGCCGCAGCTAGCTAAACTGGGGCGGTACTGGATTAGAAAGGGGTAATGATATTGAAAGTATTCCTTAACGGTGAGGAGCTTGAATTCGCCGAAGGAGGCTATGAATATGTATTCCTCAAGCCTTACCAGAGGCATAATAAAGAGACCATAAAAAAGGCCAATGGAGAACTTACTATACAAATGTACGATAATGGGGTGCAGATACGTTCCCTGGTGACTAAAGAAGAAGTAGCCACCCTGGTAAACCGGGATGTAATGATAGACCGGCCCAACAAGAAAATATTTATTTTGGAACCGGATAGCAAAGTAAAACAAAATGAAGATGGCAGCGTAGAAATACTAGCTTAAACCTGGCCTATTTCTTGGAAACGGAAAATCGCCTGGTAAATGGTATAATTAAATTAACAATAATAATATTTATTTACTCACGGTGTCTGGATAAGAAGTGGATAAGCCAACAAGTCAGCTATACTCCTTGTAATAACTGATTTTGTCCCAAGTGGCTTTTCCACTTTTTTAGTCTGGGCCAACAGGTCTCGGTAGGGGAGTAATGCTTTATGGAATGTAAATTTCATCCGGGTGAGGGAACCTGGCCCTCTTTAATCTCAGCCTGCAACAGGGCATTTATCCGCTCTTCCTGGGGATTTATCATTACGGTCCAGTAGTTTTCATAAATTACCATCCCTGGTCTGGCCCCCCCGGGTTTTTTTACATTGGAACGAAAGGTATAATCAACTTCCACTTTTTCCGATTGTTCTGCTTTGCTATAATGGGCGGCCAGCAATGCTGCTTCTTCCAGGGTAGCATCTGGTACATCATGTATCGTTTTAATGTGTTTGGGGAGTTTCACTATTACATGAGTCCCCGGGATATTCTTAGTGTGCAGCCACAGATCACTGCGTTCTGCCATCTTCAGACTTAAAAAATCATTCTGACGATTATTGCGTCCTACCAGGATATCCAGACCATCGGAAGATAAAAATTTACGGGGTATGCTTCTGGCCTGATGGGCTTGACGAGACCTTTTTTTGCCTGCTCCTTTAATATATTTTTCACTTTCCAGCTCTTCAATTATTTCGTCTATTGCAGCTGGAGATTCTGCCTGCTGCAAAGCTACCAAGACCGATTCCAGGTAATCAATTTCTTCCTGGTTTTGGGCCATAAGAACTTCTAAGTGTTTAATTGCCTTGCGGCTCTTATTGTAGATTTTGAAATATTTCTGGGCGTTCTGCATCGGTGTGTAGCGGGGATCGAGTTCGATACTCACCGGTTCTCCAGTATAAAAATCATTTAAAATTGCACTGGTATCCCCTTTTTTAAATTGATGAGAATATGAGGTGATAAGTTCTCCCCATATTCGATACTGCTCACTTTTTTCAGCTTTGTTAAGGTCACCGCTCTGAAAAAACAACTTTTTATAAGCCTTATCAAGAATGGTCTTTACATTTCGAGACAGGTTGGTTTTCATAGATTCCAGACGCAGGTAATCGAGTTTGGAGGTAAAAAAGGTATCACAGGCGGTATTAAAGGAATCCATAATTCTATAACTCTCTGATGCAGGCCGGTAAGGGCAGAATTCCACCGGTCGGTTATCCTGGTAGAGTATGCAGGGCTTGGTTTTACCGCTGCTTACGTCCATCAATAATGATTTGAGTCTGTGATACATCGAGGTGAATTCATATTCACCACATTCTTCCACCGGGATATTCGGTTCCAGACCGGCTGACCAGCATATTTCTTTGGCCAGGAAGGGGCTAATCCCGGTACAGGACTGGAAGAGAGCAGAAGATAGGGCCTGGCTGTTATCCTGCTGCCATATTTTTTGCACCAGTGCCTCATAATCAATCTCCAGGGGATTGATTTTATCCTGGGAGGGTGGGTCAATGTATTCTTTGCCAGGCAGGACTTCCCGGTAGGAACTGAGGTCACTGCCGTACCTTTTTATTGCATCCAGTATTATTCTGCTCTCAGGATTTATCAGTATTATGTTGGAGTGGCGGCCCATAAATTCGCAGACCAAAATCTTGCTTTTCCACTCCTGGAATTCATCCAGAGCTTCAATATCTATATGGACTATCCGTTCAAAATCTACTTGCCGGATAGCCTTGATTTTGCCACCTTCCAGGTATTTTCTTAAGAGCATGCAAAAACTGGAAGGAATAGTCGGATTAGGCTTTCTGGCTTCAGTAATATGCATGCGCGACCAGCGGGCATTGGCAGATATTAACAGACGATGGGTTCCTATTCTTGGATGTCTGGTGGTTAATAGGAGTTCGTCCTTTTCTGGCTGATGTATTTTATCAATGCGGGCGTCGAGCAGCCTCGAATTTAATTCTTCTACCAGAGCTTTTATAGCTATACCATCAAAAGGCATAAGATAACCTCCTCTTAACAAGCACAAGTATATCATTTAAGCACAATAGCGTAAAATAGGTATAGAGCAAAAAAAATAAATAAAATATTCTGACAATTAAAGGAATGCGTATAATTAAAAGCGAAGATTAATGGCATAGTGATGAGGTGAATCTTTATGTCTCAGGAAGTAACAGCGATATATACCGGTATTCTTGAACAGGTAATGAGTCTGGAAAAGTCAAAAAAAGAATTGAGTAAAAAGATATTAATCAGCAAGGATAAAAAGGGAATACTGGAGCTGGTTTATAGATTCTTGGGCTGCGAACTGAATAAACATAAATTGTTTGAACAGGCGGCAGTAATAGCACTCAATAATCGGGAAAAACCTGTGATATCCCACCTCGGATGTTTGTATGAGCCTTTTGGTGAGGGGGAATTAATAGATAAAATTCGCCGGGAAATATCTTATACTAAAAGATTCATGCAGGTTATAGAAAAAGCCAAATCGCAGCCGGAATTGATCAGTTTTACTGAGCGCAGGATGGTGCAGGAGATAAGCAAATACGTGCTCGCGCAATGCAGAATTTATATGCAGCTGCATATATAAAATATATCTAGCAGCAGGTGCCGGACTTATTATTTTACAATTAGTACCGGTATATCCACCAGGCGGCCAACCCGGTCAGAAACGCTGCCCAGGGCTAATTCCTTGAATTTATTCAGCTTACGACTGCCCATGATGATGAGATCATATTCTCCATCGTTATCAACCACATCCAGAATCAATGACGAAGCTTCACCACCGGCTCTTTTTAAACGGGGATGAACACCCTTTTCATTCATAATACCTTCATAGTTTTGCAGCAATTCCAGGGAAGCAGCCCGCAATTCGTCCAGTTTTTCCGGACTGTGGAATTTGGTGATGTCCACCCGGGAACTATCGTATACGTTGAGCAGGACCAGATTCTTTATTACTCCGGCCGCCGCCAAATCAGTCGCCTTATATACGGCGCGCACAGATTGTTCTGAATTATCAACCGGAACCAGGGCTTTATTAAAAATGGCTTCCATACATTTATTCCCCTTTATCTAGTAATCCTTAAAAATTTTCCTGTTTGAATTATATCAAATCTTGACTCCACAAACAAAATATATAAGACTATTTCCAACAGGATGATGGAGGTTAGCATATTATGACTAAAAAGTTGGAAGTGATAGTAACTGGTGCATTGGGGAAAATGGGCCGGGAAACCCTGAAAGCAGTCGAAGAAGATAACGAACTGTTATTAATCGGTGCAGTGGACGTAAAATCCAATGGGGAAAGGGTTTCGCAGCTTACTGGCCTCTCAGGAGTTGAGATTCAGGTGGAAAAGGATCTGGAGCAAATACTGGAAAGGGAAAGGCCGGATATTGTTGTCGATTTTACCAACCCCCAGGCAGTATTTAATAACGCCCGGTTAATACTGCAAAAGAGTGTGGCATGCGTTATTGGGACTACCGGGCTTAATGAAATAGAATTGAAGCAGTTGGACAAAATTGCCACGGAAAACCAAACCTCTGTTGCAGTAATCCCCAACTTTGCTATTGGAGCAGTTTTGATGATGAAATTTGCTCGGGAAGCGGCAGTATATTTTCCCGACGTTGAAATTATTGAACTGCACCATGATCAAAAGATGGATGCACCATCAGGTACTGCTATCAAGACTGCTGAGATGATAAATCAGACTCGAGTATCGCGTCCACCCAGGAGCATTAGGGAATTTGAAAAAATTCCAGGATGCCGCGGTGGGGATATGGAACAGATTAGAATACACAGTGTTAGGCTGCCAGGTTTCATTGCCCATCAGGAAGTCATTTTCGGTGGAGTTGGACAAAGTCTAAAGATAAGGCATGATTCTATTGACCGGGCTGGATTTATGCCCGGGGTAATAATGGTTATTAAAAAGATGCCGCAGATAAAAGGTCTGGTATACGGCATGGAAAACCTGATGTAATTCAACACTATGAGGTGCCCGGCACTAACTTACTGACTTATTTGGCTATAAGTCAGTAAGTTAGTGCCGGGCACCTATTATTTTCTGAGATTTCCGACCTCCGAGCTCTGACTTCTTAGGGATGCATCTGCTCAGACAGGCACCACATCCAATAAGAGTACATATAATGCTAATAATTTCATAGATAAATTTACAGCCTGAAGGAGGAAAAGAATTGAGCTCGGTGCTTTCTGGCATAAAAATTGCCATTGTTGGCGGGGATGATAGAGAGTTGATTCTGACGGCTGAATTGGTCAAGATGGGTGCAACAGTGGCGGTAGTAGGTTTTCCCCAGGAAATGGTAGGCCATGGAGCTTTTGTAGTAAATACGGTGATGGAAGCATGCAAAGACTCAGAAGTAGTCATTATGCCCCTGCCGGGTACCAATGCAGCAGGCATCGTCCGGGCAATATATGCTGACAATGTCCTGGAACTAACCCGAGAAGCTGTATCAAGCCTGGCCGAGAATGCCCTGGTTATTATTGGCTCAGCGCGGCCATTTCTTAAGGATTGGGCAAAAACATACCATTTTACGTTGCTGGAAGTGGGGGAAATAGATGAGTTGGCTATATTAAATTCCATACCATCGGCCGAAGGGGCACTTCAAATTGCCATGGAAGAAACCAGGATTACTATTCACGGAAGTCAGACCTGCATAATAGGATTCGGCCGGGTAGCTATTACTCTCGCTAGGTTACTGAAAGCGATGGGATCAGAGGTCACGGTAGTGGCCCGCAATCGCGGACAATTAGCCCGAGCCTATGAGATGGGATGCAGGAAAGCAGAATACAGCGATTTAAAAGAAATAATGAACTATATGGATATTGTATTCAACACTGTACCCAGCATGGTAATAAACAAAGAAGTCTTAAAACACACTCGGCAGGAAACGGTAGTAATAGATTTGGCCAGCCAACCGGGGGGTACCGACTTTGAAGCAGCCAATAATTTTGGCATTAAAGCCATATTAGCACCGGGACTGCCAGGGAAAGTTGCTCCCGTATCAGCCGGAAAAATCCTGGCCGAGGTTATTCCAGATTTAATAATTAATGAGCTCAGAAAAACCAATTCAGATTTATTTTCGAGCTGAGAGGGAGGTGCAAAAATTGCTAGAAATGCAAAAAAACCGGTTAACAGGGGTGCGAATAGGGGTGGTCCTGACCGGTTCACATTGTACAATCCCCGAAGTACTGCCCCAAATTAGAAGGATGAAAGATGAGGGAGCTGAAATATTTCCGGTATTTTCATACACAGTAGACCAAACCGATAACCGTTTTTATAATGTAGAAGATTTAAAAGAAATGATAAAAGAGATAAGTGACAAAGCAATTATCAATACTATTGTCGGAGCTGAACCGATCGGTCCTGGGCAACTATTGGATATAGTAGTGCTTATACCCGCCACAGGAAATACTATAGCCAAACTTGCCAATGGAATTGCTGATACACCGGCGTTAATGGCTACTAAGGCCCACTTGAGAAACCAGCGGCCGGTAGTGATTGGGATATCAAGCAATGACGCGTTGAGTATTAATGCTAAAAATATTGGGTTGCTGCTCAATATGAAAAACATTTATTTCGTGCCTTTCCGCCAAGACAGTCCATTAAGCAAAGCCAATTCGATTATTGCGGCCATGGATTATGTTTGCGATACCATAATCTGCGCGCTGCAGGGAAAACAAATTCAGCCGTTGCTCCTGGGCCCGATCTAGTTTCTTGAGAGCAGGTAAAATATTATGTTACAATAATCAATAGAGTTTTTGCAGGAGGTAATACAGAAGTGGCAGCAGAAGTATGTTTAGCTTTAGTAGGAGCAACTGGCGCAGTAGGTCAGGAAATGTTGGAGATACTGGAAGAAAGGGACTTTCCAGTAAAAGAGCTGATATGTCTTGCTGATCCCCGTGAAGCGGGAACCAAGGTTTCCTTTAGAAACGAGGAATACACGGTTGAGGGAGCCAGCCCGGAAGCATTTAAAAGGGCAGATATGGCCCTGTTTGCAGTAGGAACTGATATCAGCAAAATGTTGGCACCGGAAGCCGCGAAAAACAAGTGTTTAGTAATTGACAACAGTAACGCTTTCAGGCTGGAAAAAGATGTGCCCCTGGTGGTTCCTGAAGTAAATGCAGCCGATATTAAACTGCATCAGGGAATCATAGCCAATCCCAATTGTTCTACCATTATAATGGTGGTGGCTATTAATCCTATCCATCAAGCAGCACGACTGAAAAGAGTGGTGGTGTCTACCTATCAAGCGGTATCAGGCGCCGGCATAGCTGGCCTGGATGAATTGGATCAACATATATCAGCGGCTATGCAGGGGAAGGAAGCTAAACTGGAAGTATTTCAGTATCCGATAGCATTCAACCTTATTCCCCATATAGATGAATTCGTGGAGCAAGGTTATACCCGTGAAGAAATGAAGATGGTTTGGGAAACCAGGAAGATAATGCATGAACCAGATCTTAAAATAGTAGCGACGGCAGTAAGGGTGCCGGTTTATAGGAGCCATTCGGAAGCAATAAATTTGGAAACCGAAAAAGCACTCAGCCCGGAGGAAGCGAGAAGGGTATTAAGTAATGCACCGGGGATAATAGTCCAGGATGACCCGGCTGCCAAAATATACCCCATGCCCTTATATACGTCTAAGCAGGACCAGGTTTTTGTGGGGAGAATACGAAGAGATATTTCCTTGGGTGTTGATCATGGCTTAGTAATCTGGGTGGCCGCTGATCAGATCAGAAAAGGTGCCGCGACTAATTCCATTCAGATTGCTGAAATTGTAGTCAAAGAGGGCCTTTATTAAAACAGGTTAGGTGGGAATACCGTGAAGATTGCTGTGCAAAAGTACGGGGGGACTTCGCTTGCAACACCGGAGCTTCGCAGCAGGGTATGTGACATCATTTCTGATGCAATCAATGACGACTATAGAGTAGTGGTGGTGGTATCAGCTATAGGAAGAAAGGATGATCCTTATGCTACCGACACCTTTATCAGACTGATCAAACAAGTAAATCCTAATCCCTCCCCTCGGGAAATGGATTTAATAATGTCCTGTGGGGAGATGATATCAGGGATCATTTTATCCAATCAATTGTGTGCCCGGGGCATCCGTTCAACATTTTTAACCGGGGAACAGTCAGGTTTGGTTACCGATGGTAACTATGGCAGTGCCCATATACTATATGTAAACCCGCAAAACATTATGCGATGCCTGGAAGCAGGTATGGTGCCAGTGGTAGCAGGATTTCAGGGTGTTGGTGAGAATGGTGAACTTACTACCCTGGGGCGCGGGGGAAGTGATACCACTGCCAGTGCCCTGGGTGTAGCATTGAAGGCGGACTATATAGATATTTTTACTGATGTGGATGGTATTATGACTGCCGATCCGCGCATTGTAGAAGATGCCCGCTTAATAAATGACATAACTTACAATGAGATATGCCAGATGGCGAGAGAAGGTGCCAAAGTAGTCCACCCGCGAGCCATAGAAATAGCTATGCAAAGAGCTATACCCTTAAGAGTAAGATCCACCTGCTCAGATTCTCCCGGCACTCTGGTGAGAAACCGTATCGACAGCGAAAGTGATATTGTCAGCATCATCAGGGATACACTTATTACCGGGATAACCTACAACTCCAACATAGCTCAGATAAAAATCGATGTGGCAAAACTTCAATACCCTCGGGGTATTCAACTTAAAATATTCCAGGCCATGGCCGGGGCAGGAATCAGTGTAGATTTTATCAATGTTCAGCCTGAATTGATTATGTTCACAGTTGCTGATGAACAAGCTGAACAGGCCCAGCTGATACTAAAAAATATTGATATTTTCCCGCTTATTGAATTAAATTGTGCTAAGGTGGCTGTAGTTGGAGCAGCCATGACAGGAATTCCGGGGGTTATGGCCCGGGTGGTTGAAGCACTCGAACAGCATGATATCCCCATACTGCAATCTGGGGATTCATATACTAATATATGGTGTCTGGTGAAGAAGGATCATATGAATTTGGCGGTAAAAGCCCTGCATGATCAGTTTGAACTAGGGAAGAAATAGAAGGTGGTGGAGAATTAATGTCAATACCGGGATTATTGACAGCTATGGTCACTCCCTATAAGGATGATCTAAGCGTAAATTATGCCAAGGCGGCAGAACTGGCCGAATATCTGTGTGACAATGGAACTGAAGCACTGGTGGTGTGTGGTACCACCGGGGAATCTCCAGTTCTCTCTGCGGACGAGAAATTAAAACTATATGAAACCGTAAAAGAGCGGGTGGGCAGCAGAGTACCGGTATGGGCCGGGACTGGCTCTAACGATACCGCGGCTACGGTGCAATTAAGTAAAAAAGCAGAAAAACTCGGTGTGGATGGAATAATGCTGGTCACGCCTTATTATAACAAGCCTACTCAGGAAGGACTTTATCAACATTTTAAGGCGGTGGCCGAGAATGTAAGCCAGCCGATTATGCTTTATAACGTACCAGGACGTACCAGCAGCAATTTGCTCCCCGAGACTATTGCCCGTCTGGCGGAAATAAAGAATGTAAAAGCAGTAAAAGAGGCCAGTGGTGATATGGATCAGGTTTCACTGCTGAAGAGCATTATTCCTGAAGATGTGCTTATTTACTCGGGAGATGATTCAATAACCCTGCCCTTGATGGCCATAGGAGCGGTGGGAATAGTTAGTATAGCATCACATATCATAGGCAATGAAATAAGGGCTATGGTGGATGCATTTAAAAGGGGAGATATGCTAAAAGCTCGCCAGCTGCATCTGCAGCTCTTCCCTATGTTTAAAGGTTTATTTATTACTACTAATCCGATACCAGTTAAAGCGGCTCTAAACATAATGGGTAAAGAAGTGGGAGGATTCAGGTTGCCATTAACCAACCCCTCCGAAAAAGAACAGGAATTTATTGAGAAATTGCTTACTAGATATAATCTAATATAATAATGCACTAATAGAATATCTGCCCTTATTACATAGATAGGTCCACCAGGCCTATCTAATATTTTTGCTGCCAATAAAAGTTATCTTCGAAAGAACGGGTAGTTGTACATGGTAATATTATCAGATATAATAAGCCCAATGGGTAACGAGCGGATTAAAAATTTAATATAAGGGAGGTGTTTGGGTGCTGGAAAACGATTCCCGATTACAGATAATTCCCCTGGGCGGTTTGGGGGAAATTGGAAAAAACATGACGGCATTCAGATAT
>CAZHHJ010000014.1:0-27625 GCA_964531295.1 uncultured Syntrophomonas sp.
ATTTATATTTTTAACTGTTTATCCTTAAAGTCCTTGCTATTTAATAAACTATTGGATTATTACGAATTTGTTTCCGTTGCGTCATGTGCATAATTATAAAGGTAAGTTTCCTTAATCCAGGTTACCATGACCAAAATCCGGGAGCAAATAGCTATATACAGTACTTTTATTGGAGGTGATAAGGGACAATTATCGAAGTTCTCGGGGCCAGGGTTGGTCAGCAGCATCACTGGTCAATAGGAGTTATACTGCCAATTTCATGAATATCAGTGATGTGCAAGATTCATAATAGAGGGGGAAATTATTTAATGAGTAGTACTGTGTTGGAACAATACAAAAGTAAGTTGATAACAGCTGAAGCGGCTGCCAAATTGGTTAAATCCGGTGACTGGGTACAGTATGGGGAATTTGTTCAGCAACCGCTGGATATTGACAAAGCCTTGGCAGCACGTAAAGATGAATTAGAAGATGTAAAAATTCGTTTGGTTACCATGACCTTTTTGCCTGAAGTATGTAAAGTAGACCCCAAGAGAGAATCGTTTACCATGAATGACTGGCATTTTTCCGGAGTATCCCGAAAGCTGCAGGAAGCAGATTTGTGTAATTATATTTCTCTTACATACCATGAAGGACCTGAACATTACCGCCGGGGATATGACCCGGTAGATATATGCTTTCAACCCGTTACTTCCATGGACAAGAATGGTTTCTTCAATATCAGCACCTCCAATTCCATCTCCTCACCAGTATGGGATGTTGCAAAAACCAAGGTTGTTTATGTAAACAGCTCCGCTCCGTGGTGCTGTGGTGGAAACCGGGAAATTATTCATGTTTCTGATGTGGACTACATTGTTGAAAGCGAGACCAATCCTCCTCTGGTGCAAGTCCCGGGGGTTCCTCCCAGTGATGTGGACAAAAAAATTGCCGAACTGATACTGGCCGAAATGCATGATGGAGATTGCGTTCAGTTGGGTATCGGTGGTATGCCCAATGCGGTGGGAGCTATGATTGCCCAATCTGACCTCAAAGACCTAGGAGCACATACCGAAATGCTGGTGGACTCTTTTGTCGATATGTATGAGGCCGGCAAACTCACCGGCAAGAAGAAACAGCTGGATAAAGGCAAAATGGCCTATACTTTTGCTATGGGCACCGATAAACTATATGATTTTCTGGATCACAACCCGGTGGCGGCTAGCTACCCGGTAGACTACACCAATAATCCTTACGTTATTGGTCAGATCGATAACATGGTCTGCGTTAACAATGCCATTGAGGTAGATCTTTTCGGGCAGGTAGCATCGGAAGCCTCGCAGGGACGTAATATTTCCGGGACCGGCGGTCAGTTTGACTTCATATTCGGTTCCTATAAATCTAAAGGCGGCCGCGGCTATATTGCCTTGACCTCTACCGTGAAGGGCAAAGATGGCCAACTGCAATCCCGTATCGTCCCCGGTCTCTTGCCCGGAACCATTGTTACTGTGCCCCGTTCTATGGCATTCTATATTGTAACTGAATATGGAATGTACAACCAGAAGGGGCAGACTACCTGGGAACGTGCGGAAGGACTCATTAATCTCGCCCATCCCCAGTTTAGAGATGAACTCATCAAAGAAGCTGAGAAGTTTAAGATCTGGAGAAGGACTAATAAAAAGTAATAGCTGCGTCTTTTTGAAAGAGCCAGAAAGGCCGCTGTAGAAGCGGCCTTTCTGGCTTTCTAAGTATATTAATCAGAAACACTTGATTCCCGATTTGGCATTGCTAGGTTTAATGATGACATCACGGTAATTCGCACTTGCCTTCTCAGCCAGAATAACCCCTCCGCAAGCAAATTGCCTGACTGAGCGTAAGCTGCCATCGTTTTTTAATGCTTGATGCCATATTTGCTGGCTTTACGGGATATTGTGGATGCATCCACTTCCAGTATGTCAGCGGCTTTGCCGCATGAATTGGCGATAGCAAAGGTTTTCTCGATCAGCTGTTTCTCGACATTTTCCACTGCATCTTTCAGGGGAATGATTTTGTTGACACTAACCGCCTGGTCTACCAGCCGTCCTCCCCCATAAGCAGCCGATATAAAAAGCTCGGGGAGGTGTTGGGGTGTTAAGATTTCACAACTGCTGGTCACTACCAATCTTTCCACGAGGTTTTCCAGCTGTCTGATATTACCCGGCCAATCATGCTTCATCAATGTATCTATCAAGGCTGAATCCACACTCTTGCTCAAGTTATAACGACGGTTGAAATTATCTATAAAATGTTTTATCAACAACGGAATCTCTTCTCTTCTGTCTCGCAAAGGAGGTACCATAATCGGAACCACATTTAAGCGGTAATAGAGATCTTCCCTGAACTCACCATTTTCAACCATGGCCGTTAAATCTTTATTGGTTATGGCAATAATACGGACATTGATCTTTATTGGTTCAGTTCCCCCTACTCGTATTATTTCCCGTTCCTGTAAAGCACGCAATAGTTTAACCTGCAAGTAAATCGGGATATCGCCCACTTCATCCAGCAAGAGAGTTCCGGTATTAGCAACCTCGAACAAGCCTGGTTTACCTTCTTTTCTGGCACCAGTAAAAGCACCGGCATCATATCCAAATAATTCTGACTCTATCAAATTTTCAGGTATGGCGGCGCAGTTTACTTTGACAAAAGGCCCATCTTTTCTCGCGCTGTTCTTCTTGATGATTTCTGCGATAACTTCTTTGCCTACCCCGGATTCCCCGGAAAGCAGTACCGTGGAGTCTACTTCCGCTACCTTCACGGCCTGGCATACAATTTTCTCCATTTCCCGGTTTTTAAATACCAGTTCCCCTGATTCTTTAAGCCTGATCTGCCTAACCTGAAACTCAAAATGCTGCTTAAGCCCCTCCATTTGTTCCAGTTTTTGTTTGAGCATATTCAATTCACTTATATCTCGCACATTAGTGATTACCCGGTATATTTTGCCTTTCTCATCAAATATGGGCGTAGCACTTACCAACAGAGTTCGGCCGGTAATAGTTGCCAGAGTAGTTGTAGCCGGAGCTTTAGTATCCATAGCGATCAGAGTAGCTGATCGCGACAATATACCATCATCGATCAGTTCTTGCATACTTTTATGCAGAAAGGCCTCTTCATCGAGTCCCGTTACCCTCTTAATAGCCTTATTGGTGCGTATAGTAACAGCATTTTCATCTGTTATATAGAGTCCATCAAATGAAGAATCAATCAAGGTATCCATTTCTGCCACCAGAGCTTTAACATATTCCAGTTCCCGGGACATAGCTTCAACTTCACTCAGATCGTGCAAAACCGCAACCGCACCCGTAATTTCTCCATTGGCTATAATCGGGGCCCGATTAGTTATAGTAGGCTTATTCCCCACCTTCAACTTCACGCCGAATTCCCTGCGGCCGGTTTTTATAACACTTAATAGATTGCTTTCGGGTATAATGTTGTTGAGAAACCTTCCCAATACCTCGCTGGCCTTCTGATTACTCATCTTTTCCATGGCCCGGTTCCAGATATTAATGTAGCCTTCTTTATCTATAGCTGCGATTGGGTTATAAACAGAATTAATTACCGCTTCCATTTGTCCTGAAATTTCCGCAACTATCTCGCTCAAGGCGATCATTATATCTGACTTGGTAATAATCCCTAACAGTTGGCCGCTTTCGTCCAGCACTGGATAGCGGCCAGTACTACTTATATCAATACTGAGTATTTCTTCTTCCGGACTTACGCTCCTCACTTTCCTGGTCATATAGTCTTTTACCGGCCGATTAAGGTCGTCTCTAGCGTGCATAGCTCTTATTAGATGGGTTTTGGTAAACAAGCCTACCATTATCTTGCCATCTACTACCGGAGCACCATCAATTTCATTGTCCAGAAAAATCTCTGCGGCATCATAAAGAGTGGTTTTTAAATCCAGGACTATGAGGTCCTTGTTCATAAAATTACCGACTATCATTCCCCAACCCCCCATTCGGAAATACCCCCATTATTTTAAGTATGTCAAATAATCTCCCACATAGCAAGCCAGACCACAGGGACGGTTCTTGCGGTCAAGTACTGCGATATCACAACATGGAAATAAGGCGACCGGGGACAGGTCCCTGGTCCCAAACCGCTGTCACCCTGGCATGGAAATGATGACCAGGCCCATGAATATGGTGAAGAGCAGAGGGATGCTCAGGTAGGCTGCGGCCTCCTTTACCCCGGCCTGGTGGAGACGTAAACTTATATAGAACATGATGGGCATCAGTATTATCGGCCCCAGCAGTATCAGGTACAGTTCATAAGGCGACCCATAGCGATCGATCTCTCCCTGCAGATTATAATGCAGGGGGATCTGATCATAATTTCCAGCAATCCACTGTATCACAGCCGCGACCAGAATGAGCGCAATGATGTTTAAAATTATCATCCATTTTCCCATCATGCTATCCAACAGACCGTTCTTTACTTCTTCTGCTTCAATAGCTGATCCTAATTGGTATTGAGATGCTTCCCGGAAAAAGGAGCTGATGTTTTCGGGACTTATCAGGTACTTTAAATCCGTTGTATTTATAAGCACTACATCATTTTTACTGGATGAATAGGCTGCTATCAGATCCTTGTTCCCTAATTCCCGAAAATATCCGGTATAGTTCCCCGGCCATTCACTGCCGGCAAACTTGAGCAGATTCACTTTCTGCCTGCGCTCCAGCCGGGATATCTTATGCCAGGGAATCAATATATGCTTGAATCCATAATGAATGGCAATCCCTTCTGCATCAACCTTGTAAGTAGTGCTACAGACTGCTCGGATCAAGTAATATATCCAAATAATGAGCCCTCCCATCAAAAGGGAGATGCTATATAGAATTATTCGGGTGGGAACCCTGATTAAAGCTCCCACAGTTATAATGGTGATGAGCAGCATAAATGCCATCAGATAATAATCGAATTTTCTATTAACCTGCTTGATTTTAAATAACATTTATACTACCTCGCAAAAGCATGAGGTTGACAGTGCGACGGTTCTTGCTGTCAACTTTTCTAGCTTGAAAGCAAGAAATCCCCACTATCAAGCTTATAAAATTTGAAACGCTTCCCCGGAGTCAAAGAAATACAGATAGCTCTCTTTAACTTTTATCCCCTGTATCTGCTCTATGGCCTGTTGGTATTGCTTCAACTGCAGTTGATACAGATTAATCCGATCCTGACGATTGGATTCGGTGATCCGGTCGGTCTTGTAATCTACCAGTACCGCTTCCTCCCCCTCCAGGAAATAGAGATCGATGATGCCCTGCACTAATAATTTTTCATCTCCCCCTTCTGCTCCGCTAATTACTTCCCCGGCCGAGCATACTCGGTTAAAGGGTGTTTCACGATACAAATACTGAGCATCCCGGGCTCTTTGGCCCAGAGCAGAATTAAAGAAATGAAGTATGGCCATTTTATCCAGCAGGACTACTTCTCTTTCTGTAAGCAGTTCTTTTTGCAATAGCAGGTTTATTTGTTCGTCTATCTCTTCCAGACCTTCATATAGTTTGAATTCTATATGTTCCATGATTAAATGCATAAGATTGCCCTTCTCCAGGGAACTCAACTGGTAATCTGCACGGGAAGAGATAAAACCCGGTTCTTCTCCTGCATTGTCACTAATCCTGGCAGCTCTTTTTATGGCTTCCCGAACTCCCATGTGCTTGAGCTGGGATACTGATATTTTGGAAGGAATCGAAACTGCATACTGATATGGATACTGCCAATCCAGGCATTTTATTATTTCCCGGGTTTCTTCCCTGCCGCGGTCCAGCACATAATTTTGCAGTTTATCCTTAATTTCCTGTTGGGACTCCATCTTCCCGCTTTCCTGTATCTGCAGGTCATAGCGACTGGCGGTATGAATTTGCCAGCGGGAATTATCTTCCTGCAATACTATTCCATCGGCTGCTTCTCCAGCCATTGCCCGCAGGGTCTCAACCCCGGCGTGGTGGGCCAGGGCTGGCCCAATCCAATCCAGGAAAGTCCTGGCTCTTAGCAGTTCATAAACATTGCTCATCCCGCACCATTTTTGCGCTTCTCTTTCAATCCCTTTAAGCGAACCCAGCAATACCAGTCTGCTCTCAGCCCGAGTCATAGCCACGTATAGAATCCTCATCTCCTCGGAAAGATTTTCTGCTTTGATTCGATTCTGCATGGCACTTCGGGCTATGGTATCACTTTGAGTCCTCAAATCGCTCCTGATCAAACGAGGCCCCATACCCAGCTGGGAGTGAAATAAAACATTGCCTTTAATATCGGCTTCATTAAAACGTTTGCCCAATCCCGCTACAATAACAACCGGGAACTCCAGGCCTTTACTTTTATGAATGCTCATTATCCTTACCACATTATCGTTTTCTCCCAGTATCCGGGCTGCATCCATATCACTGCTGGATTTGACATTTTCAATAAAACGGGTGAAGTTGAACAAACCTTTGATGGAACTGTCCTGGAACTGCCGGGCCCGATTAACCAGCACTTCCAGGTTGGCCTGTCTTTGTCTTCCGCCAGGCATGGACCCGGCATAAAAATAGTACCCGGTTGCAAATAAAAGTTGGTATATAAACTCATCTACCGGCATCAGCCGCGCTTGCTCCCGCCATTGATCCAGTTGCTGAAGAAATAACTTTATTTTATCAGATAAACTATCATCAAGCGTATTAACGTAATTTTCCAGGGCATCAAAATATGTCCCCTGGATCAGGCTCAACCTTATATCAGTCAGTTCATCCAGGTCGAAACCACCTATAGGAGAGCGCATTACGCTTAATAGAGGTATATCCTGGCGACGATTATCAATGATTTTCAATAAATTTAGGGTTAAATCCACCTCTGCCGCTTCAAAATAACCGCTGCCGCTATCTGAATAAACCGGGATTCCCTCCGAACGAAATACCTCTATAAACTCCGAGGCCCATCTGCGGGTGGCGCGCATCAAGACTACAATATCATGGTAATCTACTTGCCGATATTTCTGCTCTTTAGCGTCATAAAGCAGACTGCCTTGCAATTCCTTTATGCGACGGGCGGCTATTCTCGCTTCTACAGCTATATCAGGCCATTCCTGGATTTCGCTCATTATTTCATCTTCAGAATCACCAGTATTAAGACCTTTTTCCACCAATATGAGCTCGATTTCAGAATCGCTGGCCTCATCTGCTCCCAATCCAGTATATAGCATGGCATTTTCATCATAGTCAATCTCACCCAGCTCTCGGCCCATAATGCTCTTAAACAGGTAATTGATTCCCGCTAAAATACCGGCCCGGCTGCGGAAATTTTTACTCAGATCAATACGTCGATTATTTTCCCCCTCCAGGGTAGCGAAGGTGAGATATTTGCCTAAAAACAGTGAGGGATCAGCATTGCGGAACCTGTATATACTCTGCTTAATATCTCCCACCATGAACAGATTGTTTTTCCGGCCAATAGAAGTGAGGATGGTTTCCTGCACCAGATTGCTGTCCTGATATTCGTCCACAAAGATATGCTGGTATTTTTTACGATATTCTTCTGCCGCAGCCTTGTCTTGTAAAATCTCTAGGGCATAGTGCTCCAGATCGTTAAAATCCAGAATGTTTTTTTCATTTTTCTTTTGCCGGTATAGCGCGGAAAATTTTAATACCAGCTCACAGAGGTACTGCATATAAGGATAGAGGTAGTTAAGATCCTTCCGGTATTCATCAGGATGTTTATTGAGAAGGTTTTTTTCTAGTCTTTCAAGCAGCGTCCTCCCAGCCTTCCTCTCCTTCTGTACCCTTTCTTGGAGATGCTTATTAGTAGCCTTACCGGCCCTTTTCAAAGCCTGGAAGCTTGATGAATGCAATTGCTCGTACAATATACCCGGACCTTTTTCTGATGCGCGAATCAACTCCTCCAAGACTTCGATGTCATTCTGGAGAGTAGCTATATATGCTTCAGGACCGCCTGGTTTTTCACTGATCTTCAACGCATTGGCCAGGATATCGCGGGCGGCTTCCAGTTGCCGGGACGCCTGCCGGGCAACTTCCTGCAACCAGGCGGAATCAGCAAATTCTTCTGCAGTCATAGCATATTGCGCCGCGTTGTGCTGCAGCCATTTTTTTGGATCAGGCTGGCTCTGTATAAATCCATAGCACTTATTGATCAAATCCAGCAGACCAGTATCGCTCTTGCTGCCGCCAAACATTTCCACCAGTTCGATAAACTCGCTCTGTCCCTGTTCATACTCAGTTTCGATCACTTCCTCCATAACATCCATTTTTATTAATACGCTTTCACTTTCATCTGCTACCCGGAAATTAGGATCGATATCTAGAAGGAAATAGTACTTTTTTATTACCTCTCGGCAAAAAGAGTGAATGGTGCTTATAGAGGCCTGGTTCAGAAGGTTTAATTGCCGGCGCAGATGAGCCTGCCGCTCTTCCTGCCCCTCCTGCAATTCCTTAAATATAGCCTGGTTAATTCTCTCTCTCATCTCTGCCGCCGCGGCCTGGGTAAAAGTTACTATCAAGAGTCGGTCAATATCGATGTGGTCCTGAATAATCAGATTTATTACCCGCTGCACCAGAACTGCTGTTTTGCCTGAACCAGCTGCCGCCGCCACCAGCAGGTTGCTGCCCCGGCTGTTGATGGCCTGGGCTTGCTCTGGCGTCCAATTAACCAATTTCCTCACCCCCCGGACTCTGTGCATTTATCCTCTTCATTATCTCCTCATCTGAACAGACCGGAATATTTTTATAACTGTTGTCCAATAATTGATCAAACTGGCAGATAGACTTGTACTCACAGTAAATACAGGCGGTATGGGAAGCTATTTTTACCGGTTCAATCCTTGTGCATCCGCCCAGCATTTCAGCAGCAGCTACGCCTACCCTTTGAACTGCATAATCTAGCAGCTTTTCAAAGCATTCTTCATCCAGTACGGAAGCATCACTGTAGAACTCGCCATTCTGTTTAATCCTCACTGGTAAAATATTCGAACTGCTTTCCAATTCTATATCCATCTGCCTCACTATCCTGGTATCCGCTACGGCCAGACCGGTCATTTTGAGCTTTTTATTGATAGCCGTTTCGATCGCATCTTGATTCAGCTGTTCCCCGCCCTCAATCACCGGGTCATCCAATTTAAAATAAAATATCCCCCCCGGTCGGACCGCTTTCCCTTCCTTTTCCTGTAAGCCATTCCTTAGCGCAGCCAGGTATATAATCAACTGCAGGTTAAGACCGTAATATATGTCCGCAAGCTTCAAGGTGTGATCACCGCTTTTGTAATCGATGATCTTGACATATGCTGCCTCATCTTCATCCAGTATATCTACCCGGTCAATACGTCCTTCCAAATAAGCTATTTCTCCATTCGGCAGTTCAATTTCCAGGGCCGGGAAATCGCAGTAGTCCTGATTTCCAAATCTCATTTCATGCCCTAAAAAGTTAAAAGCTCCCCTTTGCAAGTGGCCGGTCAGAGTCCAGGCCGCACGCCGGCTGATCCTCTTCAGCCTCTGCCGCATGTAGCGGTAGCGGCTGCTGCTCTCGAAAATACCTTGATGATAGTTTAGAAAAATTTCCTCGCTTACTTTATCGGTGAGCTTGTCGCAGGTCACCCGATCTATTTCCTGCCAGGCCAGATTTTCTCGGGATAATTCGCGGCTCAGGCCCTGTATGGTCTGGTGCAGTATATCCCCGATATCTGGAACACCGAGTTCATATAATACCCTTTTCTCAGGGCGCAAGCCATAACGCATAAAATGAGCAAAGGGGCAGTTCGCATACTGCTCCAGGCGGGACACACTGGTTTTTAAGGGCCAATCGTATATCTGCCGGGCTTTCTTCTCCAGCAGAGATTCAGCCTGGTTAGTATGAAAAAATCCGCTCATGATCTTAGCGTTTTTATCCTGCCAGGCATAGTTATCCCGATACCAACTGTAAACATCCCACCAGATCTCCTCCATGGCTCTGCCATCCAAATGATTGCGCAGCTTATCTATCAGGTGTTTATAAGTACTATTCGCTGTGGATATCATCTGCCGATCTATTCCCGGGTCTTCAATCAAGTCGTGGGACGGCTGCAATCTGCTAAAAAGCTGTTTAAAACGAGCTACCAGCAGCGATGGTCTTAAAGCCCTGGATTCCAGATCGGACCAGGCATAAGAAATACGCAGCAGTTGACGTGGTTTGCTAAGCGCACTATAAATCAGGTAGTTCTCCTCAGCCGTCTTGAGATCACGGCTCAGACCTATCTCCAATCCCTGATCCATCAGCCAGCCCTTCTCTTCTTCGGTAAAGACCCCTTCCGGCCATCTCCCAGCCGGAAGAATACCATCATTAACGCCTATAACAAATAAGGCCTTGATATCATGGCTCTTGGACCTTTGAATACTACCTACCAAAACCTGATCAACAGTAGTAGGAATAATGCCCATTTCATATGACTGCAGACCCGCTTCCAGTATCTGCTGATACTCCTTTACTCCGCTTAGCTGATCCCCTAGCAGTTCCATAATTTGTTCCAGCATGATCATCACTATATCCCAAATCTGCCGGCTTTCGCTCTCCATCTCATAATGGGCTTTTTCACCCAGTTCATCTGCCCATCGATCTATTTCAGCTGGCAGATTAATCCGTTCAAAAAACTCCAGCAGAGCCTGAGTTATTTCTCGGGCAGTTTTTTTACCCCGGCACTGCTCCTCAAGTTCCTCCAGAGGCATCACCATACATTCTCTCCAGGAGTTAAGCAGTATTAAATCTTCGCCTTCACCTCGGGTAAAGGCTCGCTTCCAGTCCTTCCCTTTGATCCCATAGGCCAGCACATAATTCTCTAAAATATCAGATTCAGCCCAACCCACCCCGGCAAAGCCGGTCTTCAGGTAGCGAAATACCTCCTCATATCTATATCTCCCCCGGGCAATCTCCAGAGCGGACAGTATCAACTCCACAATGGGATTACCCATTATCTCACGCTTCTCATCCATGAAGAAAGGAATGCCGTAATTATCGAAGGCCCGTTTTATAAGGCGCCCATAAGTCTCCATGCCGTTGCATACTACTGCAATCTCGCGATAGCGATAAGCGTTCTCCCGAACCATTCTCACCACTTCGGCGGCTAGTTGTTCCACTTCGGTATTAATACTCCTGGCCCCAAATATTTTTATCTCCGGGCATTCATCTTCGTAAGAGTTGAAAGGATAGGCATAAAGTTCCTTTTCCAGATAAAGCAGAGCAGGCCGTTTATCTTGTGCCGCTTCTGAAGCGCTGATAGTGATAATTTCCTGCTCAAGCCCTCTCTGCCCGGCTATGGCTCTAATTTTGCTATAGGTATACCAGGACGGTTCAAAAATTGGGGCATCCCGTACATTCGGGTTGGGATCGATAGTAAGCGATAAGGTAGTTTCCTCTGCCAGAGCCATGATTTCTTCTATTACTCTCAAGCTCTGGGAGGAAAAAGTCGTAAAACTGTCAATCCATACCCGGGCATGGGTTAGCAGAGTGGAACCCCTTATTTTTTTAATTAATAGGTTGATATAATCCTCCATATCTATATAACGATCCTGCATATAGACATTAAAATACTGATAGAGCAGCCCTATATCATGGAGTTTCTGCCCCAAGGTGGCTTCATTTTCGCTCAAAAGCTGTTTTTCCAGTAGCTGAGCAGGAGTGATGTCCTGCTGTTTTAACTCGGTGATTAAATCACTCATGTTTTCCACAAATCCCTGCTGCCGGCAGGCTCGCGAGTAAATGGTTAATTCCTCCGCCTTCTCATGAATTATCCTTTTAAGGACCATGTTTTTGCCTTGCTTATTGATAAAGGTTTTATTTTGACCTCCGGTTTCATTCAGAACCCTGTTCCCCAGGCGGCTGATGCTCAATACCTCTACCCCCATAATTCCAGGAGTATCCAGGCTTTTCAATAAATCTCTTTCAGCCTGCAAGGTGTACTGTTCAGGCACCAGTAGTATTAGTCTTTCCCCTTTATTTTCTGCCAATTTCTTTTTAATTTCCTGGAATATGTACTGGGTCTTCCCCTTACCTGCTCTGCCCAGAATATATTTCACCGACAAGCTGATCACTCCTAGTTGATGCAATCCTTTTTATTTTACGGCTTGATTAGCCTATAGTCTCTAAACCTGGCAAGCCATCTATCCATACTGTGCAAGGCTAGAAACATATGTTCTATATAATTCTACTTCTGATAAGTCATATCCTGCTATAAATTTTTGCAGCAAAAGACGTGGACAGAAACGGTTTTTCTCTTGTCCACGTCCCATGGGGCAAGTCCCTCTGCCCTATTAATTGTTTAGCAGTATGCGGGTGCCTATGGCTAGAAATGCTATACCAAGCAGGTCGATGTAATGAAAGGGGAACTTTTCCATACCAAAAAGACCCAGATTATCGATGAGCAAGGCAGTAATTATCTGAGCAGCTATAATAGCAGTGGTCGCATTGCCAACCCCTACTTGAGGTATAACTCTGACCACCGCATATATTATGATCACGTTGAGAATTCCGCCTATATAGACGTACCAGGGAACCTGTGGGAGTTTAGCCAGATTACCAAATCCTATTCCCCCCACCAGTATAATTATTAAGACTATCAGCGTACCTATCAAATGTACGATTAGAGTAGATTCCCAAACTCCAATGACTTTACCCAGAGCAGCGTTCAAGGTGCCCTGCAAAGCCATAGCTGCTCCTGCCACAGCAGCCAGGGATAGATAAAACCACTTAAGCATTAATACCTCTCCTCTGCTTTTCCTTATATTGTTTATAATCAAGGAACATTTTATGCGTGCGACAGGGGGTCCTCAGACTGTCACACTAGAGGAAAGTGGCCAGCAGGATTATAGCTATCCCCATTGACAGGCCTATCCATCTTTGCTTTTTCCCTTTTCTGCCGGCTTCAGGCCAGAGCTGGCTTACTACCAGATAGGCCATAATGCCGGAGGCGATACCCATCAGCCAGGGTAAAATTCCTGGTAAGGCTTTCATCAGCACCAAGCCGCATATGGTACCAAGGGGAGTAATAAGCCCCAGAAGCAAAACCTGTATAAAAAGGGAAGTTTTTTTTATTCCCCCCATTAAAAGCGGTGCGGCTATCGCCATACCTTCAGGAATGTTATGTATGCCGATAGCCAGGGCAATTACCATGCCGGTCCGGGCTTTAAGCTCACTGCCCAGGGCTATCGCCATTCCTTCCGGCAAATCATGCATGGCAATCCCTAGCATGATCAAATATCCCAAACCCAGCAAGGTATCACTGCTGCTAACCCCGGTGAATAGTATTCTATTAAAGAAGCATAAACTGATGAACCCGATCAATACTCCACCCAGGGCTGCTGTGCTATCATATAATAGGGCGGATGGAAGCATATCGAGCAATACCACCGCCACCATCACCCCGGCTGCCAAGCCGAGAAACACAGCCAGCGAATGGTCATTCCATTCTTTTTTAATAAAAAGGATTCCGGCCCCCAGGACTGTGCATAGTCCTGCTGCCAGGCCCATTATTAATACCTGCTGCACATTTCTATCCCTTTCCTAGCCCTTGCAATATACTCTATTTGTATGACTAGCAGCTCAAATTTAGGTTATAATTTTGGTAATTAAAATAAGTTCAGGAGGTCAGAAAATGCATGATATTAATCTACGGAGCAGTCATAAAAACGAATTTATTGACATAACGAATAAAATCAATAAATTGGCTAGGGAATACGGTAAAGATAAATCGGCTTGTTTGGTTTTCGTGCCGCACACTACAGCAGCAGTCACTATTAATGAAAACGCCGATCCAGATGTTAGAGCTGACCTGATCATGGGCATAAACCATCTAGTTCCTGATTATATGCAATTTAAACACATGGAGGGAAATTCTGATGCCCACATCAAGGCTAGTCTCTTCGGATCATCCGTAATCGTTCCTGTGCAGGAGGGAAGGCTGCTCCTGGGGACCTGGCAGGGTGTGTTCTTCGCTGAATTTGATGGCCCCCGCAACAGAAGCGTGTTAATTTCTTTTATTTAAATTTACACCATTTATTAATTTTCTTAATTCTCACCTTTTCTTATGTTGGGCGAGTCATAAATTGAAGTTGACAAGCATATTTTGCATACATGAGGAGGTGTTTTTCTATGCTTAAAAATCCGTCAATAGAGCTGGTGGGATTGGGCAAGGCTCTCGTTGCTTCTGTTGTTCTTTCCCTTCTGGCTACCGTACTTATCTATTATACTGGCCTGGCCGAGACTCTTTTGGCCCCACTGGGAAATGTAATTATGGTAATCAGTATTTTTTGGGGGGCCTGTCACGTTAGCAAAGCCCATGGTTCCAAAGGACTATTGCGCGGGATCACTATTGGAGTAGCATTCTTCATACTTATGTTTATAGCCACTTTGATTTTGAATCCCACTTTAATCAGCCTTAAAACTTTTCTTTTCACATTAATGCTGTGTGGTATATCGGGAAGTTTGGGCGGTATACTGGGGGTAGGTTTAAGCAACACTATCTGATGCCAGGATACTGCGATCAGCTAATCACTCCGAACTGCTGGTTAGCAGCAGTTCCATATAGTAAAAGACGGATACGCAGATTATATACGTATCCGTTTTTGCTTGGTGGATATAAAGTTTACCTTTGATCGACAATGAATTTACTTGCATTTTTCTAAAATAGAGGCTAGAAGCAGAAATATTCCGGCTATAATGAGGAAGATCCCGGCATTTAATCGCATCTCCGCCCGCCACCCTCCTGCCATATATTATGTTTATTCTTTAATGAGCAAATACTTGATGTCATCAGCCCCAGATCTTCAGCAGTATGTTACGCAGAAATCCTGGTATTCTAAAATGGTATACTCGCATTATAAAATCCTCCTTTAAGCTGACTTGCCCTTTATGTATACTATGAAAAAGCATCAAAAAGAGTTACATTTTATGCATCAGCCCCGCCGGTAATAAATCTTCTAATCTCTTCCCCCAGGTATTTCTCCTGCAAAGATATTTTGCGCACGATGGGAATGCTGTTCTTAAAGGTTCTTCCATAATTGCTCTTTTCCAGCCGGTTGTCTAAAACTACTACTACCCCGCGATCAGTTTCACTCCTGATCAAGCGCCCTGTCCCCTGCTTGAAGCGCATAGCCCCATCCGGCAGCATAAAATGCTGAAAACTGTTTTTTTTATGCACTTGACAGTTCTTATCGGCTGCTACACAAAATGGGTCTGACGGCGATCTGAAGGGCAGTTTGACTATAACCACGCATCGCAGGGCATCTCCTTTGACATCGATTCCCTCCCAGAAGGTCTCCAGGCCTAAAAGCACCGAGTCTTTGCTGGCTATAAATTCTTCCAAGAGCAATCCCGATGCTCCGCTTTCATCCTGTACCAGAAGGTTTATCCCTCTGGTCTGGCACAGGGGCTTAATGACAGCTGACACCTCCTGCATCTGCTTGCGGGCGGTGAATAATACCAGGATACCTCCCCCGGTGGCATCAATAATATTTAGCAAGACCCTGGCTGCGGCCGAGCTGTGTTCCCGACTGTTAGGTGGTGGCATATTGGCCACGGTATAAAGGATGGCCTGTTTTTCATAATCAAAAGGAGATTTTTGCAGTAAGGTTCTCACTCGTTCATCCTGTAAGTATTCACCCAGCCCTACCTTGTCCAGATAATAATCAAAACGCTCTTCTATTGCTAGGGTGGCAGATATCATTATCATACTATCCAAACGACTGTATAAACGTTCTTTTAGAATATCCCCTATCATTATGTATGATGATAAGAGCGCCGCCGCCCTTCCATTTTGGTATTCAATCCAGGTGATGCTATCATAACGGTTAAGACTTTCTTCCAATATTGAGTAGGCACATTCTGACAATTCCTGCAGGGACTGAATAAAGCCAGATATCTCCCCTTCTTCTTCCTGTCCTGCTAATTCTGAATGGATAGACCTCAATTTATTCAATAAAACATGAGTATTAAGCTGCCATTCCTGGTAAGTATCTATCAGTTCCGCAAAGCAGGGTTGTTCCAGATGCTGATTCTCAATTACCAGGGAATAAGTGCTTTCTTTCGATATTTTGCTGCTGCTTAAAATTGAAAAGATATTATCCAGGATTTGCAGCGACTTGCTTACCAACTCCCCTGCCCCGTTCAATAATTCCAATAGATTAGGATATCTGCTTTTTAAATGCTGTATATATCCCCGGGCATATTTTTTATCTTTGAAATATAATGCATGCAAGAGGTCTCTGTTTTCCAGATAGGAAAATTGGCAGGATAGCTTATCAAATGACTCCCGATCAAAATGATGGGCTTCATCTATTATCAGGTACTTGTACTCGGGCAGGATGCTGTTATTCACCTGTAAATCAGAAAGCAACAGGGCATGATTTACTACTATGATATCGGCTCTATGCAGGTTTTTTAACATTTTTAGGCGGAAACATTTATCATGATAAGTGCACATATCTTTGCGGCAACTCCTGCGATCCGCAGCCAGCATTGGCCAGTGCTTCATAAGGTCAGCACTGATGCTTAGCTCTTTTCTATCCCCGGTTAGAGTCTTTTCGGCCCAGCTTAAAATCCTGGTCATGAAAAGCTGTTGGGGCTCGTTCAAGTTTTGTTTCCCAGCCAGTATGGAGGTATACTTGTTCCAACACAGATAATTTTCCCGGCCCTTGGCTTCCATAAATTTCAGGTCCAGCGAGGCCGCCTCCAGAAGGTCAGGGATATCTCGCCCTATGATCTGTTGCTGCAAAGCTTTAGTTCGGGTAGATATTACTACTCTCTCTTTCTGAATAGATGACCACAGAAAAGCCGGAAGCAGGTAAGCATAAGTTTTTCCCACTCCAGTTCCCGCCTCTGCCACCAAAAATTCGCTGTTGCCAAAGGCATCGGCTATACCCTGGGCCAGGCAGACCTGCTCCTCCCGGTAAACAAATCCAGGAACGGCACGGGCTACCGGTCCTCCTGGTTTAAAATAGTCTGCCGTTTTGGCCATATCATATACAGACATTTTTTAAAAATCCCTTCTATCCTTAATAGAAATTTCAATCAGCTGGAAGCTGATCCCAGGTAATTTTATGAAGTATCTTTTTCTTATCCTGTTCTTCTATCAGGTAAGCTTCCTCAATTGGCACCTTTTCCCGGGCCAGTATCTGAATACATTCGTCCAGAAATGAAGGTTCCAGTTTTATAGCCAGTCCACAGCTGGCTGATATTTCCCGGGGAGTCGGAATGATCATAAAAGGGGTTCCCATATTTTTAATGGTTTTTTCGGCTTTGAGTGCGTAAGATGTGGACCCAAAGGTTATTATACCGTAATTGCTTATTTCCATTAAATTTATGCCCATGCTAACAACTCCTGACTCTGAGCAATTATTAATAACTCCTTTTCGATTTTTCAATCTCCATAGATATTATATCTTATTAACACAATTATTTACGTTTCTATCAAACAAAGGTTTTCGGACAAATATTTGCCCTTTATAAATACTTGTCCAACTGCACAAAATATGAAAAACGAGGTGCAGAGCATGTTGGATACCAGACGGCTGCGAATAATTATATTAGCTGCCTTTATTGCTATATTGCTGATTATATCAGCTACTCTGATAATAGCCAATTCCCGCCATAAAATAAGCCAGCGGCCAGCCAGGCTTGATTCATCAGAAAGCCAACCGCAAGATGATGAAGACCGCAAGTGGTATATAAAATTCTCAGTTGAAAACCAACGAGCTACCGCCTATGTTGGAGAAGGATATGCCCCGCTAGGGGCCAATGGACAGGAATGTTTTATAGGTGGTGTAGCCATGCATCCCATTTACCCAATTAATTCCGGGGGAAGTCCCTTAAAACCGGCTATACCTTTTGGCACTACTCTTTACCTGGAAAAGCCAGTCCAAGTGCAGGGCCAGGAATATTCATCCCTTCAGGTGATAGACACCGGGGATGTATACTATGGTTTATGGCCTGGCTATCCATACTGGGTGGATATATATTTTGGTACCGCCAATTATTACAATCGCCTGGATGCCAGTAATTTCGGAACTGATCAGCTCAGCTATTACTGGATTGAAGAATGGCGGTAGAATCAAAACTTTTGCAGGTAACCTTCTATATAGTCGCGAACCTGATTAGCAGGGGAATATATGCCATAGTGTCCTTCACAAAGTATATCTGCATTAAGTCCCAGCAACAACTGCATCGATTCCCTCCACTGCTCTTTATCAGAACCCCATTCTTCAAAAAATGGTCCGTGCACATCTTGGGCAAACAATACTTTCTTACCCCCGATTTCTGCATATACAGATATACTGCCCGGGGTATGTCCGGGGGTATGTATACAATGAAATTCAATATTCCCCAGTTGAAAACTTTCATCGTGGTCTAAAGCCCGGTCCACTTTAACTCCTTCATACTTGACTCCATACCAGGCCTCGGCAGTTAATTCCGGCCGGGCTTCTTCAATAGCAGGCAGATCCAGGGTATGAGCAATAATCTGTGCATCCTCCAATGTATCACGGAATTTTTTTAGCCCGCCAATATGATCAATATGCCCGTGAGTAATAACTATGAAGCGTACTTTATCCAGACTAAAACCTGATTTTTTTATCAGGTCCAGTATGAGGCCGGCACTCTTGCCCGCGCCTGCATCAATTATACACAGTTCATCATTGTTTTCGATAAGATATACGCAGCAATCATCTGCATTGCTCACTCCTGGGCCACCGATCATGTGTACGCCCGGAACAATTTCTACTGTCTTCTTTTTCATATGAATAACCTCCTATCCTGGGGATAAACTTTTGAGACTTAACCCTTAATGGAAATCTTTTGATTATAGCATTCCCTGCAGCATGGTTCATACTTTTCTTGATCACCCAGCAGTATCACATTACCATCTTGCTCGGGCAATTCTTCCTTCAGCCAGGTAAATACTGCATCCCGACCGCAGGCACAAATCGCAGTTAGCTTAGTTACTGAATCAGCTATAGCCATAAGGTTCCCTAGACTGCCAAAAGGTAAGCGCCGGGCATCCATGTCCAGTCCGCACACCATAACTGTTTTCCCCTGATCTTTTAAAGACTGGCAGTAGCTGACAATCCATTCCGGGAAAAACTGGGCTTCATCTATGGCCACAACATCAGCTTCGATTCCCACCGGCTGGTAAAGGGTCAGGACTTCTATGCCAAATTCCTGCCGAGCGGAAGCAATAATCACTTTACTATCAGTTTTCAAATCCACGGCCGGTTTAAAAAACACTACTTTTCTCCTGGCCAGAGTATACCTTTCCAGTCGCCTTACCAGTTCAGTAGTCTTCCCGGAAAACATGGGGCCAGATATAACCTCAATTCTGGCCATTCAATTGCCTCCCTTAATCGAGTTCTTCGCCCTTAGATCAATATCTACAACAGATAAAATGTTATTAAGTTTCTTCTCCATTGGCGTTATGAATTCCTGTAAAACATTCTCATAAAAAGGCACAGGTCCCTCGTCCCAGATTATTATTTCTAACTGGAACAAGGGACCTGTCTTCCTGTCCGAACTGACTAGCTTCATCTATTTTTACTTGCTATTTTAGTAATCTCATGTTCAATGGATATCTGAACGACTCGCCATTGCTTACCTTTACGGCAGCGATAATAATCAGTATCAAGTTAAGCAAGCCGAATAACAGGAACACCATCCCCAGTATAATGGCCAGTGGGATCAATATTATGGTTATGGAAAGAACAAGCATTAATATGATTGCAGTTGCACCATATATTAGAAAAGAAATTTGGAAGTTCAAAGCTTCTTTACCCTCTCTATCTACAATGGGCATTTCATCTCTTTTCAAAAGCCATATTATCATTGGCCCCAGTATGTTGCCAAAAGGTATCCCAACATATAAGGCCAGAGCCGAAAGATGGCATCCCATAGCCCAGTTTCGGCTTAACTGCTCATCCTGATTCATATAAATCCCCCCTGCTTCCACCCATATCCCAGTATAACGATATACTGCCCTCAGTATAAAGCACCGCTGCCCATATTTCAATTCTACTGGAAAATGCACATCCTTATTAATAAAGTTTATGCAGGGGAATAATAATATGTATTAACTTTCCTCTACTGATTCAACATGGTACCACGGCAAAACTTTACTCCCAGCCTCGCAGTGGAGAATTCGTTCTCCATTTTGATAATACGGCGGTTAACGCGAAGATTGAAATCTTTGCTACGGAAAAAGAATTAATGGATATTTTCTGCAGGGGATGCAAGCATGGTTTAATTATTGCTAACCCCACCATCACCTGCTCCAGGGCATAAGCATCTGCGTCTCTTAATTTAGTTTATAAGAGTAGCAGGAAACCAACCGCCATCAAGTACCCGATGATTGCAGTACAGACTGCCCCCGCCGCTGCCTCCAGAAATTCTTTTTTGCTTATTCCTTCGAACATCATATACACCTTCCCCTTATTACTCTTTATGCGAACGTCTGTTCTGTTAGCTATATTTTATCTACGAACATCTGTTCTGTCAAGCAAATACTTTTCATGCCCGCCAGGACATGAAGTTCACTTAAAGCAATAATTGCTTTATAATATTCTAGAACCTGTATAAACTAATGGAGGTTAAAGTCTGAGAGAAATCCTTTCATGACGTTTTCGCCTCAAGAAAGGAATGGCTTATAGATATGGAAAAGATCGATAATAAATTTATTCCCTCAATAATTAAAGACCTCGCACTGGCTCCCTCGGGATACAGGCGGCTGACCTGGGTAAAGAACAATATGCCGGTACTCAGTGCTCTAAAACAAGAACTAGCCCAAACTAAACCCTTACAGGGAAAGACCATCGCCTGCTGCCTGCATCTGGAGGCCAAAACCGGCTATCTCTTACTAGCCCTGCAGGCCGCAGGCGCGCAGGTAGTGTCCTGTGCCAGCAATCCTCTCTCTACCCAGGATGATGTGGTGGCAGCTTTAGTCGACAGCGGTATAAGCGTATATGCCGTTCATGGTGAAGATGCTGATGATTATCAACGTTTTTTGCACCTGACCCTGGATAATAATCCCCAGGCGGTCATTGACGATGGGGCTGACTTGATTTCTACACTGATTAAAGAGCGTCCTGAGCAGGCCCGACAAATTATGGGCGGCTGCGAAGAAACCACTACCGGGATTTTCCGGCTGCGATCCGCGGATAAGGACGGCAGGCTGGCTTTCCCGGTAATTGCGGTCAATGATGCTTACATGAAATACCTTTTCGATAATCGTTATGGAACCGGCCAATCGGTCTGGGACGGTATTAATCGGACCACTAACCTGGTAGTGGCCGGTAAGAATATAGTTGTGGCGGGATACGGATGGTGTGGAAAAGGCGTGTCCATGCGAGCATTGGGAATGGGGGCCAGGGTAGTTATCACCGAAATCGATCCTATTAAGGCTAATGAGGCTATAATGGACGGTTTCGAGGTTATGACCATGTCTGCAGCTGCCCGGATAGGTGATGTTTTTATAACCGTAACCGGAAATATCAATGTGATCCGCAGAGAACATATGGAGCTTATGAAAGATAATGTTATCCTGGCTAATGCCGGCCATTTCGATGTGGAAATCAGCAAAGCAGATTTAGATTCATTGGCCGTGAGCAAACGTCAAGCCCGAGATAATATCGAAGAATATCTACTCTTAGACGGACGCCGTTTATTTCTCCTGGCCGAAGGCAGACTGGTGAATTTAGCAGCCGGTGATGGGCATCCGGCTGAAGTAATGGATCTCAGTTTTTCACTGCAAATATTATCATTGCTTTATGTAATCGAAAATCATGATAAATTAGGTCCTCATGTTTATGATGTGCCTGAGCACATTGACTATCGAGTGGCTAAGCTAAAACTGCAGGCGGCCGGAGTTAATATCGATCGGCTTACCGGCGAACAAGAAAAATATCTAGCCAGCTGGGACACCAATCTATGATGTTTTCCAGTGGCGTCTTCTTTGCTCAAGGATTTCCAGCGCTTAATATTAATAATCAAACCGTTCTTTTCACATAATACGAAGAGGCATATGAAAAGGCGGTTTTTTTATGGATACGTTAAACAAAAGATATATCTGGGCTTTCTTTTTAATTCTGATCTTGCTTATGATCGGGGCATATCTTTTCAATGCTTATGGAAGTAAACCAGCCCCCAAATACTACAGCAGCGACTCCAGTGCGGAAATAAAATGTATCACCGTTAAAGATACCGAAGGGAATATTATTTTTCAGACTGGAGAACCGATCAACATAGAAGATGAATATATAAACGAGGAAAACCAGCACTATATAGTTACTAAAGTAAGCGGCAGTGAAGGAGTGGCTGAAATAAAGCAGGAAATTCCTGATCCCAATCACTCAGAACGGGTTTTGGGTGTTCCCGATAGTCAAAAAGTTTTCAAGTATGCTATTCCTGCAGTGTCCCTGGAAGATACCCATGTGGTCATATACCATACCCATACCGATGAATCCTTTACCCCCACTTCGGGTAGCGCCAGCAAACCAGGCAAGGGAGATATACTGAATATTGGCCATGCATTGCAAAGCTCGCTGCAAGAAGAGGGAGTAAGTGTTACCCACAGTACCAACCTGCATGACCCTCATGATATCAATGCCTACCATCGTTCCCGGCGGACTGCGCTACAACTGATAAAAGAACAGCCTGATGCAGTATTTGACATTCACCGTGATTCGGCCCCTGCCCGGACTTATCAGACTACTATTAATGGAGTTAATTCATCGAAAATCATGATTGTTATTGGACGCACTAATCCCAACATGCAGACCAACCTCCAATATGCCAAGAGAATCAAAGCTCTTGCAGACGCGCTCTATCCCGGCCTCATGCGCGGTATATTTATAGGCAAAGGAGATTACAATCAGGATTTGTATCCTACCTCTGTTTTATTTGAATGTGGTACTGAATCCATAAGTGAAGAAGAGGTTATGATAGCTGTACACAGTCTGACTGATGCCATTATTAACGTCTTAAAAGAAAAATAAATCCATCTGTCTATCTCTCCCTTTCTTTTTCCTGCACCTATTCATCTTTTTCCTACTCTGATCTATAATTGATAAAAACTATACTGCATAATTGAATTTTAATATGCTGGCTTTTGAATACAGCACACTAGTCTGATTAGTGGGAGCAGGAAGGGCAAATTACATGAAGTTGGAAGTTAAATGGCAGGTCCTGGGCATTATCTGTGCCGGGATATTCATCTCCACCCTGGATGGAAGCATTTTAAATATAGCCAATCCTATAATTGCAGAAAGCTTCTCAGTCACCATAAATCAAGTACAGTGGGTGACTACCGCTTATATGCTAGTTATAACTGCTACCCTTTTGTTCTTAGGGAAATTTGGAGATCAAATCGGCAGTCAAAAAGTATTTGCTTATGGATTCCTCCTTTTTACCGGCGGCTCTTTTTTGTGCAGTATATCCCCGACTCTGCTTTACCTGATCGCCAGCCGCCTTTTCCAGGCGCTTGGAGCCAGTATGATGATGGCTACCGGCACCGGAATTATTTCCAATTCCTTTCCGGTGGAGGAAAAAGGCAAAGCCCTAGGGCTAACCAGCAGCATGGTAGGCATAGGCAACATGGCCGGACCGGTTATCGGCGGGGTTATCCTGGCTAATTTTGGCTGGTCCTCTATTTTTCTGATCAATATCCCCATAGGTTTGATCGGTTTTTACCTGGCCCTGAAGCACCTGCCCGCCCAACCCTTAAACCCGGACCGGGGAAGCTATGATATCGTGGGCATGCTGCTCTTTGCCCTGGGATCGGTAATGCTTCTGCTGTCCTTATCATATGACACGGCAGCGGCTCCACTTATCGCTCTTGCCGCCATAATTCTACTGGTCTCCTTCTACTTATATGAAAAAAATCAAATCCAACCCTTGCTTGACTTCGCCCTGTTCAAGATTAATACTTTCCTCTATGGCAATATCCTGATTTTCCTGGCCTATATTTCCCAGATCTGGGTCATGTTCTTAATCCCGTTCTATATGAAGGATTTCCTGCAGCTCTCTCCCCAGCTTATGGGGCTTTACATGACTATCCCCCCCATTTGCCTGGCCATTACCGCCCCGGTGGCCGGAAGCCTTTCCGATCGAATAGGTTCCGGCTATTTAACTTCCGTGGGTCTGTTCTTCATGACCCTTTCGCATATAAGTTTTTCCACTCTGGCCTGTGGCAGCAGCGTGATAAAGATCGTCCTGGGCCTGCTGCTTATAGGCATTGGGATGGGATTCTTCACTCCTCCCAACAGCAGCAGCATTTTTCGTTCTATCCCCGGAGAAAAAGCTGGATATGCAGGAGGTTTTTCTGCCACTACCCGCAACTTCTCCATTTCCCTGGGTATTGCCGCCTCAGCTAGTATCTTCACTCTGCTGATCACTAGCCAGCAAGGGCTCTTCGCTCCGGATATCGCTTATATGCACGCTATTGGCATGGCATTCGGAATTTCAGCCCTTATCACCCTGTGCGCACTCCTGCTCTCACTGTTCAGCTCCAAAACCCGCATGTCCCCGCCCAACAACAATCCTTCCCCATAAGCAAGTGAGTAAGGGGAACAGTTCAATCCTATACATCACGCTAGCAAAAGCGTTTAATTTCAAACCACTTTGCATTAAGAAACCCCGAAATCTCCTCTGTTTTTGACATGATTATGGGGCCATTCAAGCCGCATGTTTTAAAAGCCCTGGATAGAACAAAAGATTTGGATATTAATATAATTTGCCCGGGTCATGGCCCGGTTTTACGAACTAATATTGCCGCTTATCTACAAAACTATCGTGAATGGGCGACACCAACGAGCAAACAAGATTCCCGTCCCCGGATAGTGATGGCCTATTTGACCGCCTATGGTTATACTGAAACGATGGCCGGAGCTATAGAAAAAGGCTTAAAGCAGGCTGGTGAATTTGACCTAAGAAAATGCAATCTGCTGGAATATTCACTTGAGGAAGTATTAGCAGAGTTGGAAACCGCTCAGGGGTTTTTAATTGGTTCCCCAACAATTAATAAGGATACCTTGCCCCAGGTATGGATTCTATTAGGCCAGCTCTCGCCAATTACCCACTATGGGATTGTTGCTGCGGCTTTTGGGTCTTATGGCTGGAGCGGGGAAGCGGTACCCAATATTGAGCAGCGTTTATTGATGTTGCAGATGAATGTTTTACCGGGCTTTAAAAGAAGACTTAAACCCTCAGAGCAACACCTGGCAGAAGCTGCTGATTTCGGTTTAACCTTTGGTAAGGCAGTTTTGGCCATAGGTAAAGAACGGCTGGCCCTGAACTTTATCAATGATAGCCATATGCAGGCTCAACCCCCAGTCGGGGATTACCAGAAACAATATGCCAACCAGGATATCATCGTATATTGGGATCCACAGCTCTGTATACATGATACCCAGTGTTTTACCCGTCTTCCCCAGGTTTTTGACCTGGATGCCAGGCCCTGGGTCAATCTGGATGGTGCTTCTGCCGAGACCATAATATGTTCTATAAACCGTTGCCCTTCGGGAGCCCTTAAATATTCGCTGCCTGAAGGTTCGGCGGTAAATCCTGAACTGGCTCAAGGACCGGGTTCAATAAATAAATGATTTTCGCACGGCAATAGTTTTTGACCCTCGCTGCTTATTCTGTTATACTAATCAAGCAATATGCGCCCGTAGCTCAGTGGATAGAGCACCGGCCTCCGGAGCCGGGTGCGGAGGTTCGATTCCTCTCGGGCGTACCATAAGAAATCGGCACTTTCAGCGGTTACTGAAAGTGTTTTTTTTTGGTCTTGACAGCAACGGTTAATACATAGTCTCTACCGAGTCGGAATTTTCTGCTGGCATGACAATCCCAATCAGGCTGTTCAGCTTTAGGGCACTAGATCTACTATAGAGTAACGGTTTATTTTATGCAAATGATAATATCGTAGGTAATATTGTACCAATAATGATAGCATTACAATATTACCCAGTGATATACTGAGAAGAGGAAAAAGTAAATTCCTATCTATTGAACAGGAAAGAATAAGTAGAGATAAGACACTCGACGTGTTAGAAGTAAGAATAAGATTAAGGGAGCGGGCAGATTAATTATAAAATTGCAATCCTGCCTTCTGTCTGGGAAGAATGGAAAATAAGGTCTGAATACACTAAGTTGTCTTATTGACAAAAAAACGAAATATGAGTATCCTTAATGCTAAACTGAAGGAAATTTGGGATTCTTAGGAATAATCTAAGAATTACTAAAAATATTTGAAGGAAGAAGGTTATTGCAATGAAAAAATTCACCTTACCAGAGGCTATGGATGTTGCTAAACAACTAGGTATAGACTTTTCTAAAGTCGGGTTTACGCCAGAAGAGTATCTAGAAGGCATGAATATCGAATTAGAACATGGAACAGTTGATGAGGAGACTAATGTCTCCAATGACGATCCGCTTGTAACAGGCAAGATTGCTTTAGCACATTTGAATGAAGTTGCGAGTTATTATAATGAAGATATAGGACTTGAAGCTTGGGAGCATGCTATCGAAGCTTTTAAAGGTGATCCTAAAGGTAAAAAGATTCAAATTGTTTAGGAAGACAAAATATGCCTGTGAGAAAAAGCAAAGACAGGTTGACGAAGAAACTGTTTATCAAGCTCAAAGTGAATTGAATTTTTAGTCTTATTACCAGTCAGCCGCTGGAGTTATTCTATTCCGGCGGCTTTTCGTTTGGGCAAATTGGGTACCACTTTAAAATGAGAATTAGCGCATGTTTTATCAGCCTAATTTGCAAATGTAAGTGCCAAAGACCTAATATGAGGTGGTTTTAATTTGAGAATTATAGCAGATCATAAATCGCTCCTTTCCCTGCGTATATACGAAGGATCTTATTTGAATTTTCCGAATAAAAAAGCGACCCCGAGAGGTCGCTTAATCCTGGATTATCGAATATCTTTTAGGTTCTTGCGTTTGTGCTTTTTGCCTTTGGAGTGTGCTTTTTCCCATGTTTTCTCAGTTTGATTTATAAAAAACTGATACAGTGGTTCTATCTCTTCGGTTTCATCGTATTTTTGCAGGCATTCATAGTACATCCGTTTATCCTCGTCATAAACGATAAAAGGTGGGTGATTATGTGTCATAAGGTAGTAATTTGTTAGGGTTCTGCCCACACGCCCATTACCATCTGCGAAGGGATGTATATATTCAAATTTCGCGCGAAAGTACGTTGCTGCCTTGAGAATATCTTCACCTTTGTATTCGTTGACCTCATCGACTAATTCTGTTAAATCCTTTTCAACATCTTCTACCGGAGAGCCTACCTCGTAAACACCAGTAACATAATCGTGTTTTTTAAATTCTCCAGGACGTTCTGTATTTTCAATATACCTGCGTTCATCATAGCTGCCACTAGTGAGAATCTTATGAATTTCCTTTATCAAGTCGATACTTAGAAGTTCTTTTTGGACTATCTTGTCTTTAAGAAATTCATAACACAATTTTTGATTATGTTGTTCAAATAAAGCACGGGGATTTCCTGTATAGCCTACCACCCTGCCGTTTTCAAATATCTCTCTGGTATCTTGATAAGTGATTTCTTCGTTCTCTATTTTTCCGGAATGGAAGGCAAATAGAATCCGAA
>CAZHHJ010000015.1:0-26868 GCA_964531295.1 uncultured Syntrophomonas sp.
CAGGCAGGGCCATGGAGAATTTACCCACTACCAGTTTGATCTGCGTTATATTTTTTATTCCATTTTGCAAGGCACTTTCCCGCAAGGTAGCCAAAATATTTGCCATCAAAGAGATTTCATGCATAATAAGAACACACCTCGTAATACAAAATTAGACAAAATGATACATAAAAACAAAAAAATCCGACACCAAGGGATGCCGGATTAAGACGCAACCAAAAATACAGCTGTACTCTACATGAATACGCTTTTATGATCTGCCTGACCTGAGCATCTCCTTTTCACAATAAGGGAAGGCATGACCGTTTCCAGTCCTACCCAGGTTCCTAAAACCATAGCCATTAGCCACAGGTTATGGAACTCGGAGAAAAATATTCTATTGTCCAAGTAAGCACAAGATTTAAATTTCCTTATCTGAATAAACTAGAGTAATTATATACTACTACTCGTTTTTTTGATAGTCTTATCAATAGGGGAAAAATATTTACGATTGCGCTCCTACACTAGCAAGAATCCCGCATATCGACATAAATAGATGTATAATAGAGGCGATGTTCGTTATGCTAAAAACTCTTGGTGAGGGTGAAAGTGCTGATTATCTCTCCATCCGCTGTTGAAAACAGGTAATTACCACGAGCAGTCAGAAACAAGCTGGTCTTTCCTTCTTCATCAGCGATCAGGTGATGTGGATAATCGTGATTACTGGTTCCGGTATAAGTAGCCCTGACCTTTGCTGCAGGCAGGGGGAGGCCATTTTTTAATACCTGGATTTCATAATTTTCCCCCATCCGGGCATGCTGGTAATTAATGGGCATAATTTCCAGCGGCAGTCCGACGGCTTCTATCCCATGATGATGATGGTGGCCAACTTCCACGAATGTTTTAGCGTAGAGTTCTTTATCTGTGCTTTCATGGGCACATATCTGTATCAAACCATCGGCCTCTTCACCGAGGTTGATTTCAACCATACCCTGCTTTAGTTGAATTGGACACTCCTTGGTTTGGCCGTCTTGCAGCATAAATACTCGCAGCTGGGGGAAGGCATAATCCCGGTTTGCTTTCATGTTATATCCTTTAAATAGATTTAACCGAATTTCCTCGCCATGGTGAAAGTGTCCGTGTTCAGTATCCAGGGTGAGCCATATTTCTTGTTCTTGTAGCTCGGTAGCTGTTTTGATCTCTTCCAGTATAATTCGGTGATGAACCAGTTGCATTTCCTTGATTCTAGCCTGGATTATTCTGCGCTCGCCAAATATGCTTTCCATAAAAATATTATTTTCATCACCGGGAATCACACGGTCAACCTTTTCCATCAAGAGTTCTTCTTTACCATTGCGGTTGATATAGACATCGGCTTCACACATACTTATTGACCTCCTCTATCAATATAGCAGGTTGGGCATAGAACCTCTTGGGCAGTCGTCACTGCGCGGGTATCCATAACGCCTTCATCACAGATTGAACAGGGAATGGTTGGGCGAATTTCGGCCTTTTCAGGAAAAGTAAATTCTACCTCACGCCATTGGAAAATATCTTCAAAGGGGGCGGTCATAATACTTTCAAAAACCTGCCCCAATAAATTTTCCTGTTCGGTTTTTTCTTCTGGTGTTAGGTGGGTTTTGGTATTAAGTTCGCGGTAACGATTAAATAAGGGATTGCGGTTGGCATTATACTTCTGTGCTATGCGTACGGCCCGGCCCTTATCCCGGCTGGCAATAGTATATACTGCTTTTCCATAATCCAGGAAAACAAGATTGCCTTTACCAAAGGTACATCCCAGGATGGATTGAATAGCATCGACACCGCACGAATTAGTTTCCACCACTGCCAAGAGTTCTTCATCCCTATCTCTTTCCAATTCCAGGTGCTGGATAGCGAATTCGGATGCCCTGACTCCCATTAAAAGTCCGGGGCATATATGGCCATGAAATTGTATAGCTAGTTCTAGGGGAGGCATATCCCTGCACATATTAAATCAGCCACCTTTCTGAGTGTTTAAGTACTTCTTATTATCAGATATTTCTCTGACCTTGCTTACCAGACGATCCACCTGCACTGGCAAGGGTTCGTCAATAGCTCCGGTTAATTCTATACCATAACGGTTAAGGGGGATAAGCACTTTCAGGGCCGATGATGATGCAACTGCTTCCGCCATGGCCGCGGTAAGTTCTCCAGAATAGGAGTTGGCGGCCAGAATTGCTACTGAGCCAACTATTATATCAGCCCTGGTGACAGTTCTGACTACTGCATTTTCTCCACTGGCTCCTTCATTAGCTCCTGCTTTTAACATAAGTGAGGTAGCTACCGCGTTGGTACCCAGTCCTATGATACTGCATTCTTGTCTCATTTCATGACGAAGTTTCTCGACCATAAGCCTTCCAATTCCACCTCCCTGACCGTCTATCACCGCAATTATCAAACAAATAACCCCCCACTCCTATTTGGAAATTAGTATAACACAGCAGTTTGAATTTATTAAACATTTATTAATGAAAGCAGATCAGGCAGCTTGAAGAGATACTGAAGTTGTTTCGCAGAGCGGTGCTGATGTGATATATTAATCCCAGTACGTTTAGGGAGCTACATTAAAGATGAAAAAACACAACTTTCCACCCGGGATCACAGTTTGGCAGGGAATTAGGGAAATGCCCTGGAACCGCCCCTCTAGTATGAGTGTCTATTTGTACCTTGCGGATGGTCTGCTCATCGATACAGGATCATCTTCGCTGGGCAGTGAATCAAAAAAGTTTTTTAATGAAAATAATATTACTCAAGTGGCATTGACTCATATACATGAAGATCATTCCGGGATGGCGGCCTGGCTGCAGGAACACTTAAATGTGCCCGTGTATCTGCATCCCAGGTCTATTGCAAAAGCTGCGGTGGAACCCGAATTTATGGAATATCGCCGGGAAATATGGGGGAGACGTCCCGCCTTTAAAGCCCAAACTATCCCCCAACAGATCATAAGCGATAAATACCGTTTCGAAGTTATAGATACCCCGGGGCATTGCCGGTATCATAAAGCCTTCCTGGAACCGGAACAGGGTTGGCTGTTTACTGGTGACCTGCTGGTAAACACAAAACCTAGAAGTGTATTTCGTGAAGAAAACATGAGCGAAATGATTGAGTCGCTGGAAAAAATATCTGCCCTGGACTTTGAACTAGTTTTTTGTTCGCATACCGGTATTCAAAAAAAAGGTCCACAGCTATGCCATCAGAAGCTGGATTATCTTCTGGACTTGCGGGAGAAAGTCCAAGAGTTAAGAAAAAAGGGTCTGGAGGATAAAGAGATAGATCAGAGATTATTTCCCGAGGAGGATTTAGTCAATATCCTCACCCATGGCGATTTTTCATCATATTTTATGATCAAGACCATATGAACCACTTGAGCCAGAAGAACCGTCCCCCTGGTTCATGGTTCAAAAATTTGTGACCGGTTTGTGATTGAAGGGTGTTATTATAATAATCAGATCGGAATATAAGTGATTATTTAAGGGGGCGAATGCTGTGGAGTTAGAAAGCAAAAGATTTTCGGGGAAGAATCGTTCAGCTGATTTCATAGTAAAATTGGAATCTATGGAGAAGGCAACCTATACCGGATATATAGAAAATATTCAGTCTGGACAGGTTCAGCATTTCAGGAGCTTTTTAGAAATGATGTCATTAATACAGCAGAAACTGGATGAGAATAATTTTCCGCAGAATACCAGCGTGAATCGTTCCTGGAAAACAGATTAATAAGATCACGAAGGAAAGACAGGGTAGGTATACAGACCGATGAGGGACTTTAAGTAAGAAGCCCTTCAGTATAGAGACAAATAAAATCCGTAATGCAAAAACAGGAGGTATAATTGATGCATGTAAACCGCTGGAGCAGGTGCACAGTCTTATTAATAACACTGATCTTATTACTTTTCTTTGCCAGCAGTATAGCTCTGGGAGCCCCTAATTTTTTTCCGGGAGAGATAAATGAAAACTGGCTTGCGCCACAAGAGCAGTCACTATTGGAAGATGAAGAGATTCAAGGAGCAGAAGCTATTGAAGGGGATATTCCCCTTTTAAATGGCGAAACAGCTATCCAGGGAGAGGCCTTGCCCCTGGAACCCATAATAATTCCAGCCGAACCCTTCATGGGAGGTGTGCTTGTTCCCGCTGAAGCAGAACCAGAACTTCCGCAAACCGGTGCCGGAATGTTGTATATGGAAGCAGGTTACCTGCTGACTATAATTGGAATACTTATACTGAGTCAAGGGGACGGTTCCTTGACTAAATAAGCGGTGATCGGGGTTATCCAGCATATGAAAATCAGCAATTAGAAGGATTCAAGGGATAGACAATAGAATAATACATTAAAGGTTGAGTTGTTAATGAAAACCCCCTGCTATAGCTTTGCTGCTCTATGGGGAGAGGGGATCGGAAGGCGTTGCTTAACAGCAGGGGGTTTTTATCATGGTGGGTGACACCGGGGGAGGGTTCTTGCTGTCAACCCTGGGCACAATTTGAAACTGGAAATATATTATCATTCAGGCAAAGGGGTGTGGAATTTATATTCCAGACCCCTTTTTATGGGAATCTGTTAAGCCCTGCCTCAGTCAATTAAGGGGATGCTAAATATTTTTTAATATCCTGCCTCGTATTTAAGTATAATGTAGCACACCATAATGCAGGGAGGTAATTGATATGGAGAAAAGAGGAGAAGAAGAGTCCATATACAGCGATGACATTAATAGGAATGCAATTAATGTGGAGGAAAGGGTTGAAGATACACGAGAAGATGACGCCATTAATGATGCCGATAAAATAAGGGCGGAAAGTAGTGGCGGGACCGAGGAAGATCAATTTCCCCGGAGCGATTTGGAGGATGCAGAGCGACAAGCAGGTTCAAGAGCTGAACCCGGAGAAATCGAACCAATTTCAGCTGCTGCAGCGGATGATGAATTGCTCGAAGAAAAAAGCGTTGGGCCTTCCGTAAAAGTTTCGCGTTCTACCCGGGTAAATCAAACGTTATATTTTAAGGTCAGGAAAGGTGAAAAAGAATCTGGCCATGGTCCAGGAGAATCTTGAGAGCACAGCTATCTGAGGCACCCCCATGAATTAAACACGGGGGTGCCGTTCTGAGGGTGCGCAATAAAACGGATTGACTATTGGAACAATGTTCAATATAATTCCTGATAACAAATTAAAAGCCAGGAGAAAAATGGATGCCACCGGAAAGAGGCAGTCAAGATCTTGTTTTGGGGGGGAATATTTAATGCCTCTGCCGGTATTAAATATAAACAGATGAACCAGCTCTTTGAGAAAAGCTTGGGCATGGTTTACTAATAAAAAAAGATAAGAGGAGGTAGTTGGGGATTATGCTTATTGTGCTCTTGCCCATCATATTTATCATTTCGCTACTGGTCTGTTTTATAGTAGCCCAGATATTTAAAGCCCCCCTGCAAAGCATCCTGCAGCGCTTGATTCCGGAAGATATCAGCCAGGCCTGGCTGAAATACCTACAGTTTGCTATTTACGTAGTGGGGATATCCAGCGGGGTAAATGTCTGGAGCATCGAGAATTACCTGAGTCCGGACTACAATAATGATCCGACCCAGCCCTTAGTAGCACTCAGCAGTGAGCGCTGGGCATTGGAAATTTATAGGACCATTATTGATACCCTGAGTGGCATAGCCTGGATGTTGCTGGTGTTTTTCGTAATTGCCCTGATCGCCTACGTGATAGTCCGCATCTTTGAAGGCAAACAGAACCCTAAAGAATAAAGGAACAACCGTCCCTTTTTCCACGGAAGGTCTGGCCATGGTGGGAACGCTTTTAACTCGGGCTCTTGGTAATTATTGCGAAGAAGCAGAATTACGGAAGCGGATTTGACCATAGCTGACCTTTGCGTTAACAGGCCGCAAATTCTGCCAGTATTCTATCGAATATAACCGCCACCGGCAGGATTTCCTTGATTTTGAAGACGTTCTGCCCGGTGAACACGAGTCCCTCATCGACATTACCATCGCGAGCATTAAGCAAGGCCTGATGTATACAGTAGACTTTAGAGCAGTTCTTTAAACAGGCTTCGCATTCCTCTGCTTCAGGAGCTTCATCTCGTTCTATTAATTCGGTGAAGCGATTTTTTATGGCCCGGCCGGGTAATCCTACCGGACTTTTTATGATTATAATGTCTTCTTCCCGGGCCTGCAGGTACATCTCTTTGTATTCATCGGCTACTGAACACTCTTCACTGAGTACGAAACGGGTGGCCATCTGTACTCCGTCCGCACCCAGTTTGACCATCTCTGCCATATCCTTACCGTCTACTATGCCTCCCGCCGCGATAACCGGTATTTTAACCGCCTTTTTAATTTCGGGTAGGATCTCCTTTATGGACCGGTCTGTACCCAGGTGTCCCCCGGCTTCTGCACCTTCTGCTACCACCGCTGCCGCCCCTGATTTTTCCGCCAGAACTGCTGCCCGCACGGAAGAGACAATAGGGACTATAGGAGTACCGCTTTCCCGGCCGCGCAGGAATATCTCCCGGGAAAACCCGGCTCCGGTAAAGATGACATCAATATCTTCGCTGATGGCGGTTTCAACCAGTTCTGTAAACTGCCGGGCCGCAAACATAATATTTACTCCGATAATCCCTGAACCAGCCTGTTCCCGGGTTTTCCGGATCTCTTCTTTTAATTCATCCGGGGAAATGCCGGTTGCGCCCAGAACGCCGATACCGCCGGCCCTGGCTACGGCGGCAGATAAAGAGGCAGTTGAAACACTGATAGACATACCCCCCTGGATAATAGGAAAGCGGGGAAGCAGTTTCCCTATTTGCAATTCAGGTAATTTCAAAACAATTGACCTCCACTTCGTTTTCATATCAAGAATATAACTCATTAGTTGAATATATCCAAGGATATTAAAACATAATACAATAAATGTCGCAATTTACCAATTATTGGAATAGCTATTGACATTTGTAAATAATCTTGCTTTAATAACTTATGAATTATAGTTGTGCACAATGTGAGCATAACATATTTTATCATATTAATGCCAATAAGGTGGTGCTTTCATGAAAGCTCAGATCAAGGGCATGGGCCATGCCTTGCCTGAACGGATACTTGATAATAAAGAACTGGAACAGATGGTAGATACCACTGAAAAGTGGATAATCGAAAGGACAGGTATACGCGAGAGAAGGATCATCGACGAATCTGAGACAACTTCGGATATCGCTTATCGAGCAGCACTTATGGCGATTGAAAATGCTGGTATTGGCGTGGATGAACTGGACTTAATCATCGTCGCTACCGCTACCCCCGATATGATCTTGCCGGCCACCGCCTGTTTCGTACAGGAAAAGCTGGGAGCCTGGAATGCAGCGGCTTTTGACCTGTCAGCCGGATGCACTGGCTTTGTATATGGAATTACCGTCGCGGAAAAATTCTTATTATCCCCGCAATACAATTATGTTCTGGTCATTGGAGCTGAAGCTGTATCCCGAATAATAGATTATAACGATCCTACTACCTGTGTCCTCTTCGGTGATGGGGCCGGCGCCGCCGTTCTGGGCCGGGGTGATTCTGACGCAGGAATAATCGCCAGTTATCTTGGATCTGATGGCAGTGGAACGCAGCACCTTTATCAGCCAGCGGGTGGAGCGGCTCAGCCAGCCAGCCAGGATACTGTGGAAAAGGGCTTGCATTTCCTGAAAATGAACGGCAATGAGATATTCCGCTTTGCTACCAAAATTACGGTAGAAGTCAGTGAGAAGATGTTTTCTATGGCGGGGATAAAGGCTGAAGACATTGATATCTTTATACCCCACCAGTCCAATATGCGCATTATTAAGACGGCCATGAAACGGATGAAGATACCGGCGGAAAAAACTATAGTTACGGTTGACCAATATGGCAATATGTCGGCTGCCTGCCTGCCGGTAGGACTTTCATTGGCTGCGCAGGAGGGACGATTAAAAGCCGGGGATCTGGTATTAATGGTTGCTTTTGGAGCCGGATTAACTTACGGTGGAGTGCTGCTCCGCTGGGGAAGCGAAGGTAAAGATGTTTAAGACCAGAGTATGTGATTTGTTGGATATAGAATACCCTCTCTTGCAGGGGGCTATGGCCTGGATTGCCGGAGGAAAACTGGCGGCAGCAGTATCACAGGCGGGTGGGCTGGGTATCATAGGTACTGGCAACGCTGATGGCAGCTGGCTTAAAGAGCAGATAGACATTGCCAGAAGTATGACTGATATGGCCTTTGCGGTTAATCTGATGCTGGCTTCTCCCCATATTGAAGAGGTAGTGGATTTGACCATACAGGAAAAAATCCCAGTAGTAACTACCGGGGGCGGAAATCCCGGCATTTATATGGAGCGATTTAAAAATGGGAAAATAAAAGTTATTCCGGTGGTAGCCTCTCTGGCTTTGGCTAAACGGCTGGCGCGTCTGGGAGCAGATGCCATGATCGTAGAAGGGATGGAATCAGGTGGGCATATAGGGGAGATGACCACCATGTGTTTGGTGCCCATGGTAGCAGATGCAATTGATATACCGGTTATCGCTGCCGGCGGCATTGCAGATGGCAGAGGCTTGATGGCTGCTCTGGCCTTAGGAGCAGAAGGGGTGCAGGTAGGCACCAGGTTTGTATGTGCAAGGGAATGCAATATCCACCCGGCTTATCAAGATAAAATTATCAAGGCCCGGGATCGGGCTACGGTAGTATGTGGAAACGTTACCGGTCATCCGGTACGAGCCATACATAATAAGTTTACCCGCCAGTATCTGCTAGCCGAATCCCAGGGCATTAGTAAGGAGGAACTGGAAAAAATGGGCCAGGGCAAGTATCCTGCTGCAGCCGTGGAAGGCGATGTGGAATATGGTTCGGTCCTGGCGGGGCAGATTGCCGGATTAGTATCAGAGATACAGCCGGCCGCCGCAATAGTGATGGACATCATTAACGGGGCGGTGAACACCAAGCGCAGATTGGAGGGATTGAGATGCGACTAGCATTTATATTCCCTGGTCAAGGAGCGCAGCACCCGGGAATGGGAAAAGAATTATTTGATAATTACGAAGTTGCAGCAAATATTTTTCATACAGCAGATAAATTAGCTGGATACCAGTTTAGTTCGCTATGTTTTGATGGGCCGGAGAATACGTTAAACCAGACCGTATATGCTCAGCCGGCCTTACTGCTGGCGGGACTAGCAGCATATGAAGTGATAAAAAGCCAGGGAATAACTCCGTTTATGATGGCCGGACTGAGCCTGGGAGAATATACAGCCTTGGTGGCCTCGGGAGCCGTTTCGCTGGAAAAGGCTTTTCCCCTGGTACAAAACCGGGCCCGCTTGATGCAGGAGGCGGTACCGCTGGGCCAGGGGGCTATGGCCGCTATTTTTGGCCTTGATAATGAGGTGATCCAGGCGGCCTGTGATAAGGAACCCGGTGTAGTCGATATAGGGAACTATAACTGTCCCGGGCAGGTAGTCATAACCGGAGCCAAAGCAGCAGTGGATAATGTTGCGGCTGTTTTGAAGCAAGCCGGAGCCCGGGTGATCCCATTGGCAGTGAGCGTACCTGCTCACAGCCCGCTTTTAATTGATGCGGCCATGCATCTAAAACCGCAACTGGAAGAGATCGCGTGGCAGGACCCGGAATGTGCAGTGATCAGTAATGTTAATGCCAGGGAGAATAAGGCGGCTGAGTTTCCTGATTTGCTGGTGAAGCAGATTTATTACCCGGTACTGTGGGAACAAAGTATAAGGTACATGATGGAAAAAGTAGATTATTTCATTGAAGTAGGGCCTGGCTCAACTTTATCTGGTTTGATCAGGAAAATAGACCGGAATCGCATTTTAGGACAGGTCAATGATGTGAAGACTCTAGAAAAAACTTTGGAGAAGGTGAATTCGTTATGAAAAAAAGGACCGCCATAGTTACCGGCAGTTCCAGGGGCATAGGCAAGGCCATAGTTCTTGAACTGGCCCGGGAGGGTTACCGGGTGGCAGTAAATTATCAAATTGACCGGCAAGGAGCCCTGGAAGAGGCTCAGGAGGTGCTGGCTCAAATTGAATCCGCTGCAGGCAGCGCAATAATTGTTGGGGCTGATGTGTCGACTTCTGATGGAGCAAAGAAACTAGTGGATGAAACCCTGGCCGCCTTCGGGCAGGTAGATGTACTAGTAAATAACGCCGGCATAAATAAAGACCAGATAATGCTTAGAATAAGCGATGAGGAGTGGCAGCAGGTAATCGATACTAACCTCAGTTCTGCTTTCTACTGCTGCCGGGCTGCTTTAAAAAGCATGATTAGAAAACGCTATGGGCGGATTATTAATATTTCGTCGGTGGTAGGTATCAGCGGAAATGCCGGTCAGGTTCATTACGCGGCAGCAAAATCAGGACTGCTGGGATTTACCTATTCTATAGCTCGTGAATATGGCCGGCGGGGCATAACAGCTAATGTCATTGCTCCCGGTTACATTCAGACTGATATGACGGCGGCCTTGAATGAAGAACAAACTGCCAGCATAGCTGAAGGAATAGCCGCGGGAAGGTTGGGGACACCCCAGGATATAGCCGGATTAGCAGTATTCTTAGCTTCCGATCGAGCAGAATATATCAACGCCCAAGTTATCAGGGTAGACGGAGGCCTGGCCTCTATGTAATAAAAATTGGGGCCAGACCGAGGTGTGGTCTCTTAACAAAGTATTAAAGAATTTGAGGAGGAATTAAAGATGTTAGTATTTGAGGAACTGAAAAAGATAATTGCTGAGATCAAGGACATTCCAGAGGAAGACATCAAACTGGAATCCAAGTTCGCTGAGGATCTGGAAGCCGATTCCCTGGATATCGTAGAGATGCTCATGCTCTTGGAAGAAAAGTTTGATATCCAGATACCGGAAGAAGAATCGGAAAAAATGAAGAAGGTTGGGGATGTAGTCAAGTTTATTGAGGCAAGGACGAAATAGGAATAGATAAAGCAGAGGTGATAAAGTTGTCGGAACGCAGGGTGGTTATTAGCGGTATGGGAGTAATTTCCTCTATCGGCTTGAATAAAGAAGAGTTCTGGGCCAGTCTTATGGCTGGCCGCAGTGGCGTAGTTGAGATTGATCGTTTTGACACCGGCAGTTTCCCGACCAGGATTGCCGCCCAGGTAAAAGGATTCAACGTGGTAGATTATATCTCCCGCAAGGATGCCAGGCGCATGGACCTCTTTGTCCAGTATGCTTGTGCAGCGGCCCGAATCGCAGTAGAAGATGCCGCTCTGGAAATCAGTCTTGCCGATAAACAGCGTACCGGAGTATGGGTGGGATCAGGCATAGGGGGCATGGATACTTTTGAGAAACAGCACCATGCTTTTATTAAGAAAGGTGTGGGGGGAATCAGTCCCTTCTTTATCCCCATGATGATTCCTAACATGGCAGCCGGTCAGGTCTCAATCATGCTGGGTGCCAATGGTCCCAATGGATGTACTGTTACCGCCTGTGCATCAGGCAGCAATTCTATTGGTGAAGCTTTTGAGATTATACGCAATAATAAGGCCGAGGTAATGATTGCCGGTGGCGCAGAAGCCTCCATTACCCCCTTGGCTGTGGGAGGATTTTGTGCTATGAAAGCTCTTTCCACTGCTAATGATGACCCGGCCCGAGCCTGTAAACCGTTTGATATTGAGCGGGATGGCTTTGTCATGGGTGAAGGAGCAGGAATCCTGGTTCTGGAGGAACTGCAGCATGCCTTAAACCGGGGAGCACACATTTATGCTGAAATGATTGGATATGGAAGCAGTGGAGATGCGTGTCATATGGTTCAGCCGGATAGTGAAGGAAGAGGTGCAGCCTTAGCCTTCAGCAGTGCTATTGCTGAGGCCGGTATAGAACCGGAAGAGGTGGATTATATAAATGCCCATGGAACTGGCACCAGTTTAAATGACCAGATTGAAACCGGCGTAATTAAAGAAGTATTTGGCTCTCACAGTCAAAAAATATTGATTAGTTCTACCAAAGCTCTCCATGGACATATGCTGGGGGCAGCCGGTGCAGTAGAACTTATTGCTGCAGTTATGGCTCTTAATCATAACACGGTACCACCTACCATTAATCTGCATAATCCTGATCCACTGTGTGATTTGGATTATGTGCCAGGTCAACCCCGGCAACAGGAATTACGGGTGGCCTTATCTGATTCCCTGGGTTTCGGAGGCCATAACGCCGCATTGGTAGTAAGAAAGATCAGTTAGGAGTTTGGTAATGAAAATAGAGGAAATAATGAATATCCTTCCTCATCGTTATCCCTTTCTTATGGTAGACCGGATTACCGAGTTAATACCGGGAGAAAAGGCCACTGGAATTAAGAATGTAACTATTAATGAACCATACTTTGCCGGTCACTTTCCCGAACAGCCGGTGATGCCAGGGGTATTGATGATCGAAGCCATGGCTCAGGTTGGTGCTTGCGCGCTGTTGGCTGACGATAAATTCCGCGGCCAGCTGGCTTATTTGGCCGGTGTGGATAGAATACGCTTTAAGCGTATGGTAGGGCCGGGAGAAACACTGATGATAAGCACAGAACTCAGCAACATCAAAGGGACTATCGGTAAGGGGAAAGGCCGGGTAAGCGTAGATGGTGAATTAGTCTGCAGCGGTGAATTCCTGTTTGCCCTGACTCAAAGAAAGGGGAGTAGTTCTTGACTATGTTAAAGAGTGCCTTTGGTAAACAGAAATTAATTACTCTCCCCGGCAGTCGGGAATACATAGAGAGCGACGAAAAGACTATCGGGCAAAAAAGATGTCCCTCCTGTTCCCGGCACATATCGGAATTGGAATTAAAAGAAAATCACCGGCTGTGTCCGGAATGTCAATATCACTTTCCCATGAGCGCCTGGGAACGGATAGAGCTTATGGCGGATGCGGAGAGCTTTGAGGAGTTTGATTCCGAATTACGATCCATAAATATACTTGATTTCCCTGGCTATGATGAAAAACTGGCCAGGGCTATGGAGCAGACCGGATTGAATGAGGCTCTGGTAACCGGTCACTGTACTATGGGCGGATATCCAGTTATATTGGGAGTCATGGATTCTCGCTTTATGATGGCCAGCATGGGCTCAGTAGTAGGCGAAAAAGTATGCCGGGCAGTGGAGAAGGCAGTTGATTTACAAATCCCGCTGATTTTGTGCGCTGCCTCGGGTGGAGCACGTATGCAGGAAGGGATGCTCGCTTTAATGCAGATGGCTAAAACCAGCGCAGCTTTGAACAGATTTCACCAAGAGGGTTTGCTGTACATTTCGCTGCTCACTAATCCAACCACTGGCGGGGTATCAGCTAGCTTTGCCTCTTTGGCTGATATAGTTCTGGCTGAACCCGGAGCATTGATCGGTTTTGCTGGACCTAGGGTAATAAAGCAGACTATCAGCGAGATACTGCCGGCTGATTTTCAGAAAGCGGAATTCCTGCTCAAGCACGGCATGGTAGACAAAATTGTTGAACGTCCGCTGCTGAAAGATACGATGGAATACTTGCTGAAGCTGCATCTGGGAGGAAAACATGGTTAAGAGACATTTTGATTATGAGGAAAAATATAAAAACCTCCAGGGTAAATTTGATGAACTTCAGGAAATGAGTAAAAACCTGGAATTTGATCTGAGTGATGAATTCAAGCTCCTGGAAGAAAAGATGAAAGATCTTAGGGACAACAAATACAAGAACCTGACCCCCTGGGAGAAAGTACTCTTCAGCCGTCATTCAGAAAGACCTACGGTCAGGGACTATGTAGAGTATATCTTTGATGATTGGATAGAACTTCATGGTGATCGTAATTATGGTGATGACCCGGCCATTATCGGCGGAATTGCTAATTTCAAAGGAATTCCAGTTACTATCCTGGGGCATCGCAAGGGCCGGGGGACCAGCGAGCAACTGGAGAATAATTTCGGTATGCCCCATCCGGAGGGATATCGGAAAGTGGAGCGCCTAATCCTGCAGGCCCAAAAGTTTAAACGACCCCTCTTGACCTTAATCGATACCCCGGGAGCATACCCCGGTGTGGGAGCTGAGGAGAGGGGGCAGGCAGGTGCTATTGCCAGGGTATTGATGACCCTGTGCAGTATAAAGGTGCCGATTATTGCTGCAGTAACCGGCGAAGGGGGGAGTGGCGGAGCACTGGCTCTGGCAATCTCTGACCGTCTGCTGATGCTTTCCAACAGTGTGTTTTCAGTAGCCTCAGCCGAGGCCTGTGCCTCCATAATATGGAAGGACGCCGGGAGGGCCGAGGAAATGGCCTCAGCTTTGAAACTAACCGCCCAGGACCTTGAAGGAATGGGAATTGCTGATGAGATTATCGAGGAACCCATGGGAGGGGCTCATAAAGACTTCGAAGCCACCGCGAAAAAACTGAAAGAATCGCTGGCTCGGAATCTGAAAGACTTGCTGGCCATAGAAAGCAGTGAACTGCTGGAACAAAGGTATATACGGCTTAGAAAAACAGGTCAATTTACAGCAAACTAGCTAATGGATAGATTCAATAAAAAGGCTCTGGAATTTCCAGAGCCTTTTTATTGGTTTTTTCTTCTTCGGTATGCAGCGTCCATGAATAAATGTTTAACCCAGAGAATGCCTGGAAAGGCAGGGTGCGACTACTCAGGCATCAGAAAAATTAACATTGACAAGGCAGGCAAATCGAGCTAAAGTAGATACTGCGATAAATAAGATGAATTAGGTCCACAATAAGCCCTGCATGGTTGAAAGCTGGGCGGATCGAAATTTGGGAAGGAGCTATAAGCCATGAGTATGTTTTGTTACCAGTGTCAGGAAGCATCTAAAAACACTGCTTGTACCGTCAAGGGGATTTGCGGTAAACCGGAGGATCTAGCCATTATGCAGGATCTCCTGATCTATGTCCTGAAAGGGGTATCCTTTTATGCGCTGCAGGCCAGGAAGTTAGAAATCGAAGATGGAGAAATAAACCGCTTTACTTTTGAGGGGCTTTTCATGACTATAACCAACAGCAATTTTGACCGGGATAGGTTTATAGAAAGGATCAAGCAAGGATTGGCTTTAAGAGAAGAATTGAGGAAAAAGATCGAAGCGCGTGGTGGGGTAGAAGGAGATCTTCCAGAAGCAGCCCGCTGGCGGGGGGAGACAGAAACGGAATTTATAGAGCAGGCACGGACGGTAGGTGTACTGGCCACTGAAAGTGAGGATATTCGTTCTCTGCGGGAATTACTTATTTATGGTATCAAAGGAATGGCTGCCTATGCAGAACATGCCTATAATCTGGGTTATGAAGACAAAAACTTATATAACTTCATGCAAAAAGGTTTAGCAGCAACGCTGGATGATAGTTTATCTATTGAGGACCTGGTAGAATTGGTGTTGGAATGCGGCAAGTACGGAGTGGATGCCATGGCTTTGTTGGACCAGGCTAATACTTCCAGCTATGGCCATCCCGAGATATCCCGGGTTAATATTGGCGTCCGCAATCATCCGGGCATATTAATAAGTGGCCATGACCTGCGAGATATGGAAGAACTGCTGCAGCAAACCGAAGGCACTGGAATAGATGTCTACACTCATAGTGAGATGTTGCCGGCTAATTACTATCCGGCTTTTAAAAAGTATGAACATTTCGTGGGTAACTATGGCAACGCCTGGTGGCAGCAGAATGAGGAATTTGGGAAATTTAACGGACCCATTTTAATGACTACCAACTGCATAATTCCTCCCCGAGAAAGCTATAGGGACAGAGTTTACACCACTGGACCTACAGGATATGAAGGACTTAAGCACATTGCCGATCGAGAAGGGAATGAAGCTAAAGATTTTTCACTCATCATCGAACATGCCCAAAAATGTCCGGCACCGCAAGAGATCGAAAAAGGCGAAATTGTGGGCGGATTTGCTCATGCTACGGTCTTATCCTTGGCCGGTACAGTAGTGGAAGCAGTGAAATCGGGGGCCATAAAAAGGTTTTTTGTTATGGCTGGCTGTGATGGAAGGATGAAGAGCAGATCTTATTATACTGAATTTGCCCGGCAGCTGCCGGCTGATACGGTGATTCTTACCGCAGGCTGTGCTAAATACCGCTATAACAAATTAGGTTTAGGTGATATTGGAGGAATACCAAGAGTATTGGATGCTGGCCAATGTAATGATTCATATTCACTGGCAGTGATTGCCCTCAAGTTAAAAGAGGTGTTTGGCTTAGATGATATAAATGATTTGCCCATTTCATATAATATTTCCTGGTATGAACAAAAGGCCGTTATAGTGCTCCTGGCACTCTTATATCTGGGAGTCAAAAACATTCACTTGGGACCGACCCTGCCGGCCTTTCTCTCACCGAATGTTGCCAATGTTCTAATAAATAATTTTGGTATCGCGGGAATAGGCAGTGTGGAGGAAGATATCGCCCTGTTTATGGGAGAATAAAATTATGTTCACACCGCTTTTACAGCCCTAATTATAAAGAAATACAATAAAATCATTTTTCCGGTGTAAAGCTAATACCATCTCCAGGTGCTTGAATAAAGTATAGTAAAACAATACTATTAGAAGCAGGGAGGGATTTTTAAATGGCTAAAAAAGTTCTTAGTGTACCGGATAAATTCAAAAAATTTGTAGATAATCTGCAGATTGATAATGAAATCGTTATTAACCGGAGATTTAAAACAATTGTGCAGAAGGTCAATTTGGACTATCGTAATATCCGTTATGATTACGGGAATGCTTTTTTTATTGGTTCTTATGGAAGAGGGACGGCTATTAAGGGAACAGGAATATTTAATATAATGATGGTGCTCCCAGCTGATCATTTTAAGCGAATTGATAAATACGATGGCAATGGCCAATTAAATTTGTTAAGAGAATTAAGAGATATAATAGTGGAGATTTTCCCGGATACTATAATAAAGGAAGAGGAAAAGGGAGAAGTGATAGTTCCCTTCCCGGATGGCATGATATTTGAAGTGATTCCAGCCTTCATCAATTCCCGGGGGAACTATTTTTATCCCAGTATTGCTGATGGAGGAAGCTGGAACGAATTTAATCCTATAAAAGAAATCGAAGTCATTAATACTTTGAATTATAAATATGGAGGTAAGATCAAGCATCTGGCCAGGATGATGAGAGCCTGGAAACATGCCAATGATGTTGCCCTGCCGGGTATGCTGCTGGATAACATGGCGATGAATTTCATGGATGATTGGGAAGGGAAGGACAGATCTTACCTGTTTTACGGCATCATGATCCTGGATTTCTTTGAATACCTGGCCGCCTTTAGGGATGACCAAGCGCACTGGTACGCCAGGGGTACCAACCGGGAATTGCCGAGGACCGGTTTATTTGGCGACATGGCCAATGTTGCTTATAAAACGATAGTAGAAGTGCTGAAATATGAAGAAGAAGGGGATAACCTTCATGCTGATGCTGGTTGGGCTAAAATATTCGGCAGCTATTTCCCTTCTTAATCGTTAAACATTATAGTGAGCACTCAAGGTACACTATAAAAATATGCTAAAGTCTTTTGAATGTATGGTCATGAACTTATTAAGCCCTCGAATTCAGCGAATGCAGATAAGCTGTTTTCAGGCTTGGGGCGAGAAACCAATATTAGGCATAAAAAAGATATTGATAGTGAAAAAGAGTTTAGAAAATGAGCGAAACCGAGTACTAGTACTCGGTTTCGCTTTTCTTATTTATTTCCTTCTAAATCCAGTTTTACTCGTTTTAATTCTTCTTCTAAATAAATCTGATATTCTTTCAAATTCATTTCATCAAAAGTTCTTCCTGCAGTTTGAACAACTCTGCCGACTCCATACCCAGCACTACGGCCAAAGCCACAGCCTCTGCGGCCACCTAGGTTTCCGCTGTATCCATTGCAAACTCCCAAGCCTCTGCCTGTACGGTATCCTGCTCCTAATGGTCCGCTACCATCTCTTCCTGGCATATTAACACCTCCTCACCGCCTGCTTATATGGGCATATGCCCATTACCATTATAAAATCATATCGGGCATATGTCAACAATGAGCATGCAAAATATTGCTGGGGTGGAGAATCAAGTAAAAGCAGTGTAGAATAAAGAATACCAACTATATTAGGGTGATCCCAGCAGTATGCCAAACTCTGGAGGCGAAGATTGGCTTTGAGGAGAGATAAAAAATTGGATCAATACAGACAGTTTTTGAACGCTATAAACGATTGGATATTTGTGCTTGATAAAGACCTGAACATAATTTTTGTTAATGATGCTATGCTGCAAATATGTGGAGAAATTCCAGATGTCACTTCAATCGCAAGCGACAATATAATGAAAACCTTGCCATTTGTGACGGAATCTTTTGAAGAAGAGTACCGAGAGGTTTTTAACAATGGTAAAGAGATAATCAGCGAGGATAGGAATATTATCAATAATCGGGTTGTTTACACTGAAACCAGAAAAATACCAGTCCCGGAAGGGGATAAAGTAGTCAAAGTTTTGACTATCATGCGTGATATATCAGAACGTAAGATATCTGATAATTTACTGCACTTGTCAGAGGAACGCTTCCATAAGGCCTTTCATGCTAATCCTAGTATGATGGCCATTGTCAGGGTTAGTGATGGAGTGTTTTTGGATGCTAATGAAAGCTTTTTGCTTGGTACAGGTTACAGCCGGGAGGAAGTAGTTGGACACAATACCAGAAAGCTCAAGCTTTGGATGGAACCCGAGCAGAGGCGGATTATAAAAAAGGCCTTGCAGGAGAAGTCGGTGCAAAGTCTGGAAGTGACTTATACAGATAAATCAGGTAAGAAACGATATGGTCTAGCCTACAAAGAACTTGTCACCATTGATAGGGAAGAATGCTACCTGGGAGTTATGGTAGATGTAAGTGAGCTTAAGCTTATTCAAGAGGCCCTGGAAATAAAGGAGGAAATGTACCGGCGAATCGTGGAAACATCCCAGGAAGGGATTTGGCTGGTGGATACTGACTATCGAACCACCCTCGTTAACGGAAAAATGGCTGAAATGCTAGGTTATACGCTAGAAGAAATGACCGGGAAGATCTTATACGAATTTATGGATGAGGAATGGCAGGAGGTGGCTAGGGAACACGGTAAAATGCGTTGCTACGGTATAGCTGAGCAGTACGAATTCAAATATCAGCGTAAAGATGGAGAGGATTTATGGACGCTCACTTCCGTATCGCCGTTTTTCGATCGGAATGGAAGTTGGGCAGGCTCATTGGGAATGATAGCAGATATTACCCATCGCCGGGAAGCTGAACAAGCTTTAAAAGAATCAAACCGCCGGGTAACGGATATTTTGAATTTCTTGCCTGATACTACTCTGGTTATTGATAGCCAGGGACGGGTAATAGCTTGGAATAAAGCGGCGGAAGAGATGACCGGGATTAAATCTGAAGACATTCTGGGTAAGGGTGACTATGAATATTCGATACCCTTTTATGGGTATCGCCGGCCGATTTTGGTTGATCACGTTTTTAGTTTTGAACAGGACTGGGAACCCAATTATGCCCAGATTGAGATCAAAGGTAATGCTTTGATTGGCGAGAACCTTTGTCGTACTATTGATAATCCACAGGCTTACCTGTGGGCTACCGCTACTCCCTTATATGACACCCAGGGGAATATTACCGGAGCGATTGAATCCATACGCGATATAAGCGATCGGAAAAGGGCTGAAAATGACTTGAAGGCCAGCGAAGAACAATACCGGCGTATCGTAGAGACCGCTAACGAAGGAATATGGCTTAATGATCGGGAAAATCAGATAAGCTTTGTTAATGATAAATTGGCTAATATGCTGGGACATAAGGCAGATGATATTATCGGTTCCTCCTTATTAAAATTCATAGACAGGGATAATCAGCAGTTGGCCTTGATGATGATGGATAGAAACCGCCAAGGCATCAGAGTAGAACATGATTTCAAATTTCGCTGTCAGGATGGCAGCAGCTTATGGGCAGTGGTCTCTATGACGCCCATTTTTGATAGCGGGAAGGAATATTTAGGTTCACTGGCTATGATAAACGATGTTACAGAAAAGAAAAAATTAGAACTGCAAATGGCGCGCCTGGACAGACTGAATTTAGTGGGGCAAATTGCCGCCTGCATAGGTCATGAGATAAGAAATCCTATGACTTCAGTACGAGGTTTTCTGCAGATCCTGGGCGGGGAAGAAATATATCAGCAGGATAAAGAACACTTTGACTTGATGATTGAAGAATTGGATCGGGCCAATGCGATAATCAGCGAATTCCTCTGTCTGGCCCGGAATAAATCTGTAGAGCTCAAGCTGAATGATCTTAACAGCATTGTGAGAGGCATGCTCCCTTTATTAAATGCTGAAGCCCTGATCCAGGATAAACTTGTCCAGGTTCATTTGGATGATGAGATCCCGGCATTATTGCTTGATGAAAGCGAAATCAGGCAGCTAATATTGAATCTGGTCCGCAATGCTCTGGAGGCCATGCCGGCGGAGAAAAGACTTCTGGTAAAAACCATTCGGGAAGGTACGGAAGTTTTTCTAATAGTAGAGGACCAGGGGAGCGGAATCCATCCTGGTATTCTGAGGGAAATTGGCACACCATTTATCACCACTAAAGATGAAGGCACCGGTCTGGGGTTACCAGTGTGTTATAGTATAGCTGCCCGGCACGATGCCACCATAGAAGTCGAATCAGGTGCTGCTGGAACTACCTTCTGTGTAAAATTTAAAATACCCGCAGGTATTTAGTTATTCAGCTTAGCGTAGAGCCTTTTCATTCTGTTTGCCTGTACTAACGGAGTTCTGTAGCAGAGCATTAGCAAAGTCAATTCTATCAAAATAAAGCCTGAGATTATGGATTTTATTGTATTGATCAAATTCCAAGATCTGGACCTGCCGAGATTGGATTTTTGAGCCCTGGGCGGTCTCGGCATTCAAAGCGTATTCCTCGAACAGCATATTATCCTTTACCATCACATTAATAATTACAAATCTCAATTCCTTGACATTCCCAAACAACCAATCCAGCCATTGACTTACCCCTTCCTGGCCTTTTAATGTTTTGCCCAGTAATTCTATCTGGCAATCATCAGAAAAATATGAAGGGAGTTTCTGCAGATTTTTGGCTTCCAGGTCATTGTCAAAGCTCATAGCCAATTTAATAATCAGGTTTTCTCTTTTATCATATGCCATATGGATAACCTCCTTACATAATTAAACACAAGTCTTTGATTCCAATAGCTTACCTATAGTCTACCACTTCTTGGCTAATTGATTTTACCCGGACTGAGATTCATAATGATAGATAATTCTATCCCCCTCTTTTGCGTAGGTATAGCCCATGCTCTTTAGGTATTTCTCAAACTCAATAAAGTACTGCTTTCTTTTTTCCAGAGCCTGCTCATAAAAATGAAGACCCTGGTCCATGGCGCTCTGGTTAGAAGTGCTGGAACCATCGTGCCAGCGGTTTAGGGCCTGGTTTGAATAGCTAATGTATCCATTGCTTATGGCAGTTAATTGTTCGAAGTTTGAGGGTGTATCCAGTCTGGCAATTCGATTTTCCTCTTGAATACAAATATCCATCCCTCGTAGAAGTGAATCAGCATAGGCTGTTTTATCCAGCTCTGCCCAGGGAATTTTATGATAGTTGTTAACGGCCTGCATGGCATCATCTACAGCACTTTGAGAGTGTTCCAGTTTCTTCAGATATTCATAATCTTTGGCCGGCAATAATTTCTGAGCGTGATCCTGAGTGAGTAAAGGCGCCCCAGGAGAAGAGAGGGCAGGAAAGTGTTCTGCCAGTGCCGGGAAAAAATCCGGATTAGAATTAGAAATAGACACGGCAGTGATCAATGCCGCTGAAAAAATAAATAGTAAAATAATCAGAGCGAGCCCGATTTTCTTAAGCGGAGTTTTGGACTGTGGATTTTTCTGTTTGTCTACGCCATCATAATTCGATATATGGCCAGATGGTTTTTTCTGTCTGGTAGGCAAGTTCATAAGTAATACCTCTAGGATCTGGAATTTAATAATAATTATACATCTTTTCTATAATAACCCGGGAGATTCCTCCCCGATGATGGAGCTTACTTTAACCCAGGGTTTTTCCAAGACAGAAAACGCCGGCCCACCATAAAGCAGAAACACCTGCTTGCAAAAGCTACTAATCAAGCTTTTCGTTATTCTCGCTAGCATTCAAAGTACCACTCTGATCTATGGCTTTAGTATTATTTTAAAATGGCAAAGCTGTGGTGCTTTAACAGCGATTGTCTACAGCTTATCATAAATAGCGAAGCTGTGGTTTGTTCCCACAGCTCCTGGCATCTGCCCAGTATTTATTAACTTATGCTTCTTAACTATTATGCGATTCACGCCATACTTATAGCTACTGCATGGGCAATGTCAACCTTTCTGAGCATGTAGAGCTTGACACCGGGAACCGTTCCCGATGCCAACCCTAAATGCTCTATAGATCATCAAGTAAATTAGCCATGTCCCGATATTCTAAATGTGATATAAAAGATCTTCCCACCAGGGGGTTGGCTACCGCCGTCGAAATGCCCAGTTCTTCCAGTATTGTCCGGCACCATTGTGGTTCAGATAGCGACGCATAAGCGCAAGCATTATTAACAACTACTTCATGGATTCTCTGCAGATATTTTAGTCCTGCTTCCAGCACATCATAGGCCTTTTGATGTTGTCTGGGCTTATCCCGGGCAGTCAGCAGAACCTTTATTCCTTCTATGCTGCTTAGCTTTTGGATAGATTTCATGGAAACGAGTATATCTTCATACATAGGGATATCTCCGGGCAGAGGTACTACGTCTCCCGAAAAAAGGGCCTGCTCCGACAGCAGCATTAGCGAGATCGCCCCCTTGGAATGTCCCGGGGTATGAAAAACTTGCAATTTAAGTTCGTCTTCCAGGGTTATTATTTCCCCGTCCTGCAACACCTGATCCACTTTAAGCGACCCACCTACTAGAGAATGAAAGCCTGGAATAGTACGTTCTTTAAACTGCAGCTCAGTATCTTCGATCCAGGCTATTTCTCCGGCATGGGCAGCAGTTGTGCATCCAACTGCATCTTTAATAGCCCGGGCCGCGCCTATATGCTCGGGATGGGAATAGCTTAGAATCATGAGCGATAATTCGCTGGGGTCCCGACCATTTTTCTCGATATATTCAAAGATGACTTTTTCAGAACCTGCTACTCCCGTACCTATCAGGCAGATTTCCTTTCCAAATATAAGATAAACATTAACAAATCCCTCCAGTGTAGCGCCGGGATTTTGAATTTGAAAAGGGACTTTTAACAAATGGATATGTTCTGTAATTTGCATTTTGCTTCCTCCGCTCCTACTTTGATATTGATATCGTTTGTACTCTTTGATTAGCTGATGGTGCTAATTCTAGTCCATTGTTTTTTTGTTCACAAGTAATGTCCGAATAATATGCCGAAACCCTGGCGAATCGTGGTTTAATAAGTGTAGGATAAGAAAGCTGGCTTAAGTATGGCCTTTACAGCAGATGATCTTTTTGCTTAATGGACTGCCGCAAAAGTTCCAATACTATGTGATCAGTAGGAAAAGCCAGGTCAGGTAAGTCCGCTAGGTCAAAGTAACCCAGATCATCCAGATCGTCACCTGCTAACATCCTTCCCCCGGTAACCCTGACTAAAAACCATATCCCTACACTGTGCATAGCCGGATCATGAAAATTAGATTGCACGGTAAATGGCTTAATGACCTCAATGTCCAGATTACTTTCTTCCTTAAACTCGCGCCTGACAGCATCATATACATCCTCGTAATATTCCACGTAACCGCAGGGAATACACCAGCAGCCAGCATAGGGTCCGCTGTTTCGGCGACCCAGGAGTATCTGCTGCTGCTTACTCAGTACTATTCCAGCTACACCTACTACCGGGTTTTCATATAAGATGTAATGACAGTTAATGCAAGTTAAACGGCACTCATCTTTATAATGACGGTATTCAAGTTTTGCCGCGCATTTAGGACAGAAGTTAAAGCGTTGTTTTTTCTGAGACAGAGGAAATCACCTGCCATTCTTCAACTTGCTTCTAGTAACAGGATACAGTAAGATTGATGCCTTTTCCAGTTCATTGCTTAAAAAGTGGCTCAACATATCACAATGCCCGAAGGGTAGTTAAGAAAAAGATATTGAGAGTTTTACCTGCTTGTTATAGTATTAATAGTACTAAGGCTTAGAATGGACTGCCAATAATAATATATCTCCGAGACTTTAAACCTAAGGCACAGGCTATGGTTTACTGGCCGGGGTATAGCTGGAAACGGCTGTGCCTTCCGTGTTTGTAAAGGAGATCAGGAAGAAGCATAATTATTTTTCTGATCGTACCTTCGGGTACTTTTTTATTTTTGTGTTTATACCTGCCCTTTAATCTCCCGGCTTGCACGGACACAGCCCTATTTATAGAAATTATTGAGGTGATATTAAAGTGTTGCTGTGGAGAGTGTGCGAACAGGGGAGATATCAATATACCGGCGGTAAAGAAAGCTGGGAAGAAGTGACCCGAATTGCCGCAGGCTGTGATGATTTCTTGCTTGATGACGAAGATGAGTTAATCTCTGATGAGGATCGTTCATGCTATAATTGCCGCTTCAGGCGATGGACCAGGGACTCCTTTATTTGTATGAGGCTGGAGAGATAGATGAGTGCAGGAGGTGTTGATAACGGAAATCTATTTTGGGATGGATGGCTTCCGGCGGTGTGATGGTGCAGGAGCAGGCGAAACAGCTTCTCTAATTATCCAAGCTATAGGCGAAAACGGCTGGGGTCAAGCGGGCTTGCTCAGCCGGCATCGCCTTTATCAACACCCTGACACTGGATGCAGGAAACATAATACGGCCCGAAGTTTTTCGGCGCAAATTGATGAGCGATATCTATCGGTCTTTATTGATCATGCTTGTAATGTGCTGGGGAGCGATTCGTCCCCTGATTCTAATACCGGTCTGGTTATTGCAATGCCTGAACGCATGTCCAGTGCTGATGAGATTATTGCTTATGCCAGCAGGGTAAAAGAAGGATTGATCAGCAGAGATGAAACAGATCGGATAGTTGGAAAACCAGGTCTTTATGTATTCGAAATAAGTGGCGATGGAAAGGGGATAATCGGTGCTCTAGCTGCCGCGGGGCTTCGCATGACTGGAAACGATGGACAATTGCGGGGAAAATTACAGCTTGGATCGGGGGAGGGATACATAGCAACCATAAAGGAAATTGTGGATAATACTTATGTGGAGCAGGTTAAAAACATGGATTTCGAAAATATTGATAAAGATCAGTATGTGCGCATGGGGGAAAAAGTAAAAGTAGTGCTGCTGGAACATAAATGTACTCTAATGGTATTCCCTACAGAATTACAGTATCCCAGATGGCAAACCAGTACCACCCATATGCTGAGGATATTTTAAAAGGATTAAAGGTTTTTATAAGAGGAGGGCCATGCATGACAAGAGTTATAGGTTTCACCGGTTATTCGAATTCCGGCAAGACTACAGTTATTTCTAATTTGATCCGAATATTCAAGAACCGAGGCTTAAAAGTGGCGGCGGTAAAACATGCTTCACATGGCTATGAGATAGATCAGCCTGGCAAAGATTCCTGGCAGCATTATAATGCTGGTGCAGACCAGGTTGTTGTAATGGGACCAGATTCCATCACTACCCATCGGCGTTTAACGGCCCGCCCAGCCCTCCCAGAAATTCTGGAGAGTATTAACGATATAGATCTTGTTCTGGTAGAAGGGTTTAAACAAGAGGTTAATCCCAGAATACTTGTTTATCGGCCGGGGGATCAGGATGATTCCGACTATCCCCCCGGAGAGTATGAAGCTGTTGTTTCCGACCATGAAATTCCCCTTGACATTCCCCGCTTTAACTTTGATGAACTAGAGCAGGTGGCTGATTTTATACTCGATCTGGGCAGCAGATAGTCTTTTAATTAGCTGACTAACATATAGTCGATGCTTCCACTGCCAAACCCCTATTCTCAACCTTACGGAAGAGAATTAATTTCCCGCGACGGTGAAAAAGGGGGAAAAGACTTTTGGCAGGAAAATTAATATTGATTCGAATAACACCTCCATAGTCCAGGGGGTGTTTTTATTATGGAAAAGGATCTGTTCCGGGGCTGTAAATGGCTTGAAGTATTATTTGCTACCAGGCATTCGGAAAAATCACTTTAAGTGCACCCAGAAAATTAACCGGCCGGAACCTTTTTCTTATTAAGGTAATAATATGTAATAAAGCAATAGAAAGGAGATGAAAGATATGGCTACAAAGATTCTTCATCCTAAAGAAGATGCCTATATATCTCAATATTACCCCAATTCCAATTTTGGGCAGGTACCCTATTTGTACACTAATCGCTACCGGGGATCAGGTGATGATTATCAATCACTACTCAGATTTTTTGGGGGATTTAATGACAAATCTAAGCTTCGTTTAAAGGTATATCGGAATGAAGTACCTTCTTCAGCCAAATTGTCAGTCTATAGAATTACTGATAACTGGAATGAATCGAGTGTTACCTGGAATAATCGGCCAGCTATAGCTGCTATCCCCTTGGGATCGAGAATTGTACATGCCGGATATTTTGGCTGGGTAGAAATCGATATTCCTAAAATTGCAGATAATTTAGCAAATTACGGCATACTCTTGAAATGCGAGGAGTCCGTCAACAGCCTGTTGGGCTTTTTTGGTCATAGATATAATAATTCTGATTACTGGCCCCAATTGATAGTGCCTGCAGCAGCAGACTTGCGGAAACCAATCGTTAAAATAGGTTCCTATGTACTTCCATCTGACCTGATAAGAGTTCCAGCTACTGGCGATTTCTAGACAGCCCGGGT
>CAZHHJ010000016.1:0-25745 GCA_964531295.1 uncultured Syntrophomonas sp.
ACTCATATTATGAAATAAAATGAGTTGAATTAATAAAATATTATTCTAAACAATAAGTGCTGCCCGTGGGCAGCACTTATTGCAGAAAAAATTGGACAGCAATGGCCATCAAGTTTTATTTCGTGTTTAAATTCAAATCATTAAAATTTAGCGGCGTACCCGCCTTTTTTGCCAGCCTTCGATAAATACCTGGTGGGAGCAGCAACATGGAATAACTCAGTACCTTTTCTAGGGTTTCCAGCAGTTCGTCATTTCCTTCCCAGTATTCTTCCAGAACCTCAGAGCTGACACTATCGGTTAATCTTTTAATGACCAGGGCCAGGATCAACAGGTCATCTACCTTGCCCAGAAATGGCCGCATATCCGGAAAGAGATCCCGCGGAGATATAACATAAGCTACCGCAGCAAACATCATCGCTTTTTCTGCGGCCGGGACATCCTTATCCTGCATAAGTCGGTAAATAAGCTTCAATAAGTTGGGAATCAACATCAGTAATTCTTTAATACCATTCCTGGCCAAGGATAGAAGTCCTTCGCAGACCTTAACTTCACTCATCATATACCTCCTTTATGCTATTATGCCTAAATCCTCAGAAAACTATTTTCTTACCACGAATATTTACATTTAAGATTAAGGCAACTGCGAGAAGGTTTGTGACCATGGAACTGCCTCCATAGCTAATAAACGGCAAGGGAATACCGGTAACCGGCATTATTCCTATTGACATACCAATATTTTCAAATATATGGAACATCCACATAGCCGTAACCCCTATAACCATTAAAGTTCCGAAAAATTCTCGGGATTCCGAGGCGATATACAAGGAACGCATTATCAATATCCCATATAGTATGATTAAAAAGGTCGCACCTATAAATCCCAGTTCTTCTCCAATCACTGCGTATATAAAATCGGTATGCTGTTCTGGGAGAAAATTCAACTGGACCTGAGTACCATTATAGAGTCCTTTCCCGGTCAAGCCACCTGAGCCTATAGCTACCAGTGACTGTATGGTGTTCCAACCTGCCCCGCGCCCACCCTGTCCGTCATTATAGGGATCCAGAAAAACAATCAGGCGCTTGAGTTGGTAATCTGCCAATGGTATCGACATACCCAGGTTGAAGTGCAAAAATAGTACCAGCGCGACCAGGAATATACCTCCTCCAATTAAGGCTAAGAGTACCCTGCTATTGGCACCGGCAGCAAACATCATTATTAGCGTAATGGCTATATATACCACAGCTGTTCCCAGATCTGGCTGCATCATTATTAAAGCAAAAGGCAAACCCATATACAAAAAACAGGGCAGTATCTTGATTAGAGTATCTAGTTCCCCTCTCCTGCGGTTAACGAAATCAGCAAATGCCAGTATCAGCATAACCTTAGTGAACTCTGCTGGTTGTATAGCCGGGAGGGGACCCAGGGAAATCCAACCGGTAGTACCCCGGATTTCTGTTCCGAAAACCAGTACCGCTATTAACAAGAGCACTGATAAAATGTATAGCACTATGCCAAAGTTCTTGAACTCAGTGAAATCATAGCGAATTATAATAATAATCCCGATAATACCCATCGCTATCATAAAAAGGTGTTTTTTTACATAATAAAGGGCATCACTTGACATTCCACTGCTGGCACTGCTTTGGATGATGATGCCAAAGGTCAGTATGATAAAGAGGGTTATTATAAATGGTTTATCAATAAATTTTAAACGTTTAAGATTCAAAGAGCTTACCTCCCCATACATTATAAAGCTAAGTAAAATGGCATGTAAAGCTGTCAAATACAGGTGGCCCTATTTATCCGACAGAAAAAAGACAAACCCGGGGGTGGGCAGCCCGGATTCATCTTTTCGATAGAGCTCAAGGAATTGTATTAAAGGTCTTTATCGGAATTTATTGTTAAAGGCTCCGGAAGTCATCGCCTCGCTACTCCCATCAGACAGAAGCAGCCCCGTTTACTTTCGCTTAAAGCCCACTACCGGTATATTGGCTATCAAGGCAATGGAATTCTCCTCACTTTCCAGATTCACCTGCAGAGCTTCCTCATCTATATCTAAATAGCTGCGTATAACTTTTATCAACTCCTCTTTCAAAGAATTTAAAAACTCGGGTGTTGCTGAAGCCCGGTCATGGACCAGAACCAAGCGCAGCCTTTCCCTGGCAATATCCTTACTGGGTCCACTATCCCTTGAAAATATCCGACTGAGTATGTCTAACAAAGTCATCCCCTCCCCCTTTATCTGGCCAGCTTCAACATTTTCTTGAATTTATCCATTATATTTTCCGGATCATCTAATGAGTACATGGGGACATCTTCTCCATTCAGTCTGCGCGCAATGCGGCGGTAAGCCGCCCCGGCCTTAGATACATTTTCCAGCACGGCCGGTTCCCCTCGATTGGTGGATACAACTATGGCCTCGTCTTCAGGTACTACTCCCAGGAGATCAATTGCCAGTATATCATTGATATCACTGATATCCATCATATCTCCCCGTTTAACCATTTTGCCGCGTATCCTGTTTATAATCAATTTCGTCCCAGTAAGTCCGGCTGCCTCCAGAAGACCGATTATCCTATCCGCGTCTCTTACCGATGATATTTCCGGGGTAGCAACCACGATTGCTTTATCAGCTCCAGCAATGGCATTCTTGAAACCCTGTTCAATGCCAGCCGGACAATCAACCAGTATAAAGTCAAAATCTTTGCGCAGTTCATTAGTCATATTCTTCATCTGGTGGGGAGACACGGCTGACTTATCTTTGGTTTGAGCTGCAGGCAGGAGATAAAGGCCATCAAATCTTTTGTCCTTTATTAAGGCTTGCTTCAATTTGCACTGCCCGTTAACCGCATCTACAATATCAAAAACAATGCGGTTTTCCAAACCCATGACCACATCAAGATTTCTAAGTCCAAGATCCGTATCTATCATTACCACCTTTTTGCCCATCATAGCCAGCGCAGTTCCCAGATTAGCTGTAGTAGTAGTTTTCCCCACCCCACCTTTTCCTGAAGTAATCACTATAACTCTACTCTTCATCCTTAAGCCCCCTATCATATTTTTAACTTCTCAATTATTACTCTTCCCTCACGAATCCGGGCTACTTCGGGATAATCACCGGCATTGTTTTCCCCGTCCGGCGGTCTGGTAATATGAGCAGCAATCCTGAGCTGAGTTGGATTCAGGCGATAAGCAGCAATGATTGCACCTTCATCACCAAAAACCCCAGCATGTGCCAGCCCTCTTAAAGATCCCATTACCAATATGTTGCCTCCTGCTACCACTTCAGCACCCGGATTAATATCCCCCAAGACTACCACATTTCCCTGTACGAATCTTTTCTGACCTGAACGAATGTGTTTACATATTAAGGCAGTATTATCATAATGCGGCATGCCTTCAATGATTAACTCCTCACCTATATCCTCCATATCCTCCATATCCGGCATCCTTCCTGAGATGAGTTCCTCCAGATGCATACCATAATCCAGAAGACTATCCTCCAGCTCTCTGACCTGTTTGTTACTTAAGGTTTTTTTCCCGATATCGATACTTACCTTGCTGCCGATCGGCAAATCGGCCACTGAAGTGAGTTTTTCCTCCAGTCCTTTTTTCATCTGAGCAAAGGTATTGTACGCTTTCAGATCTATCAGCATTCCGCCACTGGCCTGCTTGATTGCTATACCCACCTATTTAGCCCCCATTCTTTAAAAACCCTTGATAACAGATATCTATAAATAATCCGCTTTGTCATGTAATTCTATAAATAACATTATTTCCCTTCGATGAAAAAAACAAAAATAGGGGTGATATGCTCTAATCACCCCTATTTAGGTCGGCTCCGGTCAAGAAATTTCTCTAATTATTCGCCAGCGTTATTCGAGTCTATATCGACAGGTATCGACTCTTCTACGGCCAGATAATCGGCCAGTCCAAAATACTGTTTGAACACATCCCGGGCAATTAATCCAGCCGATTCACCACCACTATAGCCATATTCAACCACCCCGGCATAAGCAATCTGCGGATCATCAACCGGGGCAAAGGCCACAAACACTCCATGGAATTCCTTCAACTGATTATCACCGGCTCTGCCGGTTTGGGCAGTACCGGTCTTGGCCCCTACCTGAATGTCTTGGGGGAAGTCATAAAAGAGAAAATGGGCTGTCCCTCCAGGTTGTGTTACCGCCCGCATCGCTCTTTTGGTCGCAGAAATAGTCTCGGGTTTCAGCTCTACTATCTTACTCATTGGTGATTCAAATTTTTTTATGGTTTTGCCATCCGGGGATACGATCTTGCTCAGCAAATAAGGCTGCATATGGTAGCCGCCATTGGCAATGGTAGCCACATAGTTAGCCAGCTGCAATACTGTATAATCGTTATATCCCTGTCCCATAGCCATGTTAAAGGTATCATAAGCTTGCCAGGAGGTATTGAAATTATAGTCAATTTCGTACTGAGCTTCCAACTTGATTTTTTCATATTGCTTTTTCTTATTCAGGCGGCTTACCTCGTCTTCATCCTCTGCCTTTTTCAGTAAATCATCGTATTTATCTTCCAGTCCCTGACGCAGCTGTTCATATTTATGGTCGGTCAATTTTGCACTTATTTCATTTTTCCACTCTGCTGTCGGCAGCAAACCCTGGGCTTCATAAGGCAGATCGATTCCCGTTTTTGAGCCCAATCCAAATTCCCCGGCCACCCGAGTGAGTTCTTTCTGTCCGGCTCTGCGTCCCATCTCCTGGAAGTATACATTGCAGGACCCAGCCAGAGCGGAATAGTAGTTTACATTGCCATGGACACTCCAGCATCTTATATAAGGGGCGATCCAATAGTTACCAGTACAATTAACATAATCCTTGCTCGGGTCGGTCACTGCTGAATCCAGTGCAGCCATACCGGTTATCATTTTAAAAGTGGACCCTGGGGGATAAGTAGTCTGTATACTCCGGTTGCTTATAGCACCAGGCTGCATCGGATCATAAGCTTTGGTCTGGGGAAAGTAATATTCCGCTCGCTGGGAACTGATATTCCCTTTCCAATCATCGGGATACATTGCTGGATTGCTGCACATGGCCAAAATTTCTCCGGTCTTAACATTAATTACTACTGCCGAGCCTACCCGGGCCTTGGGATATTTCTTCTGCAGCTGGGTAAGCGTATTTTCCATACTCTTCTCCATTACCTTTTGCAGTTGCGAATCCAGGGTCAGGTACAAATTGTTGCCTTGCTGAGGCTCCAGGGTTACCAGATCCCGAATAGGCCGGCCCTGTGCATCTACTTCCACCCTGCGGGCTCCATCAATACCTTTCAGTACTCTTTCATATTCTTTTTCAATTCCAGATTTTCCGATCAGGCTGTTTATGCTGTATTCCCCATCTTCGGAATTTTCCAGCTCGCCCCCATCAATAGAATGGATATAGCCCAGAACATGCCCGGCCGTTGCACCCCGAGGGTAGCTGCGCAGGGGTTCAACCACAATGGTAACACCCGGCAGACTCTGCCGATTCTCTTCCAGTTTCACTACCAGATCCCATGAGACATCACGTATCAGGGTGATCGGTTCATATAAACGGTATTTTTGTAGTTCTACTTTTTCTTCAATAAACTCCCGGCTTATCTCCGGGTAGTAATCTTTTAGTATCATCAACAGGTTATCAATAACTATTTCCTGCTGGGTAACTCCCAGATAGGTTAGACTAAGGGAGTAAACTATTTCATTGCTTGCTAAAACCTCAGTATCAGAAGTATATATTTCTCCCCGCGGCGCCTTGATGGGGAGCAGCCTGATACGATTTTCTTTAGCCTGAGTTTGGTAAGTTTCATTATTAAATAACTGAACTATGGCCAATCTTACCCCCAGTAAGGTTAGAAGCAAAATCACCAAGTAAGTATAGACCTTTAGTTTTTTATCCAGTTCTTCCGCTTTCATTTATCTCTCCCCAGTCCAGCTGAGTACTCCCCTTTGGGATGAATTATAATACCAGATGTAAATCGGAACGGCTAGAAGCATGTTGTATATACCCTGGTATATGACGCTACTGATAATGGAAGTATCCATATTAAATACACTGAAGGCAGTCCAGCCCAGAATAAACATAAAAAAAGTATTTATTACTGTTCCAATGAAGACTACCATTAATCCTGCCAGAAGATTTTCATTAAAAAAGCGCACTTGTAGCCGCCCGATAATATATCCGGTCAAGGCTTTAGATAGGGCACTGATTCCTATGAATCTTCCCAAATATAAGTCTTCAAACAAACCGCACAGGAAGCCGTATCCAGCTCCTTTTATTTCTCCATTGAGAAAAGCGAAGAATACTACAAATATTAAAACCAGGTCTGGCAGTGCACCATTTATACTATAAGTGCTGAAGAATGTCGACTGTAAAAATATTGCTATAAAAGGTAACAAGGCCAGTACAAAATATCGCAAAATATTTTACCCTCCAATTTCCTCGCCATCACTGTTTATATTCGGTAAATCTCCTGCATAATTGTTCGTAACCACCAGCACTTCCTCGAGCTTATCAAAACTGACCGCAGGTTCTATCAGGGCTGATAATAGTATTCCATCCGGCTGCAGCTCAACTTCTTTTACTGTCCCTATATCAATACCTTTGGGGTAAAACTCTGATAATCCTGAAGTAATGATCTTGTTGCCCCTTTTGATCTTTGAATAGTAAGGTATGTTGACCATCCTTAACTGATGGCTTTTACCCAGACCCTCAACGATACCCTGAGTCTCCCTGCTCTCCTGCACAATAGCACCCACTGCTATTTCCCGGTGAGTTATTAAATCAATATGCGAAGAATCCCTGCTCACACTAGCTACCCGGCCTACCAGTCCCCCGGGGCTTATAACTGCCATGCCTTTTTTAATACCACTGTCAGAACCTTGGTCTATGACGATATTCTGGTACCAGTTATTGGGGCTGCGGGCAATTACCCGGGCTGCAAGCAGTTCGTATTTTTGCAGACTAATGTCTTGGAATCCCAACAGGCCTCTTAATCGGCCTAGTTCCATTTTTTCCTCCCGGAGCAGCTGGTTTTCCATAGTCAGTTCCTGGTTCTGCTCTTTAAGGCCAACTAATTCCTGCTGCAAGAGCTGCTTGCTGCTAAAAAAGACAGTAAAATTACCAAGATTGTCTTTAAACTCGACTACCCCGCTTTGCAGCGGGGTATACGCATCCCTTATAAGTTTTTCGAGCAGGCTAATATCGTTCCTTTCTGACGAGGTATTATTTATAAGCATTAGAGTTCCTATAAATAGTATAAGGAACAGCCAGAAATATTTATTTTTAAGATATCTTCCCAAATCTCCCTCACCTAAATAATATCTATTTTTTCGGTGATATCAGCACCTTTTTAAGTATATCAATATTCTCTAATACTTTACCAGTTCCCCTGGCTACTGCCAGCAGTGGTTCCTCACAAACATAAACCGGCATATTGGTTTCATTGCTTATTAGTTTATCCAATCCTTTTAGCAGAGCCCCTCCACCGGCCATTACAATGCCCCGGTCCATAATATCTGAGGCCAGTTCGGGCGGAGTCTTTTCCAGACATATTTTTATCCCGTCTACAATCTGATCCACAGTCTCTTTAAGAGCTTTCTGTATTTCGTTAGATGATACCTGTATGGTCTTGGGCAGACCTGTTACCAGGTCTCGTCCCCGGACTTCATAGAATTCTTCCTCTCCCTCCCATAATGCGGAACCTATCAGCATCTTTATGGCTTCCGAGGTTCTCTCGCCAATAAGCAGGTTGTAGTTCTTGCGCAGGTGACTGATTATTGCTTCATCCATGTCATCCCCCGCCACTCGTATGGACCTGGAAGTAACTATGCCACCCAATGATATCACCGCAACTTCAGTAGTACCCCCACCAATGTCCACGATTAGATTACCGGTTGGTTCGTGAACCGGCATACCTGCTCCGATGGCCGCAGCCATTGGTTCTTCTATAAGGTAGGCCTCTTTAGCTCCCCCTGCTACCGTGGCTTCCCTGACCGCTCTTTCCTCCACTGTGGTACAGCCAGTTGGTATGCTAACAATCACGCGGGGCCTTATGAAAGGATTCTTCTGCCCTATAGCTCTGGCAATAAAATACTTGATCATCGCCAAGGTAACATCATAATCTGCTATCACTCCATCTTTCATAGGCCTTATGGCTACTATATTACTGGGAGTTCTCCCAATCATCTGCTTGGCTTCCTCACCCACCGCCAGGACCTTACCACTATCAATTTCTATCGCTACCACCGAAGGCTCCCGCAAAACAACACCTTTACCTCTTACGTGCACCAGTGTATTTGCTGTGCCCAGATCTATTCCCAAGTCTTTTCCGAAAACCAACATCCTTTGCCTCCTTAGAATTTAGATTAAACCCTTAGATTTAAGACTGCAGTATGTATTATCCCCAATCACTATATGGTCCAGCACTGTTATCCCCATAATATTGCCTGCTTCTATCAAGCGACGGGTTATCTCCACATCCTCCTGGCTGGGAGTAGGGTCTCCGCTGGGATGATTATGTACCAGTATTAATGATGCCGCACTCTTTTTAACTGCTACCTTGAAAACCTCCCGGGGGTGGACGATAGAACTGTGCAATCCTCCTACCGATATATCCTGCATTTCCAGCATACCGCCTTTACGATCAAGATATATTACCCGAAAGTGTTCCCGATCAAAATATCGCATCTCTTCCATGATCATATTTTTTACATCATCAGGTGATTTTATCTGCGTTTTCATCTGACTATCCTGGGCCATGCGCCTTCCCATCTCTATGGCGGCTTTGACGCTCACTGCTTTGGCCGGGCCAATCCCCTTCTCTTCCAGCAGTTCTTCCAGGCTGGCATCTTTTAGATGCCGCAGAGATTTATATTTATAGATCAACTGCTGGGCTAACTCTAGAGCGCTGAGTTCTCTGGTTCCCTGCCCCAATATTATAGCCAGCAGCTCGGCATCATCCAAATTTTTTTCACCTTTTAGCGTTAATTTTTCCCTTGGCCTCATTTCTTCTGGCATATCTTTGATGCCGGTATGATAAAAGCTTATATTCTTACACCTCCAGCAGGCTAACACCCTGATTTTTAAGCATTAAATACAAATCTTTTAGAGGCAATCCTACCACATTGAAATAACATCCCTCTATTTTTTCAATGAACACTGCCCCAGTACCCTGTATTGCGTATGCTCCTGCTTTATCCATTGGTTCGCCGGTTAATATGTAAGCTCCTATTTCTTCATCTGTAATATCTCGAAAATATACGCTGGTAGTCTCATCCTGAACTTCACATAGGCCACTTTCTGTATTTATTACACAAACAGCGGTTATTACTTCATGTTTTCTCCCCTTGAGCATGGACAGTTTATTAAAAGCATCCTGGGCATCAACTGGTTTGCCCAGGATCTCTCCATTACATACTACCACCGTATCAGCGGCAATTATTAAAGCACTTCCTACCTGTTCCTTAACCTGTTCTGCTTTACTCTGTGCAATCCTCCTAACAGCATCCCGGGGTTTTTCGCCCGTTAGGAAACATTCATCAATATCAGCTGGAAAGCATTCAAACTTGATGCGTAGCAGATCCAGCATGGCCCTGCGTCTAGGAGATTGGGAAGCAAGAATAATCCTTCTGCCTGTCAATGCATTCCCTCCACAAACCACCTATTTTTTTCAAGTGTAGCATTACTACCCCCTAAACACAAGTTGGCTAAAAAAGGAGAATCCTCTTTTTTAGAGCATTCCCCTCATCACTCTTTTTGATCATAAATGGTAATGATTATAGTGGCATACCTATTTATTCTGAGCCAAATTGAAACTCAAAACTTCCAGGTTGACTGAGAGATCAACATTCCTCAAAACAATATCATTGGGAACCTTGAGCACCCGAGGCGAAAAGTTCAATATGGCCTTAACCCCGGCATCCACCATTTCATCCGTAACCTTCTGAGCTTCCCCAGCAGGAACTGTAACCACTCCTACATGCACATCGTTTTCCCGCACCTTGTTTTTGAGCGACTCCAGAGACTCCACTTGTAGCTGACCCAATTTGCTGCCTATTTTATTTTCTGCCACATCGAGAATGGCCTTTACTATAAAACCACGTTCTCGGAAACCCGGATAAAGTGCCAGAGCAGAACCCAATTTGCCTGCTCCTACTATTATTACGTTCCACTCATGATCAAGCCCCAGGATAGCCATTAGATAGCCATATAACTCGTCGACCTTGTAGCCAACTCCTCTAGTTCCGAATTCCCCAAAGTAAGCCAAGTCCTTCCTTACCTGGGCAGAACTTACTCCTACCCCACCGGCAATCTGGCCAGACGAAACTGTATCTTCCCCTTCATCCATCAACTGGTGAAGGTATCTGGAGTATATAGAAAGTCTTTGCACTGTTGCTTCTGGTATTTTAAATGCTTTCAATTTCCCACCCCTTCATGGCAGTTTATTGGTCATGTTACCATTTGCACTATCTCATAGTACCATTGTACATATAAATAGGCATAAAAATAAACTCTTTCTTTGGAAAAGAGTTGAAAATTATAAAAGCAGACCTACTATCTTTAAAATATTATAGGTTAAAATGGCTACTGCAGCCGAAGATGGAATAGTAACAAACCAGGCTATTACAATCTGCCGGGCTATATTCCACCTTACTCCCTTGAGTCGTTTGGCAGCCCCTACCCCCATTATGGCCGATGATACTACATGAGTAGTGCTGACTGGTGCTCCCAGCAGGCTGGCTGAATAGATAACCAGAGCTGAGGTGAAATCAGCTGCAAAACCATTGATTGGCTCGATGCGGAAAATTTTGCCTCCCATGGTCTTGATTATTTTCCATCCTCCCACTGCAGTACCCATACCCATGGACGCTGCACAGGCAATCTTTACCCATAATGGAACATCGAAAAAGGGTATAAGTCCTCCAGCCAGCAGTACCATGGTGATCATACCCATAGATTTTTGGGCATCATTGGAGCCATGCGCAAAGGAGGCCATACAGGCTGACAGAATCTGCAGTTTGCGAAAGCAATTATTAATCCTGGAGGGAGCAGCAGGTTTGAATATCCAAAAGAGGATCGTCATTACGATACTACCCATCATTCCCCCAACTAGGGGAGCAATGATCAATCCAGCCAGTATTTTTAAAAAACCGCCCCAAAGAACAGCATCAAAACCGAAACCAGCAATAACTGCTCCGCCTAACCCCCCGATTAAAGCATGAGAAGAAGAGCTGGGTATCCCAAAATACCAGGTAATAAGGTTCCAGGATATGGCCCCTATTAACGCAGCTATCATTACTGAACCAGTTACCATTTCAGGTGCTACCAGGCTTTTACCAATAGTAGCAGCAACCGCGGTACCGCTCAAAGCCCCGATAAAGTTTAAACTGGTAGCAATTAAAATGGCATTACGAGGTGACAGGGCTTTGGTTGAAACCGAAGTGGCTATGGCATTAGCTGTATCATGAAATCCATTAATGAAATCAAAAACTAAAGCTAATAATACTATTACAACGATCAGACCAATACTAAACATATTTAACTGCGATTCCTTTAAGGATATTGCTCACATTTTCACAGTAGTCGAGTGTAGTCTCCAGGTGCTCATATATTTCCTTCCATTTGATAATATCTACTACATTTTCGGTATTTTCAAAAAGAAGGGCAATGCCTGCTCGATACAAGTAATCGCCCTCATGTTCATATGCTCTTATTTTTTCACAAGATTCCACGACCTCTTTATGTCTCTCTCTAATATCTGGCAGCTTTGATACGGCCTTTTTTATTTCTTGAGCTGCCTCTTCCAATACATTGGCCAATTTTAGTATATAAATTTCTTTTGGTTTACCGGCTTTATAAATAACGATTTTTTCCATGGTGCCCTGGGTATGGTCCACTACGGAGTTTAGCGCTCTGGCCAGTTGCAGTATATCTTCCCGGTCAAATGGGGTTACAAATGAACTGTTAATCTGGGACATAACCTCCAAGAGGATATTATCTCCACGCTCTTCAACTTGATTGATTAATTCCAGATTCCGGGCTGCATCACTGCTCGGCTGTTCTATAAATTGCTTCAGCAGGCTGGCTGCTTCAGCAATAGCACCAGCTAATTGTTCAAAATAAACAAAAAACTGGTCATTACGTGGCTTTAGTTTAAAAACCACCTTGACACCTCCTTATTTCTGCAACCTCTACCTTCTTTAATTGTAATTATAGCAATAATAATATTAAGGCTTTGTTAATAATTTGTTAACAAAGCCTTAAGCGTTCGTAAACTGCCGTCGCGCTCTATCCAGCAGGTAAAAGGATCCGGTGATTAACAGGTATTCATCACCACTAAGCATCTCCAGTCCTAATTGAACCGCCTGTTCAATGTTTTCCTGCCTATAGCATTCTATTCCCGGATATATTCTATTCCACAACTCAGCAACTCTATCCCAGTTTTTTGCCCGCTCTCCCTCCGGCCTGCTGACAATGCATTTACTGCTGTTGACTCCCAGGTAGGCTAAGGCCCCTTCAGCATCTTTATCATCCAAATAGCCGCAGAGCAGAACCCTTTTTCGCTCTCCTAAGATATTATTCAGCGAAACTGATAGAGCTCGGGCAGCCTGCGGATTATGACCCGCATCAACGATAACCAGAGGATCGTAGCTAACAACTTCCATCCGGCCCGGAAATTTTATTTCTTTAAGCGCATTTATCAAGTCCGGAACCGGAACTTTGAAGGCATAATTTTCTAATACACGAATTATTGCCAGAGATACACGCAGATTCTCCAGTTGATAATCTCCCGCCAGAGCAAAATGCACCCGAACAGTCTGCCCGGCAAGAACGATATCGATGTCCTGCCCTTCCAGGCTGGCCGGTCCGTTGGGAATAAGCTTAATCTGCTCCAGGTTGAAGCAGGGAGCATCTTCCATATGGGCCCTGGCCTGTACGACCTCCTGAGCTTCCTGGCTCATTACTCCTAAAATCACAGGTATCTTAGCTTTTATAATACCCGCTTTATTCTCCGCAATTTCCGCCAGGGTTTTCCCCAGAACTGCGGTATGATCATAGTCAATTCCGGTAATAACTGAGACCAACGGTATAATAACATTGGTAGAGTCATAAACTCCACCCAATCCAACTTCTATTACGGCCAAATCCACCTCATTATCCTTGAAATATTGGAAAGCCAGGGCGGTCAGTACCTCAAATTCAGTCGGATGTTCTTCACCGGCAGCTATCATTTTATCTACCTGACTCTGGATACCATCCAGGTACCCTTTAAACTGTCTGGGGCTAATTTCCCGGCCATTAATGCTGAAGCGTTCCAGGTAAGAATGTAAATGGGGGGATGAAAACCGACCTACCCGGTATCCCGCTGCACTTAATAAAGACGCGGTAATGAAAGTAACCGATCCTTTGCCATTAGTACCTGCAACATGAATGCATTTTAGTTCCTTTTCCGGACTGCCCATGAGTTCCAGCAGTTTCCTTATCCTGGCCAGACCCGGTCTGCTGCCAAATACCTGGTATCTGTCCAGGTGCTGGGCTATTGCTCGCTGAATATTTGCAGCCGTTGTAATATACCCTCTTTCCTGGTCTTAGCCTCTTCTACTTTGAATTTTTCTTTAGCAATGACTTCCTGTGGAGCCCTGCTCAGGAAGGATTCATTCTGCAGCTTGGCTTCAGCTTTACTCAGATCAGTCTGTACATTTTTAAGCTCCTTGTTCAAGCGGGCTGTTTCCTTTTCCATATCAATGATACCTTCCAGAGGAACATATATTTCCATAACAGAACTAACCGCCGCGACTGCCTGTTCCAGTTTTTTATCCAGCTGTTCAACTATAGTTAATTTTCCCACATTGGCCAGCTGGGCCAGATATGACTGGTTGTTCATAAATACCTGCCTTAAACCCCAATCTGGTATCAGCATGATAACATCAATCGGCGAACCTGGTGATATGCGGAATTCAGCCCGAATATTCCTGATAGAACGGATGGCATTCATTATCCCCTTCATGTTTTCCACTGCATCAGGCCATATTTTCGTTTCATCCACCTCTGGCCAGGCATCCATCATGATACTCTGGCCATGACCGGGCAGATTTTGATAAATCTCCTCGCTTATAAAGGGCATAAAGGGATGCAGGGTTTTTAGTATGGTCTGCAGTACATGGTTTAATAGGTTTTGCACCACCAATTTTTCACGTTCATCGCGGGGATTAAACAAACGGGGTTTGGCCAATTCGATATACCAGTCGCAGAACTCATCCCAGATAAATTCGTATAGTTCTCTGGCCGCCTCACCGAAATCGTATTTACGCAAATGGCCGCTAACCTCCTGCACCATGGTATTAAGCCGGGATAAAATCCAGCAGTCTACCAGCTGCAGTTCTTCATTAGCTACCTCAATTTTTTGGTATCCCTGCAGGTTCATCATGGCAAAACGAGAAGCATTCCATATTTTATTGGCAAAATTCCTGGTGTTTTCAACCTTCTCCCAGTTGAAGCGCACATCGTTACCGGGAGTAACTCCAGTAATCATGGAAAACCTCAAGGTGTCGGCACCGTATTTATCGATTACTTCTATAGGATCTATTCCATTCCCGAGCGACTTGCTCATTTTCCGTCCCTGACCATCGAGAATCAAACCATGTATGTTTACATCGTAAAACGGCACCTGCCCGGTTTGTTCGATACCTGAGAAAATCATACGCGCCACCCAGAAAAAGATTATATCCCTCCCCGTTACCAGCACACTGGTAGGATAATAGTATTCCATATCTTTAGTGGCATCCGGCCAGCCCAGGGTAGAAAAAGGCCATAAAGCACTGCTGAACCAGGTATCCAGCACATCTTCATCCTGTATTAGACGGCTTGATTCGCAAGCACTGCATTTTTCCGGGTCAGTCCGGCTACAGATTACTTCTCCACAATCCTGACAGTACCATACCGGGATACGATGTCCCCACCATAACTGCCTGGATATACACCAGTCCCGGATATTTTCCATCCAGTTAACGTAGATCCGGGTAAACCTTGCAGGAACAAATCTAATCTCCCCATCCAGTACTTTCTGTATTGCCGGTTCAGCCAACGGTTTCATCTTCACAAACCACTGCATGGATATCATCGGCTCGATTATAGTTGCACAGCGCTGGCATTGACCAACGGCATGGCGGTGTTCATCTATTTCCAGTAGCAGCCCCAGTTTTTCCAGGTCTTCGACTACCCGAGAGCGGGCTTCTTCTCTGTCCAATCCCTGATAAAGGCCAGCATTTTCATTCATCCGCCCATGATTATCAATCACCACCACCTGTTCCAGATTGTGCCTCAGGCCCATTTCAAAGTCATTGGGGTCATGTGCAGGCGTAACCTTGACCGCGCCGGTACCAAATTCTTGATCTACATAGGTGTCAGCAAATATAGGAATAACTCGATTCAACAGAGGCAAGATAACCTTCTTCCCAAGCAGTTGTTTATACCTCTCATCTTCAGGATGAACCGCCACTCCGGTATCCCCCAGCATAGTCTCTGGTCTGGTAGTCGCCACTACCAGGTATTCATCAGTATCCAGGATTGGGTATTTTATATGCCACAGATACCCATCGTGGTCTTCATGTTCCACTTCAATGTCTGAAATAGCAGTGTGGCATTTGGGACACCAGTTGACCAAATAATTGCCCCGGTATATTAAGCCCTTCTCATATAAATCAACAAAGACTTCTCGTACTGCTTTAGAGCAACCTTCATCCATAGTAAAACGCTCTCTGCTCCAATCACAAGATGACCCTAAAAGACTCAACTGATCAGTTATAGTGCTTCCATATAAATGCTTCCACTCCCAGACCTTCTCCAAAAACTTTTCTCTACCGAGATCGTGTTTGCTTATCCCTTGCTGGGCCAGTGCCTCTTCTACCCTGGCCTGGGTCGCAATTCCGGCATGGTCAGTGCCTGGCACCCAGAGGGTATTATAGCCCTGCATACGGTGCCAGCGGGTCAGGATGTCCTGTATCGTGTTATCTAGAGCGTGCCCCAAATGCAGTGCTCCCGTCACGTTGGGCGGTGGCATTACAATAGAAAACATCTTTTTGTTGTAATCAGGTTCCGGGGTAAAGTATCCTTTATTATTCCAGTACTGGTACCATTTGTGCTCCACCTGGCCCGGATCATACACGGTGGGCAAATTATTGCCTGTACCCATCAAAATAACCTCCTTGCAGTATCTATCCATAAGTAGTAATTAACTCAACTTTCGCAACAGACATAATAGTAACGCTTGCAGTCCTTGGTGAGTGTTATGCTTGGTCCCGCCGTCAGCCGGTCTATGCCAGCAAATAGAGAAGGCGTTTCTATATAAGTAATAAACTATGTGTGAACTGGGGGCGTAAGGTTTTCAAATCGCCTTACCTTCCTTGCTCTGACCAAGCATAACACCCGCCCGATAAGAAAGTTGGGTAATTATTGTCTGCTTATACATTCTAAATTGTACTTAAATTGGGTCCTGGTTTGCAAGTAATATGAAGATTATTACAGATAATTAAATATTTCAATTCAATTTCCTTTACCGGGGGTGAGATACTCCCCTGCAATTCACTGAGATTCTTCGCAATAAATTACCCCCCAAGCCAGAGCAATGGATAAGGTACCTGAAGATTAATCTCTTTTTTAGCGGTATTGGCTGTATTTTAACCCTATATTGTAGTAACCTTTGCTTAGGGAATATCTGAAACAAACTTTTTAGGGGGAATAATGAAATTGGCCAAGAAGCTTAAATTGGGCCGCAACGATCCATGTCCGTGCGGCAGCGGTAAAAAATATAAAAATTGCTGTGGACTGCTAAATGATATCACACCTTCATTCGATGATCCCTTCTCCCATTACAACCAGCTGGTAGCATCGCTCAAAGTAAAACTGGACCGTTACTTTTCAACTGATTTAAAGAGATGCCGCCAGACAGTTAAATCCCGCTTTACCCGCTTCAGCGTAAATAGGAGTATCAGGCCGGAGCACGAATCAATTTTTTCCGATTGGTTATGGTTCGATCTCAAAAACGATGATGATATAAGTATGGCCGGAGTATATTGGGCCGAAAACCAAGTTTATATGGAACTTCCGCTGCGGGATTGCTTAAAGGCCTTGGATGATTCTTATCTGTCTGTATATCGCGTTGATAGTTCCGAAGGGGTCAGACTGGACGTTACGGATATTTTCCAGGGCAGCAGCCATCAAATCTTGATTAAAGAGCCCCTGACTCTAAAGGAAGAAGACCCGCCCATGCTGCTCTTAGGCAGACTGCTCAGCTTGCCAGAAGTAAAGCTCTTTTCCGGTATGGTTCTAATGCTGGAAAATAACCTCCTGGAGGAGGAATTCATAAAAGAACACCTGGATTATGTTAAAGATTTATACCGAGAAGAAATACTCCCGATACTAAAAGACTATGCAGAAATCACTTACGGCCTATTTGACCATGCAGGCCAGAAAATGCTGGTCAACTTAAGCGATATGCGTGTCAGGCTTCTTAATGAAGACGAAAGAGAGCTTTTGCTGGAAATATTATCATCAAATCAAGATTATATTTTGCAGCACGAAACCGCAGGTTTATTTTGGTTCCAAGCGGCTGAAGAAGTAGCTGGATATTCCCGGATAATCGTAGGCGAAGATCTGGTTTTGACCTGTTCCGATGTGCTGGAAGATGTGATCCGACATGGCAATTTCATTGATTCCATATTACCTACTAAGCCGGTGCAGGTAATTAACAGCCTGATGATGCAGACCCCCCCTGATGCAAATTATACCTGGCTGTGGTTCATAGTATTGAAAGACCGGGAAAGCGAGAAGTGGCTTAATACTCCACACCGGGAATTAAGTGGCAGAACCCCCCGGGAAGTTTTAGCGGAAGAAGGAGGAGCAGAAAAAATCATCGCTATGCTGGATAATTATTTGGCCTCCATGGTGATAGCGGAAGAAAAGGAAGTGGTGGAGTATATAAAATTGAGATGCGGGGCATTGCCAACGTAGGATTCAGGGTGGTCTCCTGCTTATCTTGCTAAATAATCTGGGAGCAGGATTCAGGCCTGCTCTGATTCATACTCAAGAATTTCCTGCAGGGCTGCTTTAATTTCATCTGCCCCTTCACCAGTTTCCGCCGAAAAACAGATGGGCATCTGTTCAAGCGGGACCTTTAATTCTCTTCGTATCACGGTCAGGTGTTGGGCTCTGGAGCCCCGGGATATCTTATCAGCTTTGGTAGCGACCAGCAAAACCGGTATTTCGTGATGGCTGAGCCAGTCTTTCATCATAATGTCGTCAGCGCTGGGAGGGTGCCTTATATCAAGAATCTGTAGCACACCCTTTAACTGCTGGCGCTGGCTTAAATAGGCTTCGATCATCTGCCCCCATTTAGCCCTTTCCGTTTTGGCTACTTTAGCATACCCATAGCCAGGCAAATCAACCATATGCCATTCATCATTGATAAGGTAGTAATTTATGGTTCTGGTCTTGCCTGGAGTAGAACTCGATTTAGCAAGCTTTTTGCGGTTTACTAATTTATTGATTAGAGAAGACTTGCCCACATTGGATCTTCCCACCAGTGCAATTTCAGGCCAGGCAAGATCTGGAAGCTGTTTAATATCCACAAATACTCCCTTGAATTCCGCCTTCTTAACTTTCATTTTTATCCTAACCACCCGTTGTTAAAATTCGCTTGTTAATTATAATGGCTTTGCCAATACCGCTTAAAAGAGTCTTCATATTCTTAAACCCTGGTCATAATTATATTTCTGCTGCCTCGGTCAGAAACAAGCAGGCTGCACCTGCTTGTTTCATTGATTATAAATATCACTGGAAGCAAGTCAATTAAGTGGGGCATCAGCCTTGTCCATCGTAATTGCCAATACTTGGTCCATATGAGACACTAGCTGGAAATTAATTTTTCTCCTGACCTGTGCTGGTATCTCCTGGATATCCTTTTTATTATCTTCTGGTAATAAAACTGTCTTAATCCCAGCCCGGTGAGCTGCCAGCACTTTTTCTTTCACTCCCCCAATGGGAAGCACCCGGCCTCTTAAGGTAATCTCTCCGGTCATAGCTATATCGCTTCTGATCGGTATACCTGACATAGCTGACGCCAGCGCGCTGCCTATAGTTATTCCTGCTGATGGACCATCTTTAGGGATAGCCCCTTCTGGAACATGCAGGTGTATATCGTTATTATCCAGGGTCTCCTGGGAAATGCCCAGTTTTTCAGCTCTAGATCTTACATAAGTTAAAGCCGCCCGGGCTGATTCTTTCATAACATCCCCCAGTTTACCAGTTAGAATCAATTTACCCTGCCCCTTGTAAAGTGCTACCTCAATAGCCAGGATATCTCCTCCGGTCTCAGTCCAGGCCAGACCCGTAGCTACCCCTACCTGATTCTCGCTTTCTGCCACACCAAAGCGGTAACGTTCTTTACCCAGATAGCGTCCCACCACACTGGCAGTTACATTAACATGAACACTTCTATCATCGACTACCTGACGTGCTACCTTGCGGCACATAGAAGCGATTTCTCTTTCCAGGTTTCTCACACCCGCTTCACGGGTATAATGGCGAATTATCTTTCTTATGGCACCCTCAGAAAAACTGATGTTTTTAGCCTTTAATCCATGTTCCCTCACCTGCTTGGGGACCAGATAATCTATCGCAATGTGCACCTTGTCTTCTTCGGTATAACTGGTGATTTCTATAACTTCCATTCTATCCAGCAAAGGACGGGGGATATTATAAGCTGAATTGGCCGTAGTTATAAACATCACCTTGGAAAGATCAAAGGGTATTTCCAGATAATGATCACTAAACGAGAAATTCTGCTCTGGATCCAGAACTTCCAACAAGGCAGAAGCTGGATCTCCTCGAAAATCCATAGTCATTTTATCAATTTCATCGAGCAGAAATACTGGATTCCTGGAACCAGCCTGTTTCATCCCCTGCAGCACCCGGCCCGGCATAGAACCCACATAGGTCCGGCGATGTCCCCGGATCTCTGCTTCGTCGCGTATTCCCCCCAGGGACATACGCACAAATTTTCGTCCCAATGACCTGGCAATCGATTTACCCAGAGAAGTTTTTCCCACCCCGGGAGGGCCTACCAGACACAGAATGGGTCCTTTCATCTTTTTAGCTAGTTTACGGATGGCCAGGTATTCCAGAATTCTCTCCTTTGGTTTATCCAAACCGTAATGATCCTCTTCCAGTATCCTTTCAGCCATTTTCAAATCAAGCCTGTCCCTGGTCTCGCTTGACCAGGGCAAGGACAGCATCCAGTCCAAATAGTTACGGACTACGACTGCCTCAGCTACCATAGGAGGCATCTTTTCCAGCCTTTCCAATTCTTTATAAGCCTTTTCATGGGCATCTTTAGGCAGCTTAGCCTCTTCAATACGCTCCTTAAGTTCTTCCACTTCAGCGGTCCGCTCGTCTTTTTCTCCCAGTTCCTTCTGTATAGCTTTCATCTGCTCACGCAGATAATATTCCTTCTGGGTCTTTTCCATCTGTTTTCGTACTCGTATATTTATTTTTCGTTCCAGTTCCAGTATTTCCATTTCCTTAGCCAGGATTTTACACATATATTCCAGTCTTTGAGATGTATCCCGTGCTTCCAATATTTTTTGTTTTTCATTAATCCTCAAGGTAAGATGGGAAGCCACCACGTCAGCCAATCTACCCGGTTCTTCTATAGCGACCACTGATACTACCGTTTCCGGGGGTATCTTTTTACTAATCCGAACATATTGCTCAAACTGGGATACCAGGGTTCTCATTAAAGCTTCGATTTCAGCCGATTTATGCTTGGGGTCATCCTTATGTTCTTCGATGTTAACCAGAATGTAAGGATCATGGGTAACATAGCCGCGCACTTCGGCACGATGCAGGCCCTCAACCAGAACGCGCATGGTACCGCCAGGCATTTTTAATATCTGCCTGATTTCAGCTACCGTACCTACCTGGTAAATATCTGCTTCTTCCGGTTCATCATCCTGAGCCTCCTTTTGGGTGGCCAGAAATATCTCCTTGCTTTCCAACATAGCTTCTTCTATCGCATTTATAGATTTTTTTCGGCCTACATCAAGATGAATAACCGTATATGGAAAAACCAGCATTCCCCTCAAAGGAAGCATAGGTATAACTCTCAATGTCTCATCATTTGACTGCAAAAAAACACCTCCCAGGCAAATTAATTCTACTATATGAGTGACACTCAAGCAAGCTCAAGCCACGCAATCATCGGCAAAACTTTTAATTATGATAACTGCAGGCATCACTAATTGATATCAAATTATATTACTGATTATATATCATGTGTCAACCCTGTTGCCAGGCACGAACTTACTAACTTGACAACCTTATCAAACAAATGCCCTATCAAAAACCTGTTTTAAATCACTGACGGGAATTACTTCAATGTCTGAAAAGTTGTCGAATATATTTAACCAGTTATCACTAGGAATGATTACTCTTTTTATTCCTGCCTTCCTGGCCGCGTCAACTTTACTCATTACTCCCCCTACTGCTTTCACCTTGCCATGCACTGATATTTCCCCGGTCATAGCCAGCAAATTATAAACTGCCTGCTTAGTAATAGCAGAATATATAGCGGTAGCGATGCTCACTCCTGCTGATGGACCATCCACCGGAGTTCCTCCGGGGAAGTTGAGGTGCAGGTCATAATCATGTATTGGGATATCATACTCTGACCGTAATACAGTAATAACATTTTCCACTGCGCCCCGGGCCATGCTCTTACGGGTTAATTTTCTCCCTTCTCCCCCCAGTTCTTCCTGGTCAATTACCCCGGTAACAATCCATTTGCCCTTGCCTTTTTCCACTGGAATAGCTCTAGCTTCAACTTCAATTAGCATTCCCACATTAGCTCCGTGCACCGCCAAACCGTTAACAACTCCAACGCTGGGAGTTTCTTTAGGACGAACATCAACCCGGGGTGAAAAACGGCCATTATTCAGGACCTTTTCCACCGTTTCCAGGTTTATCTGCGGCGAGTTCTCCACCTGAGCAATTCCTGCTGCCAGCTGCACTATATTGACAGCCTCGCGGCCATTCCCGGCATATTTTACTATTTCAGTCACCGCATCTTCAACGACCTTTATCCCGACCTTATTGACTGCATTGATCACAATCAATTTTATATCTTCTTTATCCAGGGGTTTGAAAAACACTTCCATGCACCTAGAACGAAGTGGGGGAGATAATTCATGTGGCATCCTGGTGGTAGCTCCTATCAGACGAAAATCAGCCGGCAGACCATTTTGAAAAACATCATGTATGTGACCCGGAATATTTTTATCATTTTCACTATAATAGGCACTTTCTAAAAGTACTTTTCGATCCTCCAGCACTTTCAAAAGCTTATTCATCTGCATGGGATGCAATTCACCGATTTCATCCACAAACAATACCCCCCCGTGTGCTTTAGTGCATGCACCAGGCTTGGGTTGCGGTATCCCTGCGGATCCCATGGATCCAGCTCCCTGGTAAATAGGATCATGTACTGAACCAATCAGAGGATCAGCAATATTCCTCTCATCAAAGCGGCTGATAGTGGCGTCAATTTCTACAAATTTTGCGTCCTGGGTAAAGGGTGATATTTCCACCCGCTTGGCCTCCTCCAGAACTAATCTGGCCGCTGCTGTTTTACCCACTCCGGGAGGCCCATAGATTATAACATGCTGAGGATTAGGCCCGCACAAAGCGGCCCGGAGCAGATCTACCCCTTCCTCCTGCCCGATCACATCCTTCATGTCTGCAGGCCGGGTCAAGCTGGATAATGGTTCAGTAAGCCTGGTATTACGCATTTCTTTTAATTTACCGTTTTCCTTCTCAGACTCCCGGACTAGACCGTGTTTTTTGCTTTGTTGGCCTTTTAAGAGATTCCAAAAATAAGCTCCTATTGCTATAACAAAAAATAGCTGGGCCACATATAAAACGGTGAATATATTGTTCATGTACCTTTCCTTTCTCCGCAGGTTGCTTCCATCAGTAAAATCCTGTTGGTAGCAGATGGTGCAGCGCATCCGAATGCAGCCGGGGGCAGATTTCATACTATTTTTTGGGGCGCCTACATGCTGCCCCGATAAAATCTTCCCAGCTTCATATCAGGAAGAGAATTATAGACTATTGTTTCTATTATTCCCTGCAAAGTCAGTTGAATAAGGTAAATTGGGCAGTAAAAAAAGGCAGTTTTCACTGCCTTTTCCAAACCGCCTCGTGGGGACGGTCCTTTTAACACAATTGTTTGCAAATTCACGAATAAAAAAGGAGCCCACTAAATTAACGTACTCAGGTACGATTAAATCGCGGACCCTTTTCAGGTCTTGATCTTCATCATTGTCATCGGTCGGTAATATTTCAATAATGATTTACTTAAATTCTTTAATTTACTCTCCGTCTGGCATCAACAGTTACCAGCAACGGTTTTTCCTTTTTGGCAATCGCATCTCTAGTTACCAGGACTTTGGTAATATCAATGCGAGAAGGCACCTCATACATGACTTCCAGCATGACATCCTCAATTATAGCCCTTAGTCCACGCGCTCCAGTATTCCTGCGCATTGCCTCATCAGCAATGGCATCCAGTGCGTCATCCATAAATTCCAGGTCAACTCCGTCCAGTTCCAATAATTTCTTATATTGTTTTACCAGAGCATTCCTGGGTTCGGTCAGTATTTTTATCAGTGTTTCCTTATCCAGGGCATCCAGGGTAACTATGATCGGTACTCTGCCCACGAATTCCGGGATAAGACCATAGCCCAAAAGATCCTGCGGCAGTATCTTTCCCAGGATTTCCCCTATCTTCTTTTCCTCTTTAGCTTTGATATCTGCGCCAAAACCCATAACCTTCTGGCCTATACGGTTTTGTATAATCTTGTCAATGCCTTCAAATGCTCCTCCGCAGATAAAAAGGATGTTGCTGGTATCTATTTGGATAAACTCCTGATGAGGATGCTTTCTTCCGCCCTGAGGGGGGACACTGGCTACCGTACCCTCCAATATTTTAAGCAAGGCCTGCTGTACGCCTTCACCCGAAACATCCCTGGTAATACTGGGATTATCGGTCTTACGCGCTATCTTGTCTATTTCATCGATATATACGATACCTTTCTCAGCTTTTTCGATATCATAATCAGCAGCCTGTATAAGTTTCAGAAGAATATTCTCAACATCTTCGCCCACATAACCAGCCTCGGTCAGTGAGGTAGCATCTGCTATAGCAAAGGGTACATTCAATATTCTGGCCAGAGTCTGAGCCAGCAACGTTTTTCCGCTTCCAGTCGGTCCTAGCATCATAATGTTGCTTTTCTGCAGTTCTACATCATCCAGTTTCATACCCAAATTAATTCTCTTGTAATGATTGTATACCGCAACTGACAAGGATTTTTTGGCAGTATCCTGGCCTATCACATAATCATCCAGGGTTTCTCTTATTTCCATGGGCTTGGGAATATCGCCTAGTTCCAAACCAAGATCTTCAGCCAGTTCTTCCTCAATTATCTCATTACACAGTTCAATACATTCATCACAAATATAAACCCCTGGGCCAGCCACCAGTTTTTTAACCTGATCCTGGGTTTTTCCACAGAATGAACACTTTAATTGTCCTTTATCATCTCCGTATTTATGCATCTATTCACCCCTCTTCCAAGGTAGCATTATTTTTTCTTGCTAATGCCCTTTGGATGACCCATTACTTCATCAATAATACCATATTCTATAGCTTCCTGGGCAGTCATAAAGTAATCCCTTTCGGTATCCTGCGCTATTCTATCCAGTGGTTGACCAGTTCTATCAGCCATAATCCGGTTCAAAGATTCTCTCATTTTGATTATTCTTTTGGCATGTATTTCAATATCCGTAGCCTGCCCCTGGGTACCACCACTGGGTTGATGAATCATTATCTCCGCATTGGGCAAAGCATAACGTTTTCCTTTTTGGCCAGCTGCCAGCAGAAATGCTCCCATGCTGGCGGCCAAACCAACACATATAGTTGATACATCTGCCCTTATATGCTGCATGGTATCATATATAGCCATCCCGGCACTGATTGAACCACCCGGGCTGTTGATGTAAAGAGCTATATCCTTGGCCGGATCCTCTGCTTCTAAAAATAACAGCTGTGCTATTACCAGGTTAGCAACGGTATCATCTATAGCACTGCCCAGAAAAATAATTCGGTCTTTCAATAAGCGAGAATATATATCGTATGATCTTTCTCCTCGGTTAGTTTGTTCTACCACCATAGGTACTAAATAAGACATGCAATTCACCTCTTTAAAACTATTCATTAAATTAACCCGCTAGTATTTTTTATTCTTCGGCTGGGATATCTTCTGCTACACCCTCAATATTTTCGTGGTTCTCTTCAGCCTGATCTTCTGCCGTTGCAGGATCTTGGGTGTTAACCACAGCGTTGTCGGCTAGAAAATCAACCGCTTTATCCATCTTAAGATTATATAAGATATTTTCCTTCATACCTTCTACATCGTTGCGAACAAGTTCTACTTCTATACCCATCTTTTCAGCCATATCATTAATATATATATCTAATTCTTCATCATTAATCTCTATACCTTTTTCATCTATCAATTTTTCTAAGATGAAATTGGTCTTCAGTTGCCTTTCAGCATCGGGCATTATGGAGTTTATGAGCATTTCTACGCTGCTATTGGTAATAGTTAAGTATT
>CAZHHJ010000017.1:0-25732 GCA_964531295.1 uncultured Syntrophomonas sp.
TTTTAGACATATTTTATTCTCCCTTTAATTGTTTTTTCCCCGAATACTCTACAATAGAGTTAGCACTCTAAATCTCTGAGTGCTAACTCTGAATTTTATATATCATATATAAAATAGCCTGTCAATCCTCCTGAATTAATCTTTCATCAAAATATAATAGCTCCTACAAATGTAGCAGCTACACACTCCGATTATGTTGTGTTTGGCTTTAACTTGGGTTTTCACATTCACATTCCCTGAAGCAGTTCTCTTGGCGCTAATTCTTCTGGCTAGTGCGAAAAAACTAGAAGCTGCCAATGAGGTTCCAATCATTAGCTTTTTCCCTTTAAATACCTGGCATAGTTTAAAAGTTCTTTTTTACCATCGTCGGGCAACGATAAAAACAATTCGGTTATAATATTAGTTTCTTGGACATAGCGGTTGTCGGTAAACCCAATTAAATAGCTAAAACCTACGTTCAAGGCTTCAGCTATAGCTGTTGCATGGATCAGTTTAGGAGGATGACTGGCTGACTCGTATTTTGATATAGTAGCCTTTGATAATCCTGCCATCCTGCCTATATCTTCTTGAGAAAAGCCTCTTTCCTCTCTTATTTCTTTTAAGCGTTGGGCGAATACTTCTTTTAGTTGTTCGGCGTCTGTATTCATTAATGTACATCCTCTTACATATTCTATATAGATGTATAACATAAATTAACTTAATGCGCAAGAAACTACAGGTTTTGTTAACAAAAGTTGTTGACAAATCGTTCACTTTCTGATAAATTAACATTAAAAGTTGCGAAAAGTTAACAGGTAAGACTAATAACTTTTCCATTGAGCCTAATCGCACTGAAAGAGTAAGGTGCGGATTTATTGAGAGTGTTTTATGCTTTTCGTGTTTGCCCCTCCTACTTGTAAAGGTAGCAGATTAGGACCCTTTCTCCATAGCTACTAAGGAGTTACTGAAAATCTTTCCAAAGAGGTTGATATTATGAGATTAACAGAAATAATGAGTACTAAACTGATTGTTTTAACACTGGCCCATACAATAAAAGAGGCCAGTCAAATTTTCTTGGATAACCAGATAGACGGTGCACCAGTAGCGAACGAAAAAGGAGAATTGCTCGGATTATTGACCAAAAGCCATATTTATCGGGTCTTAGCCCAGGGAGAAAATCCTCAGGCATTGGTGGGAGATATAATGAGACACGATCTCACCGTAGGGCATCCTGATGAGCAAATTAAAGATATTTTAAATAAAGTTGGGCGATTGCCAGTTGTGGATAAAAAGGTTGTTGTCGGGATGATTACTCGAACTGATCTGGCCAAAGCCTTTATTGAATCATTTAGTTCAATTTCTGATGAATTATTGACCATATTGGATTCTACCCACAACCTGATAATTGCTATTGATAAGAACGGTAAAGTTAGTTTATTAAATCGGGTTGCGGAAAGATTTCTCGGTTTAAAAAGCAGTGAAGCTATTGGTCGGGATATTATAGAAATAATACCCAATACCGGATTGATGGAAATCCTTGAGACGGGCATAAGTAAGCCTGTTCAAAAGATAGAATTAAAAAATCGCATATTTCTTTCAAATCGAACCCCGATCAAAAAGAATGGAGAAATTCTCGGTGCGGTAGCGGTTCTACAGGATATTTCCGAATTGGAGATTATATCCAGAGAGTTGGAAAACGTAAAAGAAACGAATGATGATTTAGGCCTGGCATTAAATGATAGAAGCCTTGAGACTATCAGCCAGAGGACCCTAAGTGGAAGGCATTCCTTGCCTAACCCAACTCCCGTCCTTTACAGAAAAGGTAAAATATTCCGAGCGCTTTCTAATGTAAGGGAAATAATGGAGTTAAAGTTGTTGCAGCAACAACTGGAGCAGGCTCAGGAATTAAGCAAATACTATGAAGCGGAACTGCGGTCATTGAAGATGAAGTATAACGGACCAGAAAAACTTATAGTTAGTTCTCGGAAAATGAAAGAACTTATGAGTACTGTGCTTCGCTCAGCCCAATGTGATTCGACGGTATTAATAACCGGTGAACCAGGAACAGGTAAAGAACTAATTGCTGAGACCATACATAACAACAGTTTACGCAAAATCGAACCATATATAAAAATTAATTGTGGAGCTATTTCTAACAACATACTCAAGACGGTATTATTTGGCTATGAGGATGGTGCCTTTGCAACAGCCAAAAAAAGTGGCAACGCTGGTTATTTTGAACTGGCCAGCGGAGGGACCCTTTTCCTGGATGAGATAAGTGAACTGCCTGATAAGATACAGGTGGATCTATTGCGAGTAATTGAAAACAGGGAAGTTATTAGGGTAGGAGGAAAAAGATCCATACCCATCGATGTACGTGTTATTGCTGCCTCCAAACGAGATATTCCCCAATTGGTTGAAAAGAATGAATTTAATGAAGACCTCTACCACCTGTTAAGCGTAATTATAGTTAGAGTTCCCCCGTTACGAGAAAGAAAAGAAGAGATTCCGGTTCTGCTAGCTCATTTCCTTAAGTTATTTAATAAAAAATATAAAAAGAATAAAGAATTATCCGGCAATGTGATTGATGTTCTTATGGAATATGACTGGCCCGGTAATATAAGAGAGCTGGAGAATATGACGGAGAGATTAGTGGTAACTATACCAGGAAATATCCTATCCCGTGAACACCTGCCCCAACATCTGACTTTTCACCCTTAAAAATTAGTATAACTTCCGGTAGGGACTGATATCAATTGCATCAGCGAACTAGCACATCGGGCAGTTCCCGCGCTGAAACCGATCAATAACAACAAATTAGGACAAAAGATAAAACCGCGCCAACCGGCGCGGTTAAATACTTTAAAGCCACAATCACTTATTCCTCTTTACATTTCTTAGACCGGGGTATGTATAGCTAAGCATCAGGTTGCTAAAAATACAGGAAAATAAGCGATAAGGAGGAAGCTTCAGGATTATGATGAGAAAAGCTATTTATTTTGGCCTGGGAGCTATTAGTTTGACTAGAGAGAAGGCAGAGAAAATGATACAAGAAATGGTGGAGAAGGGTGAAATGAGCAAAGATGAGGCCAGGAAGTTCGTGGATGAGGCCATAAAAAGAGGCGAGGAAGAAAGGCAGGAATTAAGGAGTGTCATTAAGGAAGAACTGAATGACTTAAAAGACCTATTTGCCGGTAGTCAATCAGAAATAGAAAACCTGAAAAGCAAAATTAAAGATCTGGAAGGGAAGTTATCCTGATCAGATTGGCGGGGCGTGATACTGCCGGGCATAAGCCCGGTGGTTGGCCTGGGCGGGAGGAAGCGGATGACACTCAAGCATTCAATAAACACGGTCAGACATTTGCCACGCTATCGGGAAGTAGCCAATATATTCATCAAATATGGATTTGCTTCGGTATATGATCGATTAAACCTGCCTTTTTTAAAAACCCGGAGGAGAAATGACAAGGCAGATGACCGGCTGCAGCAAAGAAATACTGCTCGCCGCTTGCGCTATGCCTTTGAAGAACTGGGACCTACCTATATAAAAATGGGCCAGCTGCTCAGCACCCGGGCAGACTGGTTGAATCCGGAATTTATTAAGGAACTGGAAAATCTGCAGGATAATGTGCCCTCTTTTCCTTTTTCAGAAGTGCAGAAAATATTGCGTGAAGAGAGAATAGACATTGATAAAGATTTTACTTATTTTAATCCCTGCCCCATAGCTGCTGCATCTATTGGGCAGGTGCATGAGGGCACCCTGATTTCAGGTGAAAAGGTAGTAGTGAAAATCAAAAGGCCTGGCATTGATGAAATGGTTAAAACTGATCTGGCTATACTGCAAGAGATATCGATGTGGCTGGAACGACGCAGTGAATGGATAAGATTTTATAAATTGTCTGAGGTGGTCGAAGAGCTGGGATTGGCTCTGACCAATGAATTAGATTTCGAGAAAGAGGCTAGAAACATAGAAATATTCAATCGCAACTTTCAGGAAATTGATACTGTGATCATTCCCGCAGTTTTTTGGGCTTACTGTGGGAAACGGGTAGTAACCATGGAATATGTGGAAGGGGTAAAAATATCGGATTTTACCCGTCTGAAGGAGCAGCATTATGATACCCGCCGGGTAGCGGCTCATATTGTCAAAGCTCTTTATTTACAGATATATGTACACGGCTTTTTCCATGCTGATCCTCATCCAGGGAACATGGCAGTGAGCGGCGGGGAAAAGATAATTTTTTATGATTTTGGGCAGGTGGGGGTGATCGATGAATACGACCGGGATAAATACATGATTCTGGTGATAGGAATGATGAATCATGATATTAGCGGAGTTACCCGAGTTTTATTAGAAATTGCTGATGACCCTCGAGATGTTAACGTGGAAGACTTGAGGCGGGATGTAGCCAATCTATCCCGCAAGTATTATGGTTTGCCCTTATCTCAAATCAATATTGGAGAGGCTTTGGCTGAACTACTGGATTTATCGCTCAGTTATCGGGTACGGCTGCCTGCGGAGCTGTCTTTGTTGGTTAAGATGCTGATGACCATAGAAAGCACCATAGCACAGCTTGATCCAACCATCAGCTTGGTTGATATCGCTGAGCCTTATGGAAAAAGAGCCTTAAGAGAAAGATTTAACCGGAAAAAAATCATACAGGAGGCATCCGAAATCCTGCTGGATTATGGAAATATAGCCAGAACCATACCCCGGGAGATCAGCAATACTTTCAAGAAATTAAATGATGGACAAATTATCATCAAAATGGAAAATCAGGGACTGGAAAATCTGGGGAGCAGGTTGGATTTGATATCCAATCGTCTCTCTTTGGCTATTATTCTGGCCAGTCTGATCGTAGGAACCGCTTTGTTTGTTAATATGAATGGCGGTGGTATATTAACCCGGATCCCCATAGCTGAATTAGGTTTTATCATGGCGGTTATTTTAGGACTTTTTCTGGCCTATTCTATTTTACGCAGCGGTAGATTCTGAAGATAAGAATATTAGCACCCTTCTATAAATATACATTAGCATAAACCCGAGCTAGGAGGGGATGTGATTGAGGAAAATATTGTATTTAATGATCGGGATATTAACCCTGTTGTTTAGTGGCGTATTGATAACGCAGCCTGTTTTTGCAGCTGAAGCTATACAGCAGGTGATACTAATTAACGTCGAAGGTCTCAATTATGAAGCTTATGTCAGCACACCGATGCATAACCTGAGACAGATGGCGGCAGAAGGATTGATGGATGAAAAATGTTTATCACTTAGAAACGATTCTATAGAAGCAGCCCAGGCATCATTATTAACCGGAACCTTGCCATCAGAGCATGGATACTATAACAGCCAGAATGACATCGAAGTTGAATCGCTGCTGGCCTTACTGAAGAAAAATGGCAAGACATTCCAGGTAATTGATGGCTCAGGCGGCAAGCTCAAGGTGCTTAACTATGGAAAAGATAAATACGTAGGCCTGAAAGCTGATAGTAGCGATCTCGAAGCCATAGCCAAGGTGATGCAGAATATACCCGGGGGGATGCCATTTTTTACCTTTGTATATGTGAATGACAGTATGCAGGGCCTTCTATCTCTGGATGAAAACACCTATTATAATTGCTTAATGTCATTTGATGAGAGCCTGGGAAAATTAATAAATACGCTTAAAAATAATGATCTCTACTACAATTCATTGATTATCGTGACCTCAGCCCGAAGCACATCTCCCAGTGACCTGGTGCCCCTGGTAATTCACGGTCCGGGATGCAAAACAGGGACCAAAACATCCTCTACTCTGGTTCTGGATACCGCTGCAACTATTTGCAGATTTGTGGGCATTGAAGCACCGGCGGCCTCAATAGGGGTTCCAGTATATGACGCCATGAGCATCAGCGAAGAAGATAAGAATTATGTTTATCTCAAGTGGGTGGCCGATTTAAAAAAGGAGAGGATCGCCCAGTGGAACAGGTATTACGGGATTCAGGATGAATTATACAGCACCATCCATCAAATGTCCTCCATAAAAGAGGAACGCCAGAGTATTTCCCAGCTGGCCGGTGAGAAAGAGCGGGCTATTGGTTCCTTGAAATCCAGGCTGAGCGGGGAACGTATGCTGTGTCTGCTGGTATTTTCCTTAATGATCGCGGGATACTGGCTGGAATACAGATGGTTGAAGAAGAAATTTATGCTGTTCAAATAACTGGTTTTGCCTGGTGGACGGCAGTAATATTATTCCTGGGGGAATTTATTTAAGAGCAGCAGTAGAATATCATGAAACTGCAGTATCTTGGATTTTTCATAATCATTACCGAAATATTCAAACTCTAATTCATGCTGGGTTATAAGCATGGCATTGAATAATTTTTCCGAAAAACTCATATGCTCAGGTTTAAAGTACTCATCAATTTTACGAGCCACATTAACTTCTTCCTGGCTCAGATTTGACAACAAAAAATACATTAGCATCGCCTCCAGATAGCACTATAAATATGCACAATTCGGAAAAATAGTGCAGGAAATCTTTGCCCGAATTAGCAGTCAATATCTCTTAGTACATTTACTATAATAAAATGAGCCAAAGGAATCATCCACGCTCATAATTTTACGCTTGACGTTGGTTCCTGGTAGTGATAGCATAGTTAAAACCTATATTTCAAAGCGATGATCAGAAGAGTATCTGCAGACTTGCTGGCAGAGAACCGGGGTTGCTGTGATCCGGGAGCAGGTTAACAGTGAAAGCCACCTGAGAGCTCCGGTGTAATGCTGAACAGGCACTAAGCCGGACGGTTTCATGGAAACCGTTATCATCGACAGAGCGGGCATTTGTGCAATTAGGGTGGTACCGCGGGAAATATTACTCTCGTCCCTTGGTGGGATGAGGGTTTTTGTTTTTTATATGGAATAAAATTAACTGAGGGGGCTTAATAAGAAAAATGGAACTAGAGAAGAAAATGTTAAAGATCCTGGAGCATGATGCGAAGATGAGTCCTAAAACTATAGCTACTATGCTGGATGAGGATGAAGGGCGGGTTCAAGAAGTGCTGGCTCATCTGGAAAAGGAAAAATATATATTGGGATACAATGCGGTGATTAACTGGGACCGCTTCGGCGAAAATGGGGTAGAGGCCATGATTGAAGTAAAGGTTACCCCGGTAAGAGAAGTGGGTTTTAACGGAGTGGCCGAAAGAATCAGCCGTTTTCCAGAAGTTAGATCAGTGTATTTGATGAGTGGTACTTATGACTTATCAGTGGTGGTAACTGCTGATACTATGAAAGAAATTGCCTTGTTTGTTTCACATAAACTGTCCACTCTGGATGAGGTTCAGAGTACAGTTACTCATTTTATACTCAAGCGTTATAAACAGAATAATTTCATTTTTGAGAGTCCGCAGGAGGATAAAAGGCTGGTGATCAGTCCATGAGCACCATGGATAAATATATATCCAAAACTGTGCAGGCTATACCCCCTTCTGGGATAAGGAAGTTTTTCGATCTGGTTTCCCAGATGGAGGGGGTTATATCCCTGGGGGTGGGTGAACCGGATTTTGTAACTCCCTGGCACATCAGGGAAGCGTGCTTTTACAGCCTGGAACACGGTTATACTATGTATACTTCGAATCAGGGTTTGATTGAATTAAGAGAAGAGATTGCGCTCTATATGAAAAGGCATATCGGGGTAAGCTATTCACCGGAGCGGGAAATCTTGGTAACCGTGGGAGTTAGTGAAGCAGTGGATCTAGCTTTAAGAGCTATTATTGAACCGGGGGATGAGGTTTTGGTTCCTGAACCTTCCTACGTTTCTTATTCGCCCGGAGCCTGTCTAGCTTATGGTGTGCCGGTTGCGGTGGAAACCTATGCTGAAGATGAATACCGGATACGGCCCGAAATGTTGGAAAAAAGCATAACCCCTAAAAGCAAAGTCCTAGTACTGGCATATCCTAATAATCCTACCGGGGGCATTATGCGTCACGAAGACCTGCAAGCATTGGTGGACATAATCATAAAGAATGATTTGATTGTCATCTCGGATGAAATCTATTCCGAACTTACTTATAATGGGCAGCATGTTTCCATTGCCGCATTACCAGGCATGAAAGATCGGACGCTGGTTTTTAACGGTTTTTCCAAAGCATTCGCTATGACCGGCTGGCGTATTGGCTATGCCTGTGGCCATCCTGACCTGATCGGGGCTATGACCAAAATACATCAATATACTATTATGTGTGCACCTATCATGGCTCAAAAGGCAGCCTTGGAGGCTCTTCGCCATGGAGAGAGCGAGATGCGCAAAATGGTCGAGAACTATAATTACCGCAGGAAGATCATGCTTGCTGGTTTCAAGGAAATTGGTATGGATTGTTTCGAACCGCAGGGAGCTTTCTACGCATTTCCTTCCATACTCAACACTGGTCTTAACAGTGAAGAATTCAGTGAAAAGCTGATTGTGGAAGAAAAAGTGTTGGTAGTGCCCGGCAATGCCTTTGGCAAAATTGGCAATGGACATATAAGATGCTGCTATGCTGCGAGTATAGGAGACATTGATCAGGCCCTGGATAGAATTGGCGTTTTTCTTTCTCGACATAGAAAAGGATAATCTTCCAAATAAAGCAAAGCAGGGTGTCGAAAGCATGCGAATAGATTGGGATTAGTCATTAATATTACGATAATTCCCTAGAGGATTAAAACCTGACTGGGTTGAATTCCTAAGTTAATAAGTAATAAACGAAAGGGAGAGGTACGGTGAATGGAGATGTATCTGATAGGGAACTGGAGCTACTAAACGGATATTCGCTGCTTAGATCTTCGGCTCAGGGCGATTTCCTCGATTACATGCGTTACCTGTTATCCAAGCAGTACCGCAGGGAAGTAATGGCTGCCATATTTAACAACCGCTTGCTTAACAACCTGATAGATGACCTAGTGACAATGGTCGATCTGGAAGAGGTAAAAGTGGAACATATCACGAAACGGGTCATGCAAATCCGGGAATTGTATTTTGGAGTATTTGAACAGGTTCACGGTCGCTATTGTGAGGTAGTGGACAATCTGGATAGCAACGAAGTGGTAAAAGAATTTGGACGGATAAGTTTTGATAACCTATTACGAGCCTTGAAAACGCAAGATATGAAAATAATAAAGATAGAAATTGGCGATTTTTATCAACAATATTACAATTTATCGAGAAAAAAGGACGCCAGGAGGCTGGTTGCGATATAATTAGAAAAATAATAGATAGATAAAAAGGTATGGGGGAATAAATATGAAGCTACGATTCCTGGGCGCAGCCAGGACCGTAACCGGGTCTTTTTTTCTTGTTGAGACTGAGACCAGCAGGTTTGCAGTAGATTGTGGGTTATTTCAAGGACCCCGGACTTTACAGGAAAGAAACTGCCGGGATTTTGCAGTGGAACCGGATACCATCGATTTTGTTATATTAACCCATGCGCACATTGATCACATAGGTTTGGTGCCGAAACTATGCAAACATGGATTTAAGGGCAAAATATACTGCAGTCATGCTACGGAAGATTTGTCCGGAGTATTGCTGCCAGATTCAGGCCATATACAAGAATTTGAAGTAGAAAGAAAAAACCGTAAAAACAAACGAGCTGGAAAACCATTATTGGTTCCTATTTATACTGCCAAGGATGCAATCGAGTGCCTGGATCAGTTTCGTTCTCTTAATATGGATGAAATAATAGACCTCGCGCCGGAAGTGAAAATCCGTTTGAGAAATGCCGGCCACATTCTGGGAGCCTGTATTATTGAACTCTGGATAGAAGAGAAAGGCGAGCAACTCAAACTGGTCTTTACTGGCGATTTAGGCACCCTTGACCAGCCTATCATCAAGAACCCTACGATTATCGAAAATGCTGACTATATTATCATGGAATCTACTTATGGGAATAGATTGCACCCCAAGACCGACAGCCGTAAAGAAGAATTAAAAGCGGTAATTGATCGAGCTATGATGAAAGGGGGTAATTTGATAATTCCCGCTTTTGCCGTGGAAAGAACTCAGGATTTATTATATGATTTGTATGAACTCAATTCCGAAGGCAGGCTGGACCCCAATATAGAGGTGTATATTGACAGCCCCCTGGCCATAGCCGCCACCCGAATTTTTCAAAAACACATAGATTTGTATGATGACGATGCTAGAAAAATATTGGAAGATGACAACCATCATCCTTTGATGCTGGATCAGTTGAAATTCTCTCATACCCATCAGGAGTCGATGGCTCTTAACTGCAAACTGGGTAATATGATTGTCATTTCTGCCAGTGGTATGTGTGAGGCGGGCAGGATCAAGCATCACCTCAAGAACAACATCTGGCGTCCCGAAGCAACCGTGCTATTTGTGGGTTACCAGGCTCAAGGCACCCTAGGCAGGAAAATACTAGACGGCGAAAAGCTGGTGACTATACACGGAGAAAAGGTTGCGGTTAAGGCGGAAATCGTCAATATTGAGACCTATTCGGCCCACGCCGATCAAGAAGGCTTGCTGAACTGGCTTAGGTATTTTAAGTCAGATATTAAAGGTATATTCTTGGTGCATGGAGAGGAAGAATCACAAGATGGCCTGGCAGAAGTAATAAAAGAGGAATTCAATATTCCTGTTTATATACCCGAGATACTGGATGAATTTGTCCTGGAAGAGATGAAAGAAGCCCCCAGATTACAATACTATGAAGATAAGCGAAAAGATCAGGCCAGTCGGGCGGAAAAGGCCTATTTAGACTTATGTTTGAAACTGCATGATATGTACAGGGAAAGTGTCAAGGATTCAAATTATCGGCAAATTCTCAGAACGGTGGAAAAAGTTGAAGAAGCCATGGGGAACAAAACAATAAATTCCGCTCGTTAAACAGTGTTTATCGTTCCCATAATTAGCAATGTTGATGTAATGGAAAATAAGAATCGTCAAGTCCAGTTAATCGGAAAAGAAAGGATATGGCATTGATTTTGATGAAATTTATGCTAATAGATACTGTTTTTATGTTAAATCTAGAATGATCTATTCTTGTTATTCTCTTATCTCTAATGCTATAATTTGCATACAGATTTTGCAGGAGGATAATTCATGATTCAAAGTTCCGTAATTATGGAGGCATTTCGCTGGGGATATGTTAATGTACCCGGCGTTTTATTCGCTTATGCTAAAGAATTGGGATTGGATATGGAAGATATAGGCATACTGGCATCTATAATCTGTGCCTATGAGAATACTCGGCCACTGGCTCAGAGTGGAGTGGAAGTAGGGAAAGTACTTGAAGCATGCACCGCCTTAAGCAGGCAGAAGTTATCCCGCAAGCTAAACCGGCTTAATGATGCGGGAATAATCAGCCTGGATAAAGGCAAGAAGAGCTTTGCTGACAAAGAAATATCCTTGCAGCCATTAATTTTTAAATTGGAGGCCTTTATCGTTAGAGATCATCCGCGTTTGTCAATTAAAGTGAATAGCGATAAAGCCAAAAACCAACAGATAGAAAAGCTGGAAGATATGCTGGACGAATATAAAGATAAAATAGAACAGCTGGAACTTAAATTAGAGGAAAAAAATCCTATTTCAATCAATAGAGCACTTCCAGTCCCTATTAAAAGCGATGATAATTTTAGGCGGGTAGCAGATTTTATTGCTCGTAAAACTGGCAATCTCTTGAGTGTCAAGATGTCCAACGAATTGAGAATATGGTTGGATGAGATGGCATTTCCACCCGAGTTTTTGCTGGTGTTGCTGGAACTATGTTTTGAGCGAAAGATAGTGAACCCCCACGATATTTCTAAGATTGCCCGCGATTTGAAAGAATATTCTATAAACAGCCTGGATGGACTGGAAATGTATTTTAAGAATTACGTAGATACCGGTAAAAACATATCCCTGCGGAGCAGAAGGTTTGACCCCGATATTGTGGAATTTGGCAATTTTACCGGTATTGATATGAATGCGGAAGCCAGACGCAGGGTTTATTACAAATGGAGATATGACTGGGGTTTTTCGCACTCCATGATTATGAAAGCTGGAGAAGTTATGTGCCAGCGTACCAAAAATGGCGGATTGGAATACATGGATAGTGTTTTAAATAATTGGATGTCCAAAGAAATACGGCAGGTCCATGAGGCTGAAAAAGAAGTCAAAGAATTTAAACAACGCAAGCGCTCCGACAAAAAAATGGGTAGCACGGCCAAAAAGGCCACTGTTCCAGGGGAAGAATACGAAATTTTTGTTCCTCCAGTAAAAAACTAACCCCCTAGCCAGGATAATACAGTAAAATAGGAATAGATAGGCCTGGGACAGGTTTACTAAATAGCGGAGGAGATAATCCTCCGCTATCGGATTATAGCTGGATAAGCTTCTGGGCTGCTGGGAGTGTAGAGCGGGCGGCAGTAAATAGAGCTGGATGGTGATTTTTTGTGAATGTCAATTTTCAAACGGCATTGCCGGACGAATTATTAATGGATATGGAAAGTGAAAGAAGGGTGCTGTCATCCATGCTGCATTCAGAGGATGCATGTATAGAATCTTACCATTGTATGCAGAGCAGTGATTTCTATGCCCCCAAACACGCTGCCGTATTTGATTTGCTCTGTTCTCTATTTGAAAGAGAAATCCGTCCTACTTATGTGGAATTGTTAAAAGAAGCTCACAGCCTGGGAATGTTAAATAATCCCCGGGATATTGAAGAAATAAAATACATAGCGGAACACTATATCGATGATGAAAACATCAAATACTGGATAAAAAGAGTTAAGGACAAAGCGAAAATAAGGAGATTTGTTGAATTTTTAAGAACTAACTATCAGATCTTAAAAGAAAGACAAGAGCAGGATATCGAACAACTTTTAATGAATGCTGAAGACCATCTAACCAACCTTACTGCTTTGGAAATTGATGATAAAATAGATACCCCCGAGGATATGGCTAATTTAGGTTACGACGAAGTTGAACGACGTTATCTTAGATACCAGGAAATACAAATAAAACATAAAGGGGTAATACCCCTGGATGGCCTAGCCACAGGTTTCGATAACCTGGATCACATTACTCTGGGCTATAAAGCTGGAGATTTGATCATCCTGGGTGCCCAGACCGGGCACGGAAAAACCGCCTTTGCCCTTCATACTGCCAAATGTGCAGCTGTAAACCACGGCAAAAACATTCTTTATCTCAATACTGAAATGAGCCGCGAGCAGATTGCCCTGAGGTGGGCCTCAATACTATCTGAAATAGAACACGACCGGATTCGGATGGGGGACATAAGCCAGAATGAATTATCCATGATTTTAAATGGATATTCAAGATTAAGAAGTAGCGGTTTTTATTCTTACCCCTGCCCTAATCTGACTCCAGAAAAAACTATTTCCATTGCCCGTAAATTTAGAGCTCAAAAAAATATTGATATGATGATAATAGATTATGTGGGAAGGATGGAAAAACTGGATCCCAAACTTCAGGAGTGGCAGATATTGGAACAGATCATAAAGACCCAGAAGCTCCTGGCCCAGAACCTTAAAATTGCGGTGATGGTTCTGGTACAGCTTAACCCCGACGGCAGTCTGCAGGGGGCGAAAAGAATGAAAAACGAATGCGACCTGATGCTGAAGCTCAGTCCTTTTTCCAAGGAAGAACTGGAGGAAAATGAAGAACTTAATAAATATGCCCGGAAGCCTAACTACTACTTATATATCGAGAAAAACCGGGATGGCCGAAGCGGGGTTAGAATTCCTATAAACTTTGACCTGCAGAAACAAACTATGAAAGATGCTGAAAGGGTTGGGAATTAATGAGCGCTAGCGATGAGGATATCTTAAGGGTGTATGACGGGACCGCTAGCCTGGTAGCCGATCTTGGTATACGAGGGCGTATCTCAATAGAGGAAATGGGGTTTTTGCTCAACCTGCTGGAACTGGTTTTAATAAAAAGGGAACATCCAGGTTTTGTTAATATGCTTAGACAGTGGAATCCCGGTCACGGGGATAAAGAGATAGATGAGATAATAAAGGCGACTTTGCTGAATGTGGATTTCACTAACGCGCTTTCAATACAAGAAAATCAGGATATGATTGGGGAATTAATAAATGAGAAGCATAAAGATGGTGTAAGATAAGCGGATCTGTTCAAAGGAGGCACAGCAGTTATGGATCAACTATGGTTTTATGAAAAACACACTTCGGGATATGGAGTGCATTGGAGAGTCAAAGAGGTATTACACTCCGAAAAAACCGAATATCAGGAATTGCAGATTATCGATACAGTTGAATGTGGTCGAACTTTAGTGCTGGATGGAAATATACAGGTAAGTGAAATGGATGAATTTATATATCATGAGATGATTGTTCATATCGCCATGAATTCTCACCCCTATCCGGAGAAAATTTTAATCATTGGCGGAGGAGATGGAGGGACAGCCCGAGAAGTGCTGAAGCATGACTCGGTCCTGCAGGTCGATCTGGTGGAGATTGACAGCCGCGTGGTAGAAAACAGCAAGATTTACTTGCCGACTATGGCCTGCTCTTTTCAGGATTCCAGGCTGAACCTATATATTGAAGACGGCATCGAGTTTGTTCAGAATACTGAAAATTATTACGATATAGTCATCATAGATTCATCTGACCCTATAGGTCCGGCGGTGCAGTTATACAGTCAAGGATTTTATTTAGATGTATGCAATCGGCTTAAAAGCGACGGCATGATAGCAGTGCAGTCTGAATCACCGATTTTTTACCAGGATACCTTTATTAATGTTTTTGAGAATTTGAGTTCGGTATTTGATACCGTTAAGGTCTATCTAGCACCTGTGGTTACTTATACTGCAGGGCCATGGTCATTTACACTGGGCAGTAAAAAATGGGATCCGGAAAGAATTACTGGTGACAAGAAGCCGATAAATGGTTTAAGATATTATAATGAGGATGTGCATAAAGGTGCATTTATCTTACCTCAGTTCATTAAGGAAATCTTGAGGTAGTACGGTAGTTTAACCCCAAGTTGGACATTTACTTGTATGTGGTACGGGAGGATGGTAGAATTGTTGTTTGCTAAGATTGCTATGTTGCTATGTTTTTTTGTCGTAATTATTGGTCTAAGTCTCTACACCCGCAGCAGGATTAATACAGTTAATGATTTCGTGGTTGGCAACCGGTCCATAGGGCCATGGATGTCTGCCTTTTCTTATGGAACCACGTATTTTTCCGCAGTCCTCTTAATTGGATTTGCAGGCAAGGTGGGATGGGGATATGGAATGTCCGCCCTCTTGATAGCTCTGGGCAACGGCATTATCGGGACCTATTTAGCCTGGCGCATTATGGGCTCAAAAACCCGGGAGATGACCGGCAGGCTCAATGTATTGACCATGCCTTCCTTTCTGGAAAAAAGGTATGATTCTTCCAGCATGAAAATAATTTCCAGTTTAATAATATTTATATTTTTTATTCCATATGCCGCCTCAGTTTTTATGGGTTTAAGCTATCTCTTTGAACAGATTTTTGGTATACCCTATGTACTGGCCTTATCGATAATGGCATTGCTGGCCGGGCTATACCTGGTGCTGGGTGGGTATATGGCGGTGGCTCTGGTAGACTTTGTACAGGGCTTGATAATGTTAGTCGGAGTAGTATTAATGGTCTATTTTGTAGTGGGAAGCGAAGTGGTGAATGGCTTTGCCAATGGATTTGCATCCCTAAAAGCCATAGATCCTGGCTTGATAGTGCCCTCGTCAGCAGTAACCTGGGTAGGTTTAGTATCTCTTATTATTTTAACCAGTCTAGGAACCTGGGGTCTTCCCCAGATGGTGCAAAAATTTTATGGGATTAAAAACGAGCAGGTTATACCGGTTGCTACCTGGGTGTCAACTGTTTTTTCATTAATAATAACTATGGGCGCTTATTATGTGGGTTCCACCGGACATTTATTTTTCGCCGAATTACCGGTTTTCAATGGCACGGCTACCCCGGATTTAATTATGCCCACCATTATAGGACAAACCCTGCCCCCCCTAGTGGGAGTATTAATATTGATATTGGTACTGTCAGCATCCATGTCCACCCTGTCATCGCTGGTATTAACTGCCAGTTCCTCGGTGAGTATAGATCTAATTAAAGGAGCACTGAAAAAGGACATTAGCGAGCAAGCCACCATGAACCTGATGCGGGGTTTGTGTGTGGCCTTTATTGGCTTTTGCCTTTACGTGGCCTTGAACCCCCCGGGGATTATATTAACCCTGATGGCCCTTTCCTGGGGAGCGGTGGCCGGTTCATTTCTGGCTCCTTATATCTACGGCCTTTTCTGGCACAAAACTACCTTGGCCGGGGCCTGGGCAGGGATGATAAGCGGTCTTTTTATAGCGGTAGGGGGGTATTGGGTACTTACTACTAATCCATCTTTTATAAGCAGCGATATTATGGGATTATTAAGCGAGTGGGGTGCTCCTTTCTTTGGGTCCCTGGCCATGATAATACCATTGGGAGTAGTACCATTGGTAAGTTTTATTAGCAGATCATACTCGGCTGAACATATAGACCGGATCTATAATAAAGGAAAATCAATGGCTGCCTAAGCAGATATGATTCAATACAGCAGGCCATTTTCAACTTATATTGTTCAGGGAGAGAAAACAAGATAGGAGAGAGTGATATGGCGGTCTGGAATAAAGAAGTAGAATGTATGCCCCGGGAAAAGATGCAAGAACTGCAGTTGGAGAGATTGCAGGAAACTCTGGAATACGTTTATGAACATTCACCCCTGTATCGCAGCAAATTTGATGCAGTAGGGTTTAAACCTGGAGATTTAAAAGCGCTAGAGGATATCCAAAAACTGCCCTTTACCAGTAAAGAAGATTTTAGAGCCAACTATCCATTTGGAATGTTTGCCGCTCCCATGGAAAAAGTAATAAGACTGCATGCATCTTCAGGGACCACTGGTAAATTAACCGTGGTAGGTTTAACCCGCAATGATTTGGATATATGGACCGAACTGCTAGCTCGCATGATCTCCATGACCGGGGTAAATTCTTCGGACGTAACCCAGATTGCTTTTGGTTACGGTCTTTTTACCGGGGCCCATGGACTGCAGTATGGGATGGAAAGGGTAGGTGCTACAGTAATTCCCATATCAGGCGGGAATTCCGAAAAACAGCTGATGGTCATGAAGGATTTCGGCACTACCACTCTGGTAAGTACTCCTACCTATGCCCTGCACCTAGGCGAAGTTGCTCTTAATATGGGTATCAACCCCCGAGAGGATTTAAAGATCAGGATCGGCCTTTTTGGCGGGGAAGCATTTTCCGAAGAATACCGTAAACAGATCGAAGAAATGTGGGGAATGCTGGCCACCGATAATTATGGACTCAGTGAAGCTGGCGGTCCGGGCTTTGCGGGGGAATGCTATTTAACCAATGGGCAGCATGTGGCGGAAGATTATTACCTGACCGAGATAATAAACCCGGAAACCCTGCAACCGGTGAAACCGGGGGAAAGTGGGGAAATCGTACTAACTACCCTGTGCCGGGAAGCTATACCAGTTATAAGATACCGCTGCAAGGATATCAGTTCCATAACTTATGAACCCTGTGAATGTGGGAGAACTACCGCCAGGATCAGCAAGATAGCAGGCCGTACCGATGATATGATGGTTATTAGAGGTGTCAATGTGTTTCCCTCCCAGATCGAGAGCGTCCTGATGAATATTGAGGGACTATCGCCTCATTATCAAATTATTCGCTATAATAAGGGCTATTTAGAAGATATAGAGATTCAGGTAGAAGTATCTGAAAAGATATTCTCAGATAATTACGGTGAAATAGAAGCTATTGAACGCGGACTAAGTCAACAATTATATAAAACCCTATCACTTAATCCCAAACTAAAATTTGTGGAACCGTTCAGCATTGAAAGAAGTGCCGGCAAGGCTAAAAGAGTGATAGACTTACGTAAGCAGGAAAAGCAGGAGGGATAAGCTATGAACGACTTTATTAAAAAAAAGGCTAGAGCCGAAGTATTTGACTTAAAACCTTATACTCCCGGAAAACCGGTGGAAGAAGTTAAAAGAGAGTTGGGACTGGACGATATAATTAAACTGGCTTCCAACGAAAACCCTCTGGGGCCATCACCGCTGGCTATAGAGGCCCTGAGAAAATCGCTGGACGCCATCCATTTTTACCCGGACAGCAATTGTTTTTATCTTAAAGAAAGACTGGCCTCGTTTTTAGGGGTTGAAGCCAATCAATTGCTGATTGGCAATGGCTCTGATGAGTTATTGAAGCTCTTGGCGGAGACCTTTATTAATCGAGGAGACGAAGTAATATTTGCCTCGCCCTCTTTCTCGGAATACGAGTTCACTGCCACCATTATGGGTGCTAAATGTATGGCCGTACCGTTGCGCGATTTTAAACATGATCTCACCGCCATGGCCGATGCTATAACAGAAAAAAGCAAAATAATTTATCTGTGTAATCCCAATAATCCCACCGGGACTGCGGTGAGCAAGGCGGAAGCAGATGAATTCATGGCCCGGGTGCCGGAAGACGTAATAGTGGTCTTTGACGAGGCCTACTTTGAATATGTAGAAGCCCCTGATTTCCCTAATGGCCTGGATTATCTGCAGCAAGGCAAAAACGTAATAGTATCCCGCACCTTTTCCAAGATATATGGTCTGGCCGGGCTGCGCATAGGTTACATGGTGACTGCTCCAGAGATTGTAGCTGCTGTAAACCGAGTAACCGAGCCCTTTAATGTAAATCTTCTGGCCCAAATCGCGGCTCTGGCAGCATTGGATGACGAGAAGCACGTCGAGGCCAGCCAGAAAATGAATTTGACAGGTAAGGCTTATCTATATAGCGAATTTGATAAAATGGGGCTTAAATATGTAGCTACGGAGGCAAATTATATCTTTGTTGATACCGGTCAAGATTGTCAGGAAGTGTTTAAAAGACTCATGCTTAAAGGTATTATCATCCGTACCGGAGATATTTTTGGCTATCCCAGTTATATTCGGGTAACAATTGGGAGTCAGGCTGAGAATCAGCGTTTTATAAAAGCTCTGCAGGAGATTTTGGAGGCAAATTAATGGATCCCAAGTTAATTGCTGCCGCGCATTATGCTCAAACTGATTCCAGGTCGGTATTGATCCAGGCCTTCATGAATAATTTTGCTGAATGGGACGATCAGCCAATATTCATTTGTATCGGTTCAGACCGTCATCTCTTGGACTGCCTGGGGCCATTGACCGGAACCATGCTGGCAGAACAGAATCCAGATATTCTGGTGTTCGGGACCTTACAGGAACCATGGCATGCTGGCAATATTGGCCTGAAGCTGCGAGAATTCAGAGGCAGATACCCATTGCGAGCCACCGTGGCAATAGATGCATCAATAGGAGATAATGAACCGCCCGGGCTGATCAAATTAAAGATCGGGCCCATTAAGCCTGGCAAAGCAGTGCAGAAAAGCCTACCTCAAGTAGGAGATTTTGCCATAACCGGCCTGGTAGGGAACCGGGATAACCGCCCGTCACTATCTGGAAGCAGAAAAATCAGTTTGGCTGATGTTTATAGCATGTCCCGGGTAATCAGTGATGCCATTCTCAGCTGGTACATACACAAAAGTTGACAGCGGGGACCGTTTCTTCTGTCAACTTCGCTGAACCGCTAGCAGCACTGAGGACTATTTAAGATAATATACTGCTCAATCAGAGCGCTTGATACAAGAAAAAATGAATTAGTGCAGCATAGCTGAGCTGTGGTATTATGCATATAGAAGTTAAAAGCAGATAGACCAGGGCACTATTACAAAGGACAGGGAACCTCTCCTCCGTCTGGAAGAGAGGTTTTATTTGATAATGGCTAAGGAGGAATACCATGAAAGAACTGATGATTGGAAATGAAGCTATTGCCCGGGGGGCCTATGAAGCTGGTGCTACAGTAGCCACCGCCTACCCCGGCACACCTAGTACGGAAATAGTGAGCAATTTTGCCAAATTCGAGGATGTCTATGCTGAATGGTCTCCCAATGAAAAAGTCGCATTGGAAGTTGGTATTGGGGCCTCGATTGGAGGAGCCCGGACCCTGGTGGCCATGAAACATGTGGGAGTTAACGTGGCCGCTGATCCTTTATACACCTTTGCCTATACCGGCGTAAACGGAGGACTGGTTCTTATTTCAGCCGATGATCCGGGAATGCATTCCTCTCAGAATGAACAGGACAACCGGGGCTATGGAAAATTTGCTAAGATACCGATCATAGAGCCTTCGGACAGCCAGGAAGCCCTGGATTACTGTAAAATGGGATTTGATATAAGTGAAGAATTTGATACCCCGGTTATGCTGAGAATAACTACCCGTCTGGCCCATTCTCAGACCATGGTGGAAACAGGAGAAAAACAGGCATATGAGCTCAAGGAATATAAAAAGAATGCGGCTAAGTATGTAATGCTGCCAGCGAATGCCCGGGCCCGGCACGCGGAAGTGGAAAAACGCATGTTGAGGCTAAAAGAGTATGCTGAAAGCAGCGAATTGAACCGGATAGAATGGGGTGACAGCAAAATAGGGGTCATTACTAGTGGGGTGCCTTACCAGTACGTTAAGGAAACCGTGCCCCAGGTATCGATATTGAAATTAGGGATGGTTAACCCGCTCCCGGAAAATATGATCAAGGAATTCTCCCGCCGGGTAGATCGCTTGATAGTCATAGAAGAGCTGGAGCCGGTAATCGAAGAACAAATAAAGTCCTGGGGTATTGAAGCTGAAGGTAAGGAGTTGTTTTCTCTTTTAGGGGAATACAGCCCGGAATTAATAGAAGAAGTTTTAGCGGGCGCAAATAATGAAGACCGCTATGGATTGCTTAAAGAAATACCCGGCCGGCCTCCCTTGCTTTGCCCTGGATGCCCGCACCGAGGAGTATTTTACACTTTGAGGAAAATGCGTTTAATGGTGGCTGGCGACATCGGCTGTTACACCCTGGGAGCTTTAAGTCCCTTGGATGGGATGGATACCACCATCTGTATGGGTGCCAGCATTGGTACGGCTATGGGGATGGAAAAAGCCCGTGGGGAAGCCTTTGCCGAAAAAACAGTAGCAGTGATCGGGGATTCTACTTTTGTCCATTCTGGAATTACTCCCCTGATAGATATCGTATATAACCAGGGAACTTCCACGGTCCTGATACTGGATAACGACACCACAGCTATGACCGGGCATCAGGAACATCCTGCTACCGGCAAAACAATTCGCAACCAGCCTACGAGAAAATTGGATCTGGTAGCCCTGGTGAAGTCTATTGGTATCGAAAACGTACAAGTAGTTGACCCATTGAAACTGGATGAACTGCAGCAGGCACTAAAAGAAGAACTGGCCAGACGCGAACCGTCAGTTATCATTGCCAAACGGGCCTGTGCTTTAATAGAAAGTAAACCGTCAGGAGTAAAATATTATGTAGACCCGGAACTCTGCACGGGATGCAAAATCTGCATTAGAATTGGCTGTACCGGAATTAAATTTCTGGATGAGGAGAGACTTGCGATTATGGACTATAATAACTGTGTGGGCTGCGGTCTCTGTCCGCAAATATGCAAATTTGATGCTATAAAGGTATTGGAGGTATAACTTATGAGCAAAAAGGTAAGTGATATTCTGATAGTAGGGGTGGGTGGACAGGGAACGCTTTTGACCAGCCGCATTCTGGCCGATGTAGCGGTACAGATGGGCTACGATGTTAAGGTATCCGAAGTCCACGGTATGGCTCAGCGGGGCGGTAGTGTGGTTACCCAGGTAAGATATGGCGAAAAAGTATATTCCCCCATAATAAAAAAGGGAGATGCTGACATACTGCTGGCTTTCGAAAAACTGGAAGCGGCTCGCTGGCTGGATTATTTAAAGCCGAACGGAATGGTCATAATAAACGATGAAAGGGTAGACCCCCTGCCGGTCATGAGTGGGAGGGTTAAATATCCGGAAGATATTGTTGATAAAATACGAAATCTGATTCCCAATACTCGTTTGATCAATGCCACTGAGATCGCCAGCCAATGCGGTAATACCCGGGCCGCCAATGTAGTCCTGGTGGGGGTATTGGCAGCAGTGGCCGGCTTACCAGTTAAGGAAATGGGAAATGCTATCCGAGCATTGGTGCCGGAGAAGGCGATAGATATAAATCTCAAAGCTTTTGCAGAAGGAATGAAGATAGCCAATTAGTATATAATTATTAAGCAAGCGGGGGGGGGGAATGCCTCCCGCTTTTTTAAATCTGACCAGGTGGAAACCCTTACCTTCATGACCGGGGATTATTTTTGGAGATCTACAAGGTTCACTTTGTTTTGGTGGATGGTGATATCCAGAAGCAGCGTATACAAAAATTGGTGGTGTTCCTTGTGGTTTATTCTTGGGGTTTTTGTTTTATATTGGTCGAACAATTAATAGAGGATTTTGCATAATTAGTTTTCTAAGCAATCAGCCAGGTAATTTTTAGATGTCATCCTTAAGGCAAAGCCGAAGGATCTAGATTCTTCACTGACGTTCAGAATGACAAATTGGAGTGACTTTTTTGAATATTGGAATTATGCAAAACCTTCAATAAAGAAAGGGCGGGAAAGGTCTTAGGATACATAGGCACAGGTCAAAGGGAAGGTTCACAAAAACAGAGTACGAGGAGGATATTCATTGCAGTGTTTAATCACAGGGATTACCCATAAAGGTGAAGGAGTTGCCCGGCTAGATGGTAAAGTGGCATTTATCCCCTTTGCCCTGCCCGGTGAAATCGTTGATATAAAAATAACAGAAGAAAGAAAAAGCTTTTCCCGAGGAGTAATTGAAAACCTGATAGAAAAATCCCCTGATCGAGTCGAACCACTCTGCCGCCATTATTATTCCTGTGGGGGATGCTCTTATCAGCATGTGAACTATGCCAGAGAATTGGAGCTTAAAAGACAGGTGCTGCTGGATGCCTTTAAGAGAATCGGCGGTTTAGATGTACCGGTCCACCCCGTAATCGGCATGGATGAACCCTGGCGTTACCGTAATAAAGTTACCTGGCACATCGGTATGACTGCAGGAGGGCAAAAATCCCTGGGCTACTATGAAGCAGGGAGCCGGCAGGTTATTCCTATAGAAGAATGCCAGCTAATACCAGATAAAATTCAGTCTATAAGTTCCCTGCTGGCTGATAATGTCAGCGCTATCACTGGAGATGAGGGAGCTTCCCTCATCATTAGACAATCCAGTTATGATAAGAAAACCATGCTATTGTTTTTGGACTGCCAAGCAGATAAGAGCTTGGTAAAAAGGTTAAACGGCATGGTGGATTCACTTTTCTTATACAGCGGCAGCCAAATGAAGCACATTTTTGGACCACCTAAATTGCTGGAAAAAGCCGGCAATATCATCTTTAAACTCTCCCCAGGCTCATTTTTCCAGGTGAATCCTTTTCAGAGCGAAATACTTCTATCCAAGGTAAAGGAATACTTGAACCTGCAGGGCTATGAAAAAGTATTGGATGCATACTGTGGAGCAGGCAGCATAGCCTTGAATATAGCTGATAAGGCCTTGAAAGTCACTGGTATAGAGAGTTTTCCGGCGGCAGTGGAAGATGCCCGGGATAATGCGGGACTAAACAATATCCGCAATTGTGAATTTATAGCAGGGCAGTGTGAAAACGTTTTGAGGTCTGGTAAATACAAGTACGATGCAGCAATTGTAGACCCACCCCGGGCTGGACTCAAAGCACAAGTAATTGACGCGATAGTAAAAACCAGGCCCCAACGGGTAGTATATGTATCCTGTAACCCCGCCACCCTGGCCAGGGATTTAAAACTCTTTGCAGAATCAGCTTACAAGGTTAAAGAAGTTCAGCCGTTGGATATGTTCCCTCAGACGGCTCACGTTGAGTGCGTGGTATTGATAACAAGGGTAAATTGACGGGTGTGCGAAAAGCCCAGTAAATAAGGCGTTTCCGAGGTTTTGGGGCAAAAAATCGATGTGTTGAAATCGTCAAAATATCGCTTCGTGGGAACAAGTCCAAAGGCGTGATTTTCAACGTGACAGAGCGATTTAGATGTCAGTGTTTGACGAGTGGTCGATTTAGATGTTTTGGGTTTTTGGGGCTTGGTGAGTGGTCGATTTAGATGTTTTTCGGATTTGGTAGAGGTTGTGTGGTCAGGTTGGATGTAGTTTGTCACGGACGATAAAGCTGAGTCTTGAATTACGGATTATTTATATAACCTCCCATAATTCTATTACTACAATGTATCACCATTGTTTATACTGTGGGACTTTTGCATGCGACGATTGTAAACCATTATGATTATATAGGTTGACAATACGATGCTTTTGTGGTACTCTTTTTAAGGTTAGGAGTGATAAGGTGACGATAAAAGAAAAACTGCTTACACTTTTTGAATCCAACAGAGGCTTATATTTTTCAGGTGAAGATATTGCTAAAACGCTTTGCGTATCAAGAGCGGCTGTTTGGAAGGCTGTTAAAACACTTCAAAGTGAAGGTTATGCTATCAGTGCCATCACCAACAGGGGATACTGTCTTTCTCCTGAAACAGATATATTGTCTCCTTCAGGCATACAAAAATATTTGGATTTTAGCCATTCCGATATGGAGATTTGTGTTCTTCCTACTGTGAGTTCGACAAATGCATATGTTCGTGAAAAAGTTGATTGTGGTGAATTTGAAGGATATACAGTCATATCCAATGAGCAAACCGCTGGTCGTGGCAGATTTGGACGTAGTTTTCATTCCCCATTCGGCACGGGACTATATATGAGCACGCTTCTTCGTCCGAAAAATTATTTATCCCATCAGGCTGTGAATATAACGACTATCGCCGCGGTTGCGATGTGTGAAGCCATTGAAGCTGTATCCTATGAAAAAACGCAGATTAAATGGGTGAATGACATTTATATCCGCGGAAAAAAAGTTTGTGGTATTTTAACAGAAGCCTCCTTGAGTATGGAAAGCGGCATGCTTGAATATGCCGTACTTGGAATAGGTGTAAATATTTATCGACCTAAGAATGGCTTTCCACAGGAGATAAAAAATATTGCAGGCTGTATCTTTGAAACGCCACAAAATGATGTTAAAAATCGTTTGGCAGCGGAATTTTTAAACAATTTTATGATGTACTATGCTACGCTTGAGAAAGCAGATTATGCTGAAAAATACAGAAGTCGAAGTCTTGTTATAGGCAAGCGAGTCACAGTTAATTCAATAGATCAATCTAAGAGTGCTATGGTGATCGGAATCGATGACAATTGTCGATTGCTTGTAAAATACGATGATGGTGAAGAAGAAAGCTTGTCTTCCGGCGAAATCAGTATTAATCTTTAAGAGGAGAATTTTCAATTGCAAAAGATAAACACGAAAAATTTAATTCTATGTGCGCTTTTTACAGCACTGATTGTTGTCGGTGCATTTATCCGTATCCCGATTCCGGTAGTCCCATTTACCCTTCAATTTTTCTTTACTATGCTTGCAGGGCTTCTGCTTGGCGGAAAGCTCGGCTTTACCTCTGTTGCGACTTATATTGCGATGGGGCTTTTAGGTTTACCCGTGTTTGTAGAGGGGGGCGGGTTGGCATATCTTTTAAAACCAAGCTTTGGGTATATCATCGGTTTTGCTGTTGCATCATACATTACAGGTATCATTGCAAACAAAGTTGCGCATCCCAGTTGCAAACGTCTGATTGTTGCGAATTTCATAGGGCTCGGCATTGTTTATTTGTTTGGTATGGTCTATTACTATTTAATCAGTTAT